>JADZEF010000332.1 GCA_020850695.1 Planctomycetaceae bacterium | reverse complement strand
TCGCCCGCTGACCGACCTCCCCCATCGATCTCATCGACCGGATAGAATCGCTTCAGAGCCTTCCGCCCGCGGCGCGCATCCGTCTGAGCCGTGTGGTCTCTCGGTCGGCCTGGAGGGGGCGCCGATCGCATGCAGTCGAAACGTCGCTGGCGGCGAGTGGCGGTTTGGAGCATTGCCGGATTGTTCTGCGTGCCGATCGCGTGGTACGCGATCGGCCGCGCACTGGCCTCATCCGATGCGCTGCGCGTCGTGACGCTCGATCCGGATCCGGACGAGCGGAGCACGAAGTTCCGGGAACGCGATCCGGACCTGCTGCGGGTCGGGACGTATAACATCGCGCATGGCCGCGGCAACGGTGCCGAGAACTGGAACGGCGAGAGTGCCGCCACGCGTGGCGATCGCCTCGATCGGATTGCCGAGTTTCTGACCGCGCTCGATCTCGATGTCGTCGTACTGAACGAAGTCGACTTCGACGCGACCTGGAGCCACCGCGTCAACCAGGCAGCGTTTCTCGCGGAAAAATGCGGGTACAAGTACCGCATCGAGCAGCGGAACTTCGACGTCTCGCTGCCATTCTATCGATGGGCCTGCGGGAACGCCGTCCTGAGCCGCTATCCGATCCAGGATGCGCGCTGGATCGACCTGCCCGGTGACGCCGCATGGGAATCGGCACTGGGAGGCAAGAAGGATGCATGCGTCTGCACTCTTGAGGCACACAACGGGACTTTGGTGCGCGTGGTGCCCGTTCATCTCTCCTCTCGGAGCGAAGAGGTCCGGACGGCGTCGGTCGAAGCGTTGAAGGGGGTGGCGGACCAGGGAGGACCGCCACTCCTGCTCGTCGGCGACTTCAATTCGAGTCCGCAAGGTTTTCCGCTGACCGATCCCGACAAGCCTTCCGCCGTGGGCATGCTGACGCAGGATCCGCGATGGCACACGCTTCCGGAGAAGGTCACGAGCGATGCCGATTGCACGTTTTCTTCGACCGAGCCGAAGCAGGTGATCGACTGGATCTTCGTACCACGGCCATGGCAGTTGGTGTCGCGACAGGTGTATCCGATCGATCTGTCGGATCATCGGCCCGTCTTGGGGGTCGTTCGGATGACCGACCGCGAGCCGGGCACCGCCGGGCTTGCCCCATTCGACCAGTGACCGAGGCGCTACCGCATGTTGTGAAGCCGCGGCGATCATGGCGCAGCCGGCCAGTCGTTTCACCACCGGGTCGGACTGGTGGCGCTCACTGCATTAGAAGAACAGCTCGACGTCGGCGATCTCGTAGGGAGCCATATCGATGACCACCGCATCGCCCTCGATGGCGAGATCGGTCAATGTGCGGCCCTGGAAGTCGCGCTGACGAGCGCGGGTGGGAGTACGAAATGTCCGCAGACGAGCGGTGCGGCGACGGCCTTCGGTCTCCAGCAGCCGGACGCCGAAACCGGAGCCGGGCGTCGTCGGAAAATCGTGCTGAGCGTAGGCCGGCAATCCTTCTGCCGGGTTTTCCAGCGGCATGATGCTCATGAGCTGCACGCTCTTTGCGTCGACATGGAACAGCCATCCGCTCGGACCGCTGCGGGGAGGCCCATTGCCCGCCACGACGGGTGTCGGCACCATCGCATCGAGCGCCGACTGCATCGGGTAGTCGGAATCGGTGACGATGACGAATCGGAACTTCCGCTGCTTTTCTTCGGCCGTGATCATGATCGAGTCGAGCATGCGGGGGCCCGTCTTGCGGTGGAACGCGAGCCCCATTGTCAGGAGCGTCGTCCGCTGTTCGTCCTCGGCGATCTCGATGTAGTGCGGGCTTTCGATCCGTTCGCCGGTGAAGCCGTGGGCTCCCTGCTGGAACGACCGCGTCAGCGCCGCTGTCATGTCGTTCCAGGCGAACCGGGACGCATAGTAGTTGGTCCACGGGTCGCCATCGGGCGTGCGGCGACAATCAAGTTCAAGTTCGACTTCCACGACCGGCCGCGCCCGCCACACGCGGACCGACTGCGAGAACGTGGCGAGGGTTGACCCTTCCTGCGGGTCGATCAGCGAGCCTCGAGTGCGGATCTCGCCAACGGCCGGCCCGTTGCTGACGACCTCCAGCGCGTCGCACCGCATCTCCGAATAATACGTGCGCTCGCCCGGCTCGCCGTCGACAGATTGGGGCGTCCGCTCGCGAGGAAAGCGGTAGGCGATCTGCTGGCTGAGGCGGTTGGGTTGGCGGCCGTACCCTTTGATGCGGGCGATGCCGCCGGTCGCTTCGTTGATGTAGACCTCGAAGAAATCGTTACGAAGGATCGCATCTTCGACCATCGCGGCCCCTTCCCCCCGCTTGGGGGGAGCCGCCTTCCCTCCAGGGGCGACCCACAGAAACCCGCACGGCGGCAACTCGAGGACGGCCGACTTGCGGATGCCATCGAACTGCACCGCTTTCACCGCCCCGCCAATGGCCGGGGGCTCGGAGAACGAAGGAAGTTCGACGGAGACCTTACGGGCGAAAGACAGCGGGTTGAGGACGAGCGCGCCCGGCGTTCCCGATCCGCCCGCCAGGATGACCTCGGCGAGCTTGCGGGCGGCTTGCGGCGCGTACTCGGCCAGCATCGATTCCGCGGCGGCGATGGCCTCGGGAGCGGCATCAGGGCCGGCGTCTTCGATGAGCCGCTCGCGTGACGGGGCCTCGCCAGGAACGACCGGATGGCTGGGGTCGAGGCTTTGCGAGCCCCCAGCATCGCCGCGCGAGTCACCCGCGGGGGGCTCACGTCGTTCGACCCCAGCCATCCCTGCTGGAGGTGCGATCGGAGTGTCGCCATCGGGAATCGTGCGGCCCATCAGAGCGGCGGCCGTCGCTTCGCACCACGCCGCCGCATCGTATCGATGGCGCCGCAGCAGAGCGTCGCGATATCGCGTGACGGGATTTGTCTCCTGCCGCGCGACAGACTGAATCAGGAAAGGCGTGAAGTATTCGCGGGCTTCGTATTTCGAGAGCCGGCCGGGGGCTTCGCCCGATTCGAAGTAACGTTCGAACGTCACCCACTTTCCGAGGCACGGCGAATACTGGTGCGTGCGGCGGAGATCTTCGAACCAGGGGGACTTGGTTTCGGGCCAGCGGGCGAAAAGGATGGCCGCGGTCTGGTCCTGCTCCATCGACTCGGCCATGCGACTGGGGAACCGCGCATAGCTGGTCGATGGCTCGGCGGCCAGCGGGATGCGGCTGACCGAATCGATCAGCGAGCCGTCGCAGCCCTCCCAGCGAATGCGGCTCTGCTCGGCGTCGGGATAAATGCCGTCGTCGAGGGCGACGTGCATGGCCCCCTTGTAGCCCGACTTCGTCAGCACCTGCGGGATGAGCGGCGTGAATCCGAAGCGGCGGCGGGCCCAAGTCGTCGGCGTCCGCCCGCACACCGACTTGAAGACGCGGTGCCCGCGTCGGAAGTCCCACAGGACCGAGGGGACGCTGAGGAGCGGCGACGGTCCTTCGGCGTACTCTCCCCCGATGACGTCGCATTGCCCGGCCTGCCAGGCGGCCGCGAGACGTGCGGCGGCGTCGGGCTTGTCGCGCGCGATCTCTTCGAGATCCTTTGCCGTCAGCAGGAAGTTCATCGGAGAGGGGGACTGCAGCGCCGCATCGAAGTGCTGGTCGATGACCTGGGGCACGACGAGGCAGAGATCGATGAGATAACAGTCGACGGGATAAAACCGTTCGCGGGCGGAGGTCAGGACTTCGAAGCAATCCTTGAGACGGGTCCGCGCCGCGACGCCGTCGCCGGCGAGCGCCGCCTGAGCGGCGGCGACCGCCTCGCGCGTCAGGCGGACCTCGTCGAGGTTGCTGTAGTAATGCATTTTCCGCGTCAGCAACTCGATTAACAGATAGCAGGTGCCGAGAGCCAGAAAATCGGCGACCAGTTCGGGATCGATGGGCGGCAGGTTCTCGAGCGGCTTGAGGCACTCGGCGAGCATCTCATGACGGTCGGAAAGTCCGGCCACGACGGTCGAGCCTTCGGTGCGGGCCCGCTCGACCCACCCGCCTTGAAGCCACGAGTCGCACGGAGTGGGGACCACGACCAGCCGATTGCCGGCGAATTCAGGCGGGGAATCGGCCCGGTGCCACATCGGGAGCACTTCCGCCGAGGCAAGCAGCGCCGGATGCCAGACCACCGCAAAGGCGTTCAGCAAGCTGGCCGCTTCCCGTTCGCCGATCTCGGATGGGAAATCTTCCAGGCTGTGGCTTGGAATGAGAACGATCAGGCTGTCGTATTTCATACGGGCGATGGAGACCAAGCCGTTTGTTGACCGTTGCGGGGGACTGTCGACACGCGGCAGCCCGGATAGCAAAATCATCATATCCAGGCCGGCAGTCAATCCGCAGCGTGCGGGACCGCCCGCCTTGCAGATTGCTGTCATTCCACAAAGCGGATCCAAGGACGGAAATCCCGGCAGGCGTGGAATCGGAGTTGATCCGCAGCCCACGCGTCCGTTTCTGTCGTTAGTGACCACCCTGCGGGAGAGGCTTCCGGCCTCTCACGAAGTGGGTCAAAGAATGGGAATGTCAGGCTGGAAGCCTATCCCACGCAAGTTTTCGTGTGGAAGGTTTCCGACCTGATCGGTAGCATGGAGCGGACTATTGACCACCATTTCGGCCACCGGGCCGGAATCCTCTGGCGGTTGAAGATGAAGCACCTGGAGCACAATCTGTCGTCGCAGAACCGTGCCCGCACGGGCGCCGCGTCGCTGGATTACGCCCTCGTCCTGGGAATCATCCTGCCGCTCGCCACGATCGTCATTCCCGCGGCCATCCGCATCATTCGACTGGTCTATGAGATGTTCGTGGGGCTTGTCGCATGGCCCTTTCTCTGACACGTTCCGCCCGTTCCGTGATCTCCCTGTGCCTCTCGTGATCTCAAGGGATCGCCCGACAATGAAGACGTTCAAGTCACTTCGCAACCTGCTCAAGAAGATTCATCAGGATGATCGCGGCGTTGTCAGCCTCGAGACGGTGCTGATCATCGGAGCGATCGCCATCCCCGTGCTGATCATCATCGTGAAGTTCGGCTGGCCGAAGATCAAAGCGTATTTCGACAAGGGAATGCAGGACCTCGAGCAGAACTCGGACAAAGCCATTCAGAACGGCTGAAGATGGAAGCGTCGCTCGGGGTGATTGTCCTGCTCGCGTTGACGGCGGTGGCGGCCGTCACCGACGGCTGGCGCGGACGCATCCCGAACTGGATTACCTACCCCGGCATATTTCTCGGGCTGGCGATCAACGCGGCGGCGAACGGATGGTCAGGATTCGAAGAGGCGGCGAAGGGTTTTCTATTGTGCGGGGTTTTGATGGTGGTCTGCTTCGTCCTTTTCCGTATTGGCGGAGGAGACGTGAAGCTGGTTGCCATGATGGGGGCCTTCCTCGGACCGCAACGGGGAATTGAATCGCTGCTGTGGACTTTCCTGATCGGCGGAGTGATCGGACTGGCCGTCATCATCTGGAAGGTCGGTTTCCTGCGGATCGTCTCGAAGACCTGGGAGCACGCGCGACTGGTCGTTCAGGGCCGCGGGTGGGTTCCGTTGACCCGGGAAGAACGCAAGCCGTTGCAGAGCAAGCTTTACCTGGCGCCGTCGGCCTTCGCGGCCGTGTGTCTCGTGCTGGCCGATCAGACATGGCACCTCTACTCCGTCGGCTGAACGTTTCGGCCTGACGCGACCCTCGCTCGAACCACTTTTCAGGACGCCGCCATGCATCGCACCGTGCTGCTTGCGTGTCTTCCCTGCCTGGTGGCGGTGGGCGTCGCATGTGGCGTGTTGTGCCTGCTGGTCCGTCTCAGCCGCGCCCGGTTCGACTGGCGGCGGATATTCGAGTTGCACCGCTGCCAGGAAGGAGGGGTGCAGAGCCTCGCGTTCATCCTGACGCTGCCGGTCTTCCTCTGCGTCGCGCAGTTCATCGTGCAGGTCAGCCAGCTGATGATTGGCGTGATGGTGGTCAACTACTCGGCCTACGCGGCAGCCCGCTCCGCCGCCGTCTGGATTCCATCGAAGGTCGCGTGGCTGGGTGAAAACAAGATGGAGGACTTCGACGTCGTCAACTATGGCACGCCGGGGATGACGCTCGAGAACAAGATCCTCCTGTCGAATACCGAGCCGCGGATCCAACGGAACCATCCCAAATATGTTCCGATTTTCAAGGCTGCGGTGCTGGCGATGATGCCCGCCGCTCCCTCGCGCGACATGGGTCTCACCGTGGCGAACCAGTCACAGACGACCGAAGCGCTGCATAATGTTTATGGCGCGTTCATCCCGAAGTCGCAGCAGAACACACGCACCAACCCGCGGCTCGACAATAAGTTTGCCTGGTCGTGGAACCACACCCGCGTGCGGGTCTCGTTCGTCGATCAAGACAATAACTCGCTCAACGGCCCCACGTACAATCCCAACTGGACTTTCATTACTTATGTGAATGGCGTTCCGACGCCCTACAACCCGTACGATCCCTATGAGGTCGGCTGGCAGGATCCGGTGACGGTGTCCGTCACGCATGATTTCGCACTCCTTCCCGGTCCGGGCCGGGTGCTGGCGAAATACCTGGTGCGGGCAGACGGGCAGCCGGACCTGGTTTCCGACCAGATCCAGCGGAAGTCGTCCAACACCCGCGAGCAGGTCTACACGATTCCCATCTGGGCGTCCGCGACGGCGACCATCGAGGGGCTCAAGTCGGTGGTGCCCTATGTCCAGCTTCAAAGTCAGTGACATCCTGCGGAAGGGCGGTCGCTTGCCGGCGATCCGAGCAGCACTGCGCCGCGGCTACGTCGCTGCGCGGCGCGTCGTGCTTCTCCCGCGCGAGATCCACTCCGACGATCGCGGGGCGATCAGCGTTCTCTCCGTATTCGCGCTCCTCGTCTTCACGTTCCTGCTGGTGATGGTCGTCAACGTCGCGACCCACCTCGACGACAAAGTGCGGATGCAGAACACGGCCGATGCGGCCGCGCATTCGAGCGGCGTCGTGCTGAGCCGCGGCATGAACGCGATCACGTTCAGCAACCACCTGCTGTGCGACATTTTCGCCCTCACCGCGTTCCTCCGCGAATCCCGCGATCGCCAAGGAGAAGCCTTCGTTCCCGAGATTCTCGACGAGTGGGAGAACGCGGCGCAGCGGTATTCCTCGGCCGAGTTCGAGAAGTATCAGCGACTGGGAAGCGCGCTGAGCGAGAAGATCCCGTTGGAGCGGGAGCTGTCGTCCGCCTTCGGCGAACTGAACGCGGCCGCTGCCGAGTTTGCCCTGCCCGTCATGGAATCGGTGCTCGAACAGAAGCTCATTCCACAGTTCCAGTACACGGTCACTCGCGACACCCCCGAGCTGGCCCAGAAGGCGGCTTTTGAAGTGGCCGTTCAGAACGGCTTGAAGCCATCTCAGCTGGCGAGTTACCCGAACGTTCCGGCAACAACACCGAATGGGCGCTCAAAGCAGACCGCCGTGCTCTGGCACCTCCGGGACGATCTGGGATCGTTCACCGACGAGAACGATCCAAACCTCCGCAATATGCCGGTGGTCGACCCGACCCCCGGGAACACCGACTACCCCTCGCTACAGAATCCGGAGGAGTATTTCGGCCAGGCGCTCACGCAGCGGCAGGAGATTTCGAAGTTCTACCTGGAGGCGTGGATCAGCGACAAAATGACCGTGTTCGACCAGGAAGCGAATCTCTCGCAGCACAACTGGCTGTTCCGCATCTTCGCCGCCGGGCAGTTGGACAAACTGCTCAAGGAAGATTACCCCGACACGAACATCCCCATGCTCACGCGGTTGCCGCGCCCGCAGATTCCGCTGCTCGACCTGCAGCGACAGGGGATGACGGCCGACGTGAATCAGCACATCGACGATGACTACCACTTTCTCGTAGTGATCTACCGCGACCACGTAAAAGATGCGGGGCCGGGGCTGTTCCGCAATCCGCTGAAGCCCAACTCCGACGCGATGGCCTTCTCGCAATTCCGGATGTTCCTGCCGCGTCCGCGGTGGTGGTATGGCACTCAGCCGCCGCCGCGGCCCCAAGGCCTGGGCGGCTCGTTCGGATTCGCGTCGCAGATCCCCCCACCGCAACAACAGAATCCGCAGCCTATTACATACCTCGACAACTGGCCGACGCACCATTGGGACGTCTTCAATCAGAACTGGACGATTCAGCTGGTGCCGGCCACCTCGGAAATCATTCTGCCCATCCTGCAAACCAAGCCCACACCCTGCCAGTGCGAATTCAAGCCGCCCCAACTCAATAACGTCACGATGCCGATGATCCGGCAGATCAACACGCATTGATCGGGCGGATCGGCGAAACGCGGAGTATGATGGCACGTCCACCCCGGCGAGCGAGGAACTCGCTTCCGGCCGAACACTTTCGGGACGTTCCGTCATGAGCTCTCCGTCCGACGACACCCTGGCGAATCCAGAACCGCCGCCGTCTGCAAGCCGCCGCACGCGGAACGCTCCTTCGTCCCCGCACGATGACGCGACCATCGAGGCTTTCGCCGACGAGATGCCTGGGGATTCGACTGTCGACGGCTCGTTCGCCGAGTCCAATGGAGATGGCGGCGCCACGATCGTCGAGTCGGGGGAGAGGCCGTTCCGACCAACCGCGACCCACGGTGACAGGACGGTTTTCGACCTGCAGGCCGACGCTTCTGAATCCGATTCCACGCTCCCGACCGACAGCTTGCTGGCGCAAGCGGGGCCGACCGGTCGTCGAGGGGGCTCGTCGTCGACGGACGACGCGACCATCGTCGAGATGCCCGAACCTCGCGATGGCCAGGTCATCGATTCGGCGTCGCAGGTCGATCGCACCGTCGAAGTCGACGTGACGCCGGTCGGCGGTCCGAACGACGATTGCACGGTGCTTGAGACGCCCGGAGCGGGTGCCGCTCGTGGCGGTCGCGCGACCCTGGTGGGCGGAGCGCCGCAGTCCGCGGACGACCGAACGCTGCTCGATCCCGGTTCGCCGATTCACCCCGGCAACGATCAGACGATGGTGGCCGAAGAGGCTCCGGAGCTCGCCGGCACGCTGGCCAGCGATCCCGCCGCTCCGGAGGCCGGGGTCGCCCCACCCGCGTCACTCGCCAACGCATCGGCCGCCGACCAGAACTACGACCTGATCGAAGACTTTGCCCGCGGCGGGATGGGAAAGATCTGGCGTGCGCTCGATCGGCGCATCAAGCGCGAAGTGGCTTTCAAGGAATTGTTGCCGAACGCCCTTCGGAACCAGGTCGTCGTCGAACGCTTTCTGAAGGAAGCGCAGGTCACCGGTCAGCTCGAGCATCCCGGCATCGTGCCGATTTACGACATGGGCTTGCAGAAGAACGGCACGCCGTACTACTCGATGAAGCTGGTTCGCGGGAGCACATTCAAGAAGTCGATCGAAGCGTGCCACGCGCTTCCGAAAGAGAGCGGCGCACGTCGGCTGGCATTCATCAAGGTGCTGCAGCAGTTCATCAACATCTGCTACACGATGGGCTACGCCCACGAGCGGTTCGTGCTGCACCGCGATCTCAAGCCGCTCAACATCATGGTGGGGGATTTCGGCGAGACGCTCGTGCTGGACTGGGGGCTGGCCCGCCTCATGAACGCTCCGGACGACACCCCGCTCGCCGACAGCTTCGTCGACGAGGACGCCGATCCTTCGTTCGCCGGGACGATCGACGACGCCGCCACGAACGGCCAGCCGGCGGCGGCCGTGCGCCCGGGGACGTCGGCCGCTGGGGGGACCACCCAGGGAGGGTTCGCCACTCGAGCCGGCGCCACGCAGACGGGGACCACTCAGGGGAGTGGCACGCACTCGGGAACGCAGGGGGGCGGGACGAGACGGCCGACCGTCAGCACCGACTACGAAAGCGCGGGCAACCGCACGCTGATGGGGTCGGTGATGGGGACGCCTGCTTACATGCCTCCCGAGCAGGCGCTGGGACGCCTCGACGAGCTCGACGCCCGGTCGGACATCTACTCGCTGGGGGCCATCCTTTACGAAATCCTGACGAACACATCTCCGATCGCAAAGGACAAGCTCCCCGCGATGCTCAAGGCGGTGATTGAGTCGAAGATCACGCCGCCGCTGCAGATCGATGCGACGATTCCGAAGCCGCTGGCGGCCATCGCCATGAAGGCCCTCGCCAAAGAGAAAAACGACCGCTACGCCTCGGCCATGACGCTCGCTCGCGAAGTCGAAGCGTACCTCGCGGATGAGCCGGTCATGGCCTATCCGGAGCCGTTGCTGGCCCGCGCAGGCCGCTGGGTGCGTCGCCATCAGAAATTCGTCGGATCGACGATCGCGGTGTTCGTCGCGTCTGTTCTCTTCGGGGCACTCTGGTGGCGAATCGAGTCGAAGCGCGTCAAAGGAATCGAAACCGAGGCCCGCGGGCGAATCACCGCGGCTCAGACCGCGTTGGAACGGAACGACTTCACGGAAGCCGACCGGCTTTATCGCGAGGCGGCCGGAAGCGTGGCTTCCGAGCCAACGCTGGCCGGACTTCAGGAAGAAGTCCAAAGCGGCATCGAGAACGTCGCCCGGATGCAGGAACTCGAGCGGGACGCACGGCTGGCCCGCGTCCGCGATGAAGTCCGCAGCGAGCTCGCCTCGGCCGACTCCGCACGGACCCGCAACGACTTGAACGAAGCCTTGCGACTACTGACCGAGGCCCGCGGCAAACTCACCCGCGAGCCCGCCCTGCAGGAGCTTCTCAAGGAAGTGCAGGCCCGCATCGAGACGGTTTCGGCAATGGTTGCCCAGGCCGAGGCCCGCGACGCCGCCCAGAGCCGGTTCAAGGAGTTTCTGGCCGAGGCCGACCGAGCTCGCTTCTACGGAAGCTTCTTTCTCAACGGAAGCCTGGAAGAGCAGCGGAAGGAAGCGCGCAAGCATGGGATGGCCGCACTCGCGATGTATGGCCTCGATGCACCGGACGCCACCCTGAAACGCCCCGAGTATCTGAGCGACACCCAATTTGCGGCAATTCGCGACAATGCGTTCGAAGTGCTGCTGATTCTCGCCGATGCCGAGATCACCTTGGCCGACCGCGACGACGAGGAGAAGCGCACCGCGGCCGCCGATGCGGCGCTGGGGTGGACGAGCCGCGCCCGCAAGCTGGGCGTCATTGCCCGCATCCTGCCGGTCCGCGAGTCGCTGGCGTACGAAATGAAAGGGGATACGGAAAACGCCGAGAAGGCGGCGAAGGCGGCGGAAGCGGTCGTGCCGACGACGGCCCTCGATTTCTACCTGCTCGGTCAGGAAGAACGGTTCGCCAATGAATACGACGAGGCCATTTCGCTCTACCAGCAGGCTCTGCAGGTCGACCCGCAGTACTTCTGGGCCCTCGAGAACCTCGGATTGTGCCATCTCCAGTCGAAACGTCCTGAAGCGGCGCTGGCCTCCTACACGGCCGCGGTGGCGGCCCGTCCGGACGAGCCGATCTGTTACCTGACGCGGGCCATCGCCTACGCCGATCTCACCCAGTTCGATGCGGCCCTCGCCGACTTGAAGCGGGCCAGTGATCTCAACGCCCCGGAATACGATCTGCGTCTCAACCGCGGCGGCGTGTTGTTCGGCGCCAGGCGGTACGTCGAAGCGATCGCCGATTTCGAGGCCGCCGCCGCATTGCGTCCCGATCAGTCCGCCCCTCACCGCAACCTGGCGCTGGTCTATCGACTCCAGGGAGACGACGCGGCCCGCACAAAGGCAGGATCCGGCGAGGAACTCTTCAAGAAGGCAATCGAAGAACTCGACCTGGCGATTGACCGTGCTCCTCAGGATGCCGTCGCGCATTCGATGCGGGGCGACGTCTCAATGCGTCTGGGGAATGCCGAAGAGGCGATTGCCGATTTCCGCAAGGCGGCCGCGCGAGAGCCGAACCTCGCCAGGCGGGCCCATTCCTACCATGAGATCGGCTTGATTCATCAGCGGGCGGGACGTCTTGACGAGGCTGCGAAGGAATACCTTCGCGCGCTCTCCTTCGACGACAAGGAAGCCGATACCCATCGCCTACTGGCAGAGGTCTACAACAAGCTGGGACAGGCCGAGAAGGCGGAAGCCTCGTGGACCCGCTATCTCGAACTGGGGGACCCGAAGGGGGACGTTTACCGCGGCCGGGCGTTGTCGCGGGCCAGCCGGGGGCAGTATCGCGAGGCGATGAACGACTACACCCGCTCGCTCGAACTCGAACCGTCCCCCAATATGCTCACTCGCCGCGGTTGGGCTTACCTACTCCAGGCGAACCGGCTGGCGTTGGAAGACTTCAGCGAAGCGGTGCGGCTGAACCCCGAGAACCCGGACAGCTACAACGGCCGGGGATATGCCCGCGTCATGATGGGGGACCATGCGGCAGCCGTGGCCGATGCCGAGGAAGCGATCAAGCGTGCCAAAGCGATGGCCGACCAGGGGAAGGGGGACTGGCAGAATTTCTATAACGCCGCGACGATCTTCGCCCAGGCGGTGGACCGGGCCGAGAAGGATTCCAGGCTGAGCGAAGAGGACCGCGAGCGGATCGTCTCGGGCTATACGACCCGCTCGCTGGTGACTCTCGGAACTGCCGTCAATGCGGCGGGACAGAAGAACCGTGGCGTTCTCCCGAAGACGATTCAGTCCGACAATGCACTCGATCCCATCCGGCAGCGTCCCGAATTCCTGAAGATTTTTGCTCCCAAGTCGAGCGGCGCGTCGAAGCCTCCGGCGGAAAAGAAATAGGCCGGATGCTTTGTAACAGGTATGCGGACAATGGGTTGCGGCAGGCTGGCCTGGCTCAGTGGATGCTCCGTCGAATCCGTCGTCTGCGTGGCCGTCTCTTTTCCGTGGTCGTCTTCGATGCACGAGCAGAAGCCGAGTCGGAAACTGGGTTTGCCCCATTTGCCAATCTGGGTTAACGTCGCCCGTTGCCGTCGAGACCGCTCACTGGTCACGCCGCGTCGGGATCGACTTTCGGAGGAGCAGCTGATGTTGAAAGCTCTGTTAACGACTTCTCTGAAACATGCCGTGGTCTCGATTGCCGCCGGACTGCCATTGGCGTGCAGCGTCGTCGCCCAGGCCGAACCTCCGCGAGGAACGGACGGCACGGCGCCGCCGGCACGGCCGCGCATCGCAACCCGCACCGCGGAGGAAGAAGTCGCTCCGAATCACGCGCTCCAACCGGCGCTCAAGCTCGCCCGAACGGCTCGCGACAATGCCGCCCAGTTGACAGACTACACCGCCACGTTCTCGAAGCGCGAGCTTGTCGGCCAGGCACTCATCGGCCATACGATGGACGTCAAATTCCGTCCGGCCCCCTTCAGCGTCTACATGAGATTCCGCAAGGCCAACGAGGGCCGCGAAGTCCTCTTCGTCGAAGGCCGCAACGGCGGCAAGCTCATGGCCCGCGAGCCCGGCTTCAAGGGAATCGTCGGGACGGTCTCGCTCCTCCCCACCTCGCCAAACGCCATGTCC
Organism: Planctomycetaceae bacterium; assembly: GCA_020850695.1. Lineage (GTDB taxonomy): Bacteria > Planctomycetota > Planctomycetia > Planctomycetales > Planctomycetaceae > JADZEF01. Next base: position 9,316 of record JADZEF010000332.1, on the reverse strand, counting down.
GAAGGGCGCTACCCCATCACGCTCTTCGGGATGGAGAACCTCGCCAACGGGGTTGTCACCATGTGGGAAAACGAACTGAAGCACGAAGACCCCGAGGTGAAGTACTACCCGAACGCCAAGTTCGGCGGGATGGAATGCCAGGTCGTCGAGTCGGTCCATCCGACGCCGAAGCGGCACTTCCCCTTCCACCGCACCCGGCTCTACATCGACAAGTCGACGGGCCTCCCGGTGCGGGTCGAGCAGAACGGATTCCCGTCCCGATCCGGCAGCCAGCCGCCGGTCATCGAGGAATACAGCTACACGAACATCAAGACGAACGTGAAGCTGACCGAGCGGGACTTCGACTCGCGGAATCCGAACTACGGGTTCTGAGTCTGGCCGGCGCCCGTCACAGGCAAACTTCCATTTCCAGGAAGCAATGCGGCTTCGCTTTCCACGAAGACGCCAGCTGCCGCAGCGTCTCCCACCGCGTGACGTGCGTCGGGTTCTCGAACTGCGGTTGCCCGGCCGGCAGGCTTTCAAGCGAGGCCTTGCGGATCATCATCGCCCGGATCTTGCGGGTCCGCATTTCCCCCGCACACTCGCACGTCAGGCAGAGCAGGTACAGTTCCCGCTGCACCGGTTGGCCCATGTCGCGACGCAGCTGACCCTGAGCGAACTTCTCGGCGATCTCGTTGAGAATCGAGTTGAGGTAGTACCAGTACTCCTTCTCGGGCAACGGCAGCAGCGCATCCTGCGGGGTTGTGTTGCCGGCCGAGGCAATGACCGCTTCCGCGGCGACCGAGTTCAGGAAGATCTCCTCGGCGGTCTTCTCGAGGATCGTGCGGATCATCAGCTTCCCGTCCCGCAGCACGTTCAGCGAGACGTTGATGCGGTTGAGGAATTCCTTCTTCCGCCATTGAGCCTTCGCCCGGCGCTTTCCAAGGAACCATCCGACGACCATGAACGCAGCGGCCGTCAGAAACTTGATCCAGTGATCGTGGAGATATTCAAACAGCGTGCTGATGACTTCGTTCAAGGGCTCCCCCCTCGTGCAGCGGATCTGAGATTGGTCGACTTTGTGCCGGGAAAGAACGTGCGCGTGTGACGACCGTATCGCAGGAAACCTCTGCGCCGCGCTCGCCTTCTTTCGCGGAGAGCGAAAGACGACCATGGGCGAGAGTGTAGCAACGAATCACTCGCCGGACCGCCATTGGTTTCATTCTTCGAGCGGAATTCTCGGGCGGGTCAGCTCGACGCGTGGGGCGCCCGCTTTCGATCGCGAGAGTGGATGGCCCGGCTTTGAGGCTTCGGAAGCGGGCTTCGCCGCCGGCTCCGGGTCATCAAAATGGGCTCGGACCATTCCCGTCGGGATGTCATCGCCGGCGGGGAGATCCGCTCCGGTGTTCGAAACCGTTCCCAGAGGCTCGGTCGCCGGGACTTCGTCGAACACGGCCGCCGTCCTTCCGACGTTCGCGCCAGGAGCCTCGTCCGGGATTTCAGGTTCCGCTTCGACCGAATCGGCCAGTTGCTGCCGCCGCCAGTCGTAGAGGGATTGCCGCTCGGCCAGCGAAGGGTCGCGGAGGCGGCCGGCGGTCGCTGCCTCAGCCAGCTTCTTGATGCGGCTGTCACGCGGCTTACGACGGGCACACCATTGCAGATGCTCGGCGGCGGTGTCGTAGTCCTGCTGTTCCAGGAGGAACTTTCCGAGGAACAGCCGCGCGTCGAAGGCGTTTTCATCAGCCTCGACCGCATGGATCAGGCAGTCTCGGGCACGATCGGGCTGCTCGATGCTGAGCCAGGCATCGCCGGCCAGACGCCACGCCTCGGCCGCTTCGCGTCCCTTTCGCATCGCCGCACGGCTCTCGGCCTCCTCCGCAATCCGCTGCTGGAGAATGGCCACCTGGTCAACGCGCTGCAGACGTTCGTAGTGCGCGCGCAGGGCGAGCAGATGCTCCCACTCGGGTTCGAAGCGAGTGAGGAAGAATTCCGCGTCCACGGATCCGGCGAGACTCTCGAGCAGCCGCTGCCGGCTGAAGGGATCCTGGTGGAATGCCGTCTTCCACAGGGCCAGCGCCGCCTCTTCGTCGCCGTTCTTCCAGTCGAATTCGCCGCGGGCAATCAATACCATTCCGTCGGTCGCGTCGCATCGCTGCGCCTGCGAAAGATACCGGGAGGCCGCGTCGACGGGGCTTCGCACTTCGTCGAGGAACGCCAGCTCGGACAGCACGAGGTAGGCGCGTCCCAGCATCGGACTCAACCGGGCCGCCTGGCGCGCGTGCCGCACGCCACCGTCGAGCAACCGCAGGTTGTCCCCAGCCACCCGGGCGATCCACCCGCGCGATTCCTCGGCCGATTCGAAGCCCGAATTCGCCGCCGTATCGCGAATGGCCGTCAGCGTCATCGCGTTGTCGCTCTGCGACTGCAGGTTGTTGAAGTGCAGCACGCACTCGGTCGCAAGCCGCAATTGCAACCGGGCGTCCGCGGGATCCGCCTTCACGGCTTCGATGAGCGCTTCGAGCCGCTGGCGCGAGAGTTCGATAGAAGTCTTCGGCGAGGTTGCCGCGGTGCGGGTGAGGATGAAGTGATGATTGGCGTAGGGCTCGGCACGCAGCGCGGGAACCTTCGACTGAACCATCCAGACGCTCAGGGCCACGCTCCCCGCAAGCAGTGCAAGGCGCAACGGCAGCGGCGCGGGAGCTCGCTCGGGGAACCGGTGGCCGGCGTGGCGGTCCAGACGATCCATCCGCAATCCGCACGCGGCAAGCATCACGACGATCACCGCACAGCCCGGCATGTACCAGACGAAGTCCACAAATCCGTGCAGCACCGCCGCCGCGACCCCCGCCAGCACCGCGGCCTGCGCCCCCTTCACCTGCCGGGACGACGACCTCAGGACGGATCGCAAAGAGCGGAAGACGACGAGAAGGACCCCGAGCCCGGTCAGGACAAGTCCGGTGTAGCCGGTTTCCAACCCCAGCTGAAAGAAGGTGCTTTCCGCGTAGGCGAAGTCGCGGGGAAACCATTTTTCAAGGAACGAGCGATACACGTCGCGGTGCGTCCCTGCGCCGAGCCCAGCGATCGGGAAGGCGGCGGTCGCTCGCCAGTTGGCCGCCCAGATCGTGCGGCGGGCGTCGTGACGGTCGAGCTGGTCGACATTGGCCGTCGCGATCGTTCCAAGCCGTTCTTCGATCTTTCCCAGTCCGAAGACCGCCAGAACGACGCCGAATGCCAGGGCACAACCGACAAGCATTCCCGCCACCCGGCCGGGAATAAGTCCCGCCCACGAATGCAGCCCGATACAGACAATGACCGCGGCGGTCATCGCGAGAAACCCGCCGCGCGACAGCGACAGCAGCGCCGCAATGACCACCATGCCGACGCACGACCACAGCAACAATGAATCGCCGCCTGACGAGGTACCGTACGCCGGCTTCCCGGCTCCCGGACGCCGTGAGGCATCCGCGCCCCGGCTCCGGGCGAGTGTCCACCACAGAAGGGGACCGAGTCCCATCGCCATGAAGTTGGCGAAGTGGTTGCGGTTGGGGAATGCCCCTTTGACGTAGGTATCGGTGCTGCTCTGCGGGTGCTGAAAGACCCAGAAGAACCGACCGTTGCTGGTGAAGTACTGCAGGAGCCCGAAGGCCGCCATCGCGGCCGTTGTTCCGGCAATCAGCTTCAGAAGACGCTCGGCGTCTTCCAGCCGCGTGATGCGAAGCGAGGCGACCTGGAACAGCACCGCACATGCGACGAACGACGTCAACCCGCGAAAGGTCGCGACCGGATTGAGGGAGAGCGTCGTCCACTCCCCGAAGTCGGTGGACGCTGATGCTCCGTCCGGAGCAATGGTCCATGCCGGCATCAGTTCGGCCAGCCTTGGTGAAACTTTCTGAATCCACTCCGTCGAAAGTGGAGTCATCTGGACAACGAGCAAGCCGATGCCGGCTGCGATCAGCCACTCGCCGCCAGTCCACTCGCAGCGGGCCCTCTTTCGGACGAGGATCCAGAGCCCGCAGCTGAGGGCGGCCATCGACGCGACGGTCGCCAGCGTCAGGTAGCGCAGGGCTGTGAGACCTCCCATGCTGAACGGAACCAGCACGACCGCGGCGACCAGCAACCAGTCGACCAGCGTGCGGCAGCGAATCTCCCAGGGGGACGACTCCTCGACTGAAGGGCCGCCGCGTGTCGATCTCCGCCGCGAATGAGAGGAAGTGGGTTGAGCCGCCATGCTCGAGTCCGAATCGCGGAGTCTGCCGCATCAGAGTAAGGGGACGCTCGCCGCCCCGGGAATCGAGTCCGTACTACGCCGACCTCCGCCGAGAACGCCGGCGCGGCTCGGGAAGCGGAATCGTCAAAGGGTCGTCCGACGCGTCGACTGTCGCCTGGCGCATGGTTGAGGCGGGAAAAGCATCTGAGGGATCCGCTTCATTCGCCGATTCTGCAGCATGCATCGCCTGCATGCGTTGAGCTTCCCGCCGGCGACGAGCCGCCACTTCACGGCGAGATTCGCGCGAGGCATCGGTCGTCGGCCGCGTCATCGACAAGACTTCAGGCGTCTCGTCGTGAGTCGACTCCGGGCGGGAAGCGACGCCATACGGGACTGATGGGTACGGTTCCAGCTCCGGTTGCTGCGGTTCGTCGAACTCGCTTTCGCCGTGTCCATAACCGTAGCCATATCCATAACCATAACTGGTGCCGTAGTAGCCCCCTTCGCTTTCCGGGCTGATGTTATTTGCGGCAATACCGACGACGTTGGCCCCCAGCATCCGCAGGGCGTCGACGGTGCGGAGGACGACGCGGCGATGATTCTTCTGCGGCTGGACGACAAGCACCATGCCGTCGATAAGCCGGCTGACGATGCCGCTGTCGGTGACGGCCAGCACGGGAGGCGTGTCGATGAGGATCTGGTCGTATTCCCCGTCGGCCCAGGCCAGCAGGTCCTGGAAACGATCGCTCCCCAGCAGCTCGGCCGGATTGATGGGGCGCGGACCCGCGGGGATCACATCCAGTCCTGGCGCCATCTCGGCAAAAATGTTCGCGTCGACGCTCTCTTCGATCGAGCGATCGTCGCGCAGCAGGCTCGAGAGTCCCTTCGCGCCGCGGAGACGCAGAAGTCCGGTCGTTCCCGGCCGCCGCATGTCGGCATCGATGAGCAACGTCCGCTTGCCAGTCTGCGAGAAAGCCGCAGAGAGGTTCGTCGAAACGGTCGTCTTGCCGTCGGATGGTTCAGAACTGGTGACGGCGAGCCGTTTGGTCTCGCCGCCGGAGAAGCTGATCGCCGTCCGCATCGCGCGGAAGGCTTCGCTCTCGATGCTGTTGGGGCGGGCCAGCGTGATCACGGCGTCGATGCCCTCGCCAGTCGATTCGGCGATTCGCGGAATCGACGCGAGCACCGGCAGCCCCAGTTGCTCGACGAGTTCTTCCGGCGTGCGGAAGCGATCATCGAGCGTGTCAATGAGGTACACCGCCACCAGCCCGGCGCCGATGCCGATGACGAGGCACGCCAGTACGACGAGCTTCAGCTTCGGACTGACCGGCAGGTTGACGACCTTCGGTTCGCTGACGATGGCGGTCTGAACGCCGTGCTCCTTGCCAAGATCGATATTCTTCATGCGTTCGAGAAGCAGATCGTAAAACGTCCGCAGCCGCTTCAGGTCGAGATCGAGAATCTCCATCTGGGCCAACCGGCCGTTGAGCTGCAGGGCCGTCCGCTTCTCGGCTTCGAACTGCTCGCGGGTTGACGTCTCCTGAGCCTCGGCCTGCTGCAACTTGTGACGCGCGATTTGCGCCAGCTTTGGACCAAGTTCATTCTGCTGAACGCGTTTCAGGTTTTCCGCCGCCGATTTCTCACGCGAGGCGAGCATCTCCTCGGCCGCCGCAATCCTTTCGTTGAGTTGCTTGATGACCGGATGGTTCGGCCCGTGGGTCTCGAGCTTGCTTTGGAGCAGCGAACGATCCGTGAGAATCTGCTCCTGGAAACGGATCAGGGTGAATGCGTCGGTCTGGGCGAAGCCCATTTCCTTCATCAGCATTTCGCGGCCGACGAAATCGAGTTCCTGCAGGGCGAACTGCTGGAGGTCGTCCCCGCGTTCGATGGCCTGTTCGATGGCCACCAGGGCGCTGCGGGCTTCGAACGACTTCCGCTGGGCCTGAATCAGCAGGTCGTTGAGCTGGGTGACGCGGGCGACGACGACATTCACTGCCTGCGGACCGTCGCCGAAGACCAGCTCGGACTTCCCTCTCAACCGCAGCAATTCCTGCTCTTTCGACGCGAGGAGTTTTTCGAGGTCGGCCTTCTCCTGCGTCAGCACATCGAGGAGTTCTCGCGCGCCGTTCTGATGCGTGTCGTGCAGAAACTGCAGGTAGGCCGAAACGATGTGGTCGGTGACCGTGGCCGCGGTCTCGGCGTTGAGCGAGCGGTAGCGGATTTCGATGAGGTTGGTGTTTCGTGCGGCGGTGACCGCAATCTGGGAGCGGATGGTCTCTGTCCACTTGGCGGGCGAGACTCCCTCGAGATCGATGCGGTGCTCCGGGGGGAGCGTCTTCAACGCCTCGTTCAACACTACTTCGCTGGTCACGATCCGCTGAAACGTCGGCATCTGCGACTGGACCGCACGGTCGTTGTTGTTCTGGTCCTGCATCACGCCGCCGTTGGTCTGCAGAACCAGCAGGCCGGCCATCGACTCGAAGTACCGCGGCGCGGTGCTGTAGTAGATCCCGCCCAGCAGGAAGCTGAGAACCACGCACAGGACGATCACCCGCTTCCGGAACCGCACGGCGCGTACGAACCGCATCGCTCCGGCCAGTGCATTCTGGCCCGAGAGATCGCCCGAGTTCGTGCTGACAGCCTGCTCGTCATTCATGCGGGGATCAAATCATGCAATTCAGAGAAAAGGGTTGGGTGTGGATTGAAGCGGCCGTCAGAAAAATCCGCCGAGCGACATGCCGACGCCGGGACGGATAAGCTGAAGGGCGTGGATCACGACCGTCGACGGCGTCTCTTCGACGCTCACTGTGTCTCCTTCGCCCAGGCGGAGGTTCCAGTCGCCGTTCTGCTTCGCCTTCTTCAGACTGATCTGAACGACCACTGGCTCCTCCTGCTTGGCCGTCTTGCGGATGACGAACACCTTGTCCGCGACCGGCGTCGATGTGCCGCCGGCCATGGCGATCGCGTCCAGCACCCGGAGCGGTCGCGTGAGCGGGAAGTCGTACTGGCCCGGCTTGCCGACGAGTCCCATGACATGGACGGGAGTCGGCGTCCGCTTCTCGACATGGACGACCGCGCCGTCGGGGACGTACAGGTTCTTTGGCGTCCCTTCGGTGGTCGCCGAGACCAGGTTGACCGTCATGGCGCGCGGCTTGCGGGCCTCGATCATCGCGATTCCCTCGTCGCCGGCAGCTGAATGGCCGGCCGGTTCCACACCATCGCCGGTGTCCGCCACGAGCGGCGACTTCGAGGAACCTTCCGATCCCGGGTAGCGGATTTCCACATCCGCGCCAGCATCGGGAGCCAGCATGCCGGCCGCGGTAATCGCCGCAAGCAGATCGCTGGAACGGCGCGGCAGCTCGTAGACTCCCGGGGTTTTCACCGCACCGACGACGGTGACGCGGTTGAGTCGCCGCTGCTTCATCATCACGGTCACTTGCGGCGAGCGGTAAAGACCTCGCTGCACCGCTGCGCCGGCGATGGCCGATTCCGCCCCGATCAGATCGAGGCCGGCCAGCTGCAATTCGCCGATAATCGGGAGCGTGGCGTTGCCTCGCTCATTGATCCGGACGGGGATGACCACCGTGTCGGTCGAGCTGAGGCTGGCAGCAACCGTCACTTCGATCACATCGCCCACGTCGATGACGTCGTTCGGAGGGACCGACATGGCCAGTCGCGACAGATCGACCGATTGGGAATTCTGGACGACGGGCGCCTGAAACGACGCGGGGAGCGTCGACGGGGTGAACCGTCCCGTCGTGCAGCCGCTCAGCAACAACGCGCCCAGAAGGGTGCACTGTAACTTCCGGTGTCGAAGGGGATTAGGGAGTCCGTTCCGCACAGAGAAAAGTCCCGCGAAGGTCGGGGCTTGCCGGGGTCCTCAAGCAGGAGAGCTTGCTGGTCCGAGAGGGGGGCGGAAAGTAGAAGTTTCCTCAAGTTGGGTCAATATGATGTCGACGGGGCCTGCGAGGATCCGATTCAGAATCAAAGAAAAAAATCTTCGTCGGGAGCGTTGACTCTCAGTCGTGGGCCGCTAAGATTTGACCTGTCCCGTTTGGGAAAGCCACTTCGCCGCAGCGAGTGCGGAAGAGTGGTTTTCGTCGTTTGACGGGGCTCTGGTTTCTTCTGGAAACCATGTTTGCGGGTCGGCTTCTGAAAGTCGGCCGTCGCTCTTTGACAACCTGGCTGGTGGAAACCAGATCGCAGTCTTGCGAACGTTCGCAGTTGCGGACGCGGTTCGCATCTTCTTCGGAAGATGCAGGTCATCTCTTTATCAGAGAGACCAACATTCCCTTTGACCGGGGAATGACAAGCCCTTCTCACGAAGGGTTTTCCAAGATCGACTCTTGTTGTTCTCAAGCCGCCTGTGTCGGGTCTTTCGGGGTCTGTCCGGGTGGATTAAGCATCAACTGCAAAAGGGTTTGATCCTGGCTCAGAATGAACGTTGGCGGCGTGGATTAGGCATGCAAGTCGAGCGTACCCAGCAATGGGGAAGCGGCAAACGGGGTAGTAATGCGTCGGTACGTGCCCTCGGGACGAGGATAGCCACGGGAAACTGTGGGTAATACTCGATGATCTCGTGAGAGCAAAGGTGTGACTCCGCCGGAGGAGCGGCTGACGTGGTATTAGGTAGTTGGTAGGGTAATGGCCTACCAAGCCTGGGATGCCTAGGGGGTGTGAGAGCATGGCCCCCACCATTGGGACTGAGAAACTGCCCAGACACCTACGGGTGGCTGCAGTCGAGGATCTTCGGCAATGGGCGCAAGCCTGACCGAGCGACGCCGCGTGCGGGATGAAGGCCTTCGGGTTGTAAACCGCTGTCAGGGGGGATGAAATCACAGTGGGTACTCCCATTGTGTTGACAGAGCCCCAGAGGAAGCGCGGGCTAAGTTCGTGCCAGCAGCCGCGGTAATACGAACTGCGCGAACGTTATTCGGAATCACTGGGCTTACAGGGTGCGTAGGTGGCAGAGAAAGTAGGGTGTGAAATGCCTTGGCTCAACCAAGGCACAGCGCTCTAAACTCCTTTGCTTGAGTGAGTCAGGGGTGCACGGAACTTCCGGTGGAGCGGTGAAATGTGTTGATATCGGAAGGAACACCGGCGGCGAAAGCGGTGCACTGGGGCTTAACT
>JADZEF010000331.1 GCA_020850695.1 Planctomycetaceae bacterium | reverse complement strand
TGCCACTCGGTAGGGTCTTTTGACGACGCTGGGATAGTATTGGTAGTGCACTTGCAAGTCCTTTTGCAGGGCCGACTCGGCATTGAACTTAGAGGAATGTGGACCTCGCGTGTGCGTTTCCCAGGCCGTCTTGGACCAGTTCATGTACTTGATCTTGTAATACCACCCCGTCTTTGTCTGCGCTTCGCAGACGTTTGGGCCGAAGCCGCCGAACGAGAGGAAACCGGCGGAGAGGGCAACCAGCAGCAGCATGCGACGCGTCATGACCTTCGATTCCTGTGAGCGTGGGGAACAGGGGACGGGGGCCGCCGGCGTCTCGCTCGGCGATTTCAACTCCGCCCGACGAAACCCCTCACGGGCGACGCTCGGCGCTGTTCCCGAAATTCGTTCAGTTTCCGGAAACCTTTTTTTTTCTGCCATGCGAGCACCCCGCTGGCCGCCGGATCGCCAATGCTTGAGTCGGCCGCGCGAACTCGAAGCGCGCAGCCGTGATACGACAACGGCTCGCGGAACGAACTGCTCCGGGAATCACGGGATGTTGGGATTGGAGCGACCAATATCCCGGCGGTCTCCGCGAGCCGCGCTTCCTCGGCGTCTTTGCGAGACGCGAATCGACGGGTCGCGATTCGAGGCCGCTCAGGGCGCCGGATTGCGGGGATCGGCGTCCGCCCCAACGGTTCCCGTCGCAGGCGTGGCTGGCGACCACTCGATCAGGCAATCGGGCAGCGCGCGACGCAAACTTTCGATCCCATCGGCCGTCAGATGCGTTCGCCGAAGATTGATCCGTGTCGCGTTCCGCAGCTGGCTCAGCGGTCCAACCGAAGCATCCGTGATTGCTGTTGAATCGAGGTCGAGGGCGGTCAGCTGCCGACACTCGGATAGGACACGCGTAGCGGCATCGGTGATGCCAGTTCCACTCAGCCGCACATAACCGAGCATAGGGAACTGGTCGAGTTGCGCAACTTCGTCGTCACTGACTTTCGTGTCAGATGGAAAGGTAACAATGAATACGCTGAATGCCGCATGAGGAACTCCGGACTCAGAGGTCATCCGAGCAAGCTTGGCGTCTTTCGATAAGGCGGCGAACTCGAGGGTTGCGTTTGCCTCCAGCAATCTTCCCGCCTCGGTGCGAAATGGGTCTTTACCCCTTGCATGCCCTGTCGAAATGTCAATGATCCGACACCGCGGATTCCGCCGGAGAAACGCATCGGTGGCCTCGTTATCCCATCCGTCCGAGGTGGTAATATGTAGGCTCCGTAAATGAGGCACTTCGAGTCCAGCCAATCGTCGCTGGCCTTCCTGAGGTAATCCGAAGACAAAGGCAGTTCTTAGTGAGTCCTGACCGAGAATCTTTTCGAGCGCTTTCTCAGTTTCTGCATGAAAAGTCCATTGGATCGATTCGAGATTCGAGAGTGCGTCGAGACGGCTCAGGCCCGCCGCAGTAACACGCGTGGATGCAACGAATAATTGGGTCAGTTCAGGAAACCCCAGCAGAATCTCCAGTCCGCGATCCCCTAACGTGGAATTGTTGAGGTGGATTTGCCGTAATGAGGATGCCTGAGCGAGAATCCCCAGTTCCTCATCCGTGAATGTGCTGCGCTCGTTCAGATATACGGCGGTCAGTCGGAACGATCCTTCCGGGAGCTCGGGTGACTGAGCGTCGGCACTCCAAACTTTCCCGGCCTGGGTTCCTCGCGCAGTCCCAACTCTCGAGAGCACCCACTCCGCGGCGGTGCGATCGCCTGCCCGGAGGTCCGACCATTCAATGCGACAGCCATGTAACGCTTCCCGCAATTGCGCGATGGCAGCCGGAGGCAATTCTGACTTCCGCAAGGCAAGGTATTGAAGACGGCGCAAGGAGCCGAGATCAACGAGGGCGTGCTCAGGGAGCTTGGACCCAGTCAGGTCGAGCCAGTGGAGATCGAAACAGCGGCTGATCGCGGCGATCGCGGGGTAATCCAGATGCCTCGATTCAATTTTCAACGAGCCGAGGGAAAGAAAATTGCTAAGTGATTCGAATTCACGGCTCGCGAGGCTTGCATCCCTTGGGATGACGATCGCATGGACTCGAAATGGCCGCCCCGGCAGCGGTTGCGTGCGGTCGGCGATGAAACTCTGAGGCTCGGCATACATCGTACGTCCGCGGAGGATAGCACCAGACTTGATCAGCCTTTCCGCTTGGACGCGCACCAGGTCCGTGCCACGGACTTTTCGGTTCACGAAGAGTCGGCAACCGGCGTTAGTCCGTTGAAACCGATCGATGGCCGAGTCAGACTCATCAAATGTTCCCTGCAGTTCTAGCTCTTTGATTTGCGAATCACTGAGTCGGTCCAATCCAAGAAGCGTCTGATTGGTACAGGATTCCACCGACAGTGATCTAAGCGCCTTTAATGACGCGATGGCGCGGAGATTTGACCCGGCATTTGCGCCGGCACCGATCGTCAGGTATCGCAACTCGGGTAACATGGAAAGCCTTCGCAAGCCCCGTTCTGTCACCTTTGTATTCTGCAGAAACAGCATCCGAAGTGATGCAAGTCCTTCCAGTTTGCTGAGTCCCACCTCGCCAATAGACGTTCCTCCCAAGTGCAGATACTCAAGATCAGTCAGGCGGCCAAAGTCATTCAGATCCTCGTCCTGAACGGCGTTCTGTCTTTCAAGTGCAATGGAGTGAATGCGAACTGGGCCAGCGGGCAGTTCCGGAGATGGGGGGGCCGCCTTCCATTCCACGCCTTCGACGGTTCCTGAAACCGATCCACCTCTCGACAGCACGCGCAGTGCGATCGTGCGAATGGCATCCTCTGGAGGAACGCCATCTGGCGGACTTTCAGATACCGGGGTGTCTGCAGTAGTCGAGGATGGCTTTCGGAGAAGTCGCACCCGAATCGGCCTGCTCGGCGACAGAAACACTTGCTCCTGTTCCGCCAGCCAATCCCCCTGATGGATCACAGCTGGTTCCACGTGAATCTCGCCCGCAGGAATGGAAGCGCGGTTTTCCCCTGCAGCGAGTTTCCAGTTCTCCCGAACGATTCGACCGTCTTGCCAGACGTTCACAACGACATCGTCGATCACCGAATCGATGATGAGCTCACCTTCCGACGATTTCCTTGGGAACACTGTGATCGCAGAGACGCCGAAAAACAGCATCACTGCCATTGCGACAATCGTCCTGCTCGTGATCGCTGAGGCCGTCCGATCCGACGAAGCCGAACTTCTGACGATCTCGCCGCGATCGTGTGGAACTCCGACCGTCGAATCCTTGACTTCAGGATCTGAGAAAGCGGTTTTCGAGCCTTCTCTGTCCGCTGCGCTCACCAGACTTGCCAAGTTGGCCGATCGAGCGAACGGTGACAATTCCCTGGCAATCTCGGCCGCGTTTCCGGGACGGTCGCTCGGATCGCGTGCCAGCATCCGGTGAATCAGTGACGCTAACTTGTCCGGGACCTCCTGACGCAGTTCTCGAATCGGCGTCGGTTCCTGGGTGGCAAGAGCCGCCAGTTTCTTGAGCGGCGAATTGTGTTCGGGACGCACGACCGGAGGCACGCCGGTCAGCAAACGGTAGAGAGTGGCGCCGAGGCTGTAGATGTCGGATCGTTCGTCGACCTCAGCGTCGCCGGCGGCCTGCTCGGGCGGCATGTACTCGAACGTTCCCATCACCTGACCGGAGTGGGTGATCTGTTCGGTGGATGGGGAATCCTCCGCGAACAGGCGCGCCAGACCGAGATCCAGCAGCTTCACGCGGATTCCGCCGTTCGCCGCGAGGTTTTTATCGAGAATCAGGTTGGACGGCTTGATGTCCCGGTGAATCAACCCGTTTTCGTGAGCGTGATGCAATCCCTGCGCGGCCTGCCGGATGATTTCGCAGGCTTCGGCCACTGGCAGCGGACCGTGCCGGCTCGCCAGCTTCGACAAATCCTCGCCTTCGATCAGTTCCATCGCCAGGAAATGCGTTCCATCCACTTCCCCGGCGTCATGGCCGACGACCACGTTCGGGTGATTCAGTCGACCGACCGCCTGGATCTCGCGTTCGAAACGCTTGACGGCGTCCGGATGGAGAAATCGAGCAGCGGGCAGCACTTTGAGCGCGACGGTCTTGCCGAGCTTCACATGGGCAGCACGGTAGACGGCCCCCATGCCGCCCCGCCCCAGGAGTGCGTCGATGCGATAGGCGCCGAACCCAGCGCCGGATGACAGGCTTCCGGACTCTGGCGGCAATACAGACGCACCGTCGACCGACCTTTGCCCGATCGACGTGCCGTCCCGGGAAGAAGCGTTCGCGACGAGCGCGTCCAACTGCTGATCAACAATCGCGGTAGGGTCCGTCGGTTCGTACGAGCCGGACTGATTCATGGACACCCACCCGATCGGTTACCCCATCCTCGCGGCATCTGCCGTTGCGATCGAACCTCCAAGCCCACTGATGATAGGACATCGGAAGTCGCTGTTCAATTTCAGATGTCGGGAAGTTGATCGGTACGATCCGCGGAAGCCATACCCGAACCCGCTCGCCCGCGGCGTGAGTGTTGAACCTCGAAATCAGCAAAATTGGCTCTATCCGTGGAACGAAACGGCATCGGCAAGTCGGGTCGAACCGCGGGCTCGATCATTCGGGTACGATGATTGCATCGCTCGTTCTCCGGCATTTCTCCGTCGGAGCGACCGTTCGGACTACGGCGTGGGTAATTGGTGTTCGTAGCGGATGCTGATGGAATCGCGCTGGGCGCCGATGTAGCGATCGACAACTTCCGCCTTATCGATGATCCGGTCGCCGCGGCCGCTCGCCTTGGTTCCCTTTTCGCCCCGGGGCCGTTCGTTCTCGTCCTTCCACGAAGCGTGAAACAGCGTGTTGATCAGTCCCCATCGCGCAATTCGGACCACTTCATCGCGCGCCTGTTCACACGGATACCGTTGCTGCTGTCGAGGTCAATGATCCGTGCGGCGGGTGGATTCACCTCGAGACGGAGGTGAAATCGCGAGACGTGTGGGTCCCCGTTCAGACGCATCTGGCACGTCTCGGCGCGCCCACCAACGAGGCTCTCGTGGCGGCTGAATTCGAAGGTCTGTCCTCGGTGCGGGCCGTAGAGGATCGACGGCGCGCAGCCTCAGTTCTGCGCTGGGCACCACTCGCGCACATGGCCGATGACGCGGATGCGATCACCCGCGCCGAACTGTTCGTAGAGCTTTTTCGTCCACTCGAAACCGGAAGGAACCTTACCCACGAAGGTGATCGGGCGTGGATACATCAGCGCCAGGTTCTGAGGCAGATCGCCGGTGCGCAGAATCCCGATATACTCGGCGGTCTCCGGCTTCGTGTGGCTTTCGGGCGGAGCGTCGAGGATCAGTTCGCTGATGCGCGGATCGAGGACGGCGGCGTAGATCGCCTGCGTCGCTGTTTCACCCTGCCCGAACAACGCCAGCGGCCCGAATGCTAAGTCCTGTCGAATGAGTGCAGCACCGTCGAGCAGATCGGAAACCTGACGTTCGGGAAGGGTGTGACCGAGCAGCGGGTAGATGCGCCGCAGCGTCCAGAGATAGCCCGGCCCGACGGAGGTCGCCCCCGTGTTTCGCACCTCGACCCCTGCGGTGGCGAACTCTGCTGCGATTCCAGGCCGCGAGGATCCGCCGCCGGTGAATGTGCTGCGCGCCCCGGGCTGTACAGCGAACAGGACCGTCGGCAGCGCCCCGGCGGCGTTCTGGGGCCGGCGCGTCTTGATCGCCAGTGTCAGCCCGTCTGCCGTATCAAACACCTGAGTCGAGTAGACGTCGTCGCTCGTGCCGCCATCGGCCAGCTTGTCACGCATGCGCGGTGCGAGATCCGCCGGAATGTTGCGAAACGTGGTCTGCCGCAGCCGGGCGATCGCGCTCTTCTGATGCTTTTGCCATTGCGGCCTGGTGTCGGGCAGCGGCACGTCCGCCCCCTTCACCAGGCGGGCGTCCATCTGCCGCATGGTATCATTCGCCGGCAGCTTGCCGCCGAAGACGAGGAGGGTTTCCTCCGGCTCGACGACGCCGGTCACATCATCCTGCACCGGCGTTGGATCGTTCTTCAGATGCGTGTTGAAGAAGGTGAAGATCGCCTGCCGAAGTTTCGGCGTGTAGCCGTGCGGCGACAGGTCCTCGGTCAGATCGAACTGTGCTGCCGCCCCGAGCGCCGCGTATTGATGGCGGATGCGATGCGCCACGTCACGGTAGCCGGCTGGCCTCCACAGGACGTCTTCGCTCCCGGCGGCAATCAGAAAGGCCCGCGGAGCGATGAGCGCGCCAAGATCCGACCAGCACCAGCGATAGTAGTTGATCCAGAAGGCGCAATCGCAGTGGCCGTCCGTACCACGATCGACGGCCATCCGCTCGATGCTGCCACTCTGGCACACCGGCACCACCACCTTCACGCGCTCATCCGCGGCTCCGAGGAACCACGACATGGCGCCGCCGCCGCTGAGGCCGGTGACGCCCATCTTGTCTGCATCGACATCGGGGCGACTCTGGAGGTAATCGAGGGCGCGCATGGCATTCCAGACCTCGGTGCCGGCGGGCGTGTACCCGCGGCTCGCCCAGTCCCAGCGTCCCTCGCGGGACGTTCCGTGATGAAAGCCCTGACACTCGCCGAGTTGAATCGGGTCGAGCACCAGCGCGACGTAGCCATGCTGGCCAAACCAGCGCGGGTTCGCCTGGTACGTCGGGTTCACCTTTCCCTTTGTGTGGCCGCAGAGATACAGCACCGCGGGGAGTTTTCCCGCGACCTTCGCCGGGCGGTAGAGATTGCCCGCCACGTGGGCGCCGGGCAGGCTCTGGAAATGAATCTTCTCGATGACGTAATCGCCCCGCTCCAGCACGCCGGTCACGGTCGCGTGGAGCGGCGTCCGCTCCGGCAACGGCGAGAGCCCCAGCATTTCCAGCCATCTTTCGCGCCGCTCCGGCAGACTGCTCTTCCACTTATCCGAGGGCATCGGCCGCGCCAGCGAGGCGCCCGAGATTCCCCGCGCTTCCTGGCAGACGCTGCCATAGATCGAGAGCCCCGGCTGCGCCTCGGCCGCAGACTGAAGAGACGCAACCAGGGCGGTCAGGCAAAGCCAGATTCGGGGTTTCATGGAATGGCCTTCCGAGGTTGCAATTGATACCTAAGCCGGTCCCTGGCACGAACTCCGCAAGCGCGGTCCAGCATAGCCTGTTGATGAAGCCTGTTGTCGCCATCTTCGATGCGCTGTTCCTGCGATCGTGGTTTCCTTTGGCGGCTCCTTTCGGGGGCAGTCGAGCGAACCACGTGCGGGGAGTACGCGATCTGCCTTCAGCAATATCTCCATACTGGTTCGGTCGGCATGGATGCAATCCCACCGCAAAGTGGCTTCCCGCAAGCCTGGCGTCCTGCTTCCTACCGATAGGGCGTTTCGGGGGATTCGAGACTTTCGCCCATCGCCCGTCCGTGCCGGTCTACTGGACGTTGACCTGGTCGCTCACATCCTCCGGCAACTCACAGAAGGGTGAGACGTGGTTGACAGGAGGAATTTGGTCGCCTACACTCCACAAAGGCATAAGCAATTGTCGATATGTGTGGCTGGGGATGTGTCCGGTGTCGCTCCGAAGGGACGGGATGTCATGCTTAGCATCGTTGGTCGCGCGAACAGTCAGAACTGCGATGGAATGCGGCGGCGGGACTTTCTGAAAGTCGGAACGCTCGCACTGTCGGGGATCACGCTGGCGGATCTGCTTCGCTCCCGCGCGGCGGCTGAGTCATCGAGTCGGCCGCCGGCCGAGACATCGGTTGTCTGGCTATGGCTCGTGGGTGGCGCGACGCACGTCGAGACGTTTGACCCGAAGATGTCTGCCCCGGCGGAGTATCGCTCCATCGTGGGCGAAGTGCAGACGTCGCTCCCCGGGGTGACCATCGGCGGCCTGTTCCCGCAAATGGCGACTCTTGCCAAACACATGACGTTCGTCAGGTCATTCGCCCACGAGAACAGCGGCCACGGCGGGGGTACGCACTATGTCATGACGGGCTACAACTTCCCGGCCGCGGACCAGGGACTCTCGCCGGTGAAGCCGAGCCTAGGCTCGATCGCCGCCCGATACCGCGGGGCGAGCAACCCACGGACCGGCATCCCGACCTACGTCCGTCTCAATGGAACCTATGCAGATGGCCCGGCCTGGCTCGGCGCGGCTTACAATCCATTCGACGTCAGCGGGGATTCGCGGAACAACATGGCGCTCCGCGTGGGACTCGACCGCGTGGCCGATCGCCGCAGCCTCCTGAAAGACCTCGATCGCGTTGATCGCGAAGTCGATCGCTCCGGGCTGATGAGGGGACTGGACGGCTTCGAGGGTCAGGCGTTCGACATCGTGCTCGGCCGGTCAAAGGAAGCCTTCGATCTGGACCGTGAAGATCCTCGCGTCCGAGCAAAGTATGGGCCGGGCCTCGGCGATCAGATGCTTCTGGCTCGCCGCCTCTGCGAGGCGGGTACCGGTTTTGTGACGATTCACTCAGGCGGGTGGGACATGCACGGACAGATCGAGGCGGGATGTCGAAACCTCTGTCCGAAGGTCGATCAAGCCGTCGCGGCCTTTGTCGACGACGTTGCTCAGCGCGGCCTTTCGAAGCGGATCCTGCTGGTGATCACGGGCGAGTTTGGACGCACGCCGCGCATCAACGGCAGCGCGGGACGCGACCACTGGGCTCCTCTCTCGACGCTTGCTTTCGCCCACGGCAACCTGAGGCAGGGGCAGGTCGTCGGGGAATCCAGCTCAAAGGTTGAGGTTCCCAAGTCGACGCCCATCTCGCCGCAGGACCTGATGACCACGGTCTTCCATCACCTGGGAATTGACCGCGGGCTGCACTACCTGGACCCGGCGGGTCGTCCGACCAGCATGATCACGTCGGGTAAACCAATCCACGAGATGATCTGACCGCCAGGACGAGGCCACCGATCGTCCGCTGTGCGCAAAGATCGCAGACGCAGCCTTGTGATTCAGGGCGCCCAACACGCACGCTTCGAGACGACTACCTCCTCACATCGACGGTCACACGGTCCGCGCCGTGCCAGACGTAGCCTGCGGGGTTCCAGTCAATCGTGCCGTCCAGCGGCTGGGAATTGCCGAGCGTGTCGACGGCGCGGCTGATCAGCGTGTGCTTTCCTTTGCTGAGAGTGAGCGGCAGCTTCCAGTGTTGCCAGGCGTAGCGGCCCGAACGCTCGAGCTCGGCGCGGCGCCAGGATTTTCCCTCGTCGAGAGACAGTTCCACAGCCTCGATCAGCGACGTCCCGTCGTTCCAGGCCACGCCGCTGGCGATCACCCTGTCGCCGCGAAGCGTGGCATCGTGAGCTGGAGCGAAGTCCACGCTCTTGATCCGCATTCGCCAGTCGGGATCACTGTTGTCGAACCCGTAGTCAAAGTCGGAGCCGGGCTTCAGCGGCTCACGGGGGGTGCGATAGCGTTTCGCCGTGCTCTTTGCCACGACATTCTGGAGTTTTCTGCGCGAGTTCTCGACACTTGAGGCCGCTCTGAGGGAGGCCTGGCTGTCGGATGAGCGGGTTCGGCGTGCACACGAGCAGCTTTTGCGCCGCTTCCCCGGGGGTGGAACGCGAGGTCTGCGTTGCCACCCCGATTCTCTCTCCGCAAACGGTGTCCGCTTCTTCAGAATCATCTGCTCGGCTCACGGGGAGAGCGGCACCAGCGGATCGCATCGGGGGCACGTTCGCTTGCGGTTGGCCTCCATGCGGGCCTGACGCGCGGTCTTAATTGCCAACTCGAGCTCCTGCGGTATGTGGTTACCAGTGCCGTAATAGATCTCGTCAGGCGTCTGACCCCGGAACGCGGAGTGGGGAAGTCGTGCGTTGTGTTCGCTGACGTAAAAATTAATCAGCTTTTCCAGTGTGGTGACCGTGTCGAGCGTGTTCAAGTACAGCCACTGGTGCTTGAGGACTCGCCACCACGACTCGATGAGCGAGT
>JADZEF010000330.1 GCA_020850695.1 Planctomycetaceae bacterium | reverse complement strand
TCAGCCCGAACCCCGATCAAGAGGGGACTGAAACGTGCGGAATCGCTCGCCGTCCAGTGACGCAGACGCTCTCTCTCAGCCCGAACCCCGATCAAGAGGGGACTGAAACTTGAACCCCACGGGAATCCTCGTGTGCGGACTCCACTCTCAGCCCGAACCCCGATCAAGAGGGGACTGAAACGGAGATTTCTGTGACCGTCCTGGTGCGGGGGCCGGGCTAAATTCCAAGGCGATTTGCGTCATATTACTTGCAGGCTCCGGCGTTAGTTGCCGGACCACAACGAAAAACGAATAAATCCCGGGATCGCCTCACTGAGAGACCGATCCCGGGATTTCTTCGTTTTCTCAGGCTCGAATATCAGGTCTCTCGCGTGTTGCGGGAGCGGTTGTGTCATGGCACACGACCGCTCCCGAAGAGGGGCGGTCCAATCGGAGCGTCCTCATGATTGCCTTCGCCCGAAATGTCGCCTCGTCGAATGTTTCCGCTTCTGTTGGCACGGTTTCCCCGCCCACCTCGTACGATGGCTTCCTGAAGCTGCTGCCGGCGATCCGAGCCGATGTTCGCTTCGCGTTTCGTCAGTTGATGGCAGACGCTCACGAAGAAGCCACGCAAGAGGCCGTCGCGAACGCCTTCGTGGCCTATGCCAGGCTGGCCGACCAAGGCCGCTCGCACATCGCGGCGGCGACTCCGCTGGCCCGTTTCGCCGTCGCCCAGGTTCGTGCGGGACGGATGGTCGGCACTCGCTTCAACGTGCGAGACGTTTCGTCTGTCTCGTGTTGCCAGCGAAAAGGGGTGCAGCTGGAGCGACTCGATCGCTGGGACGAAAGGAAAGAGTGCTGGCAGGAAGCCCTTGTGGAAGACAGGAATTGCACTCCGGCCGAGCTCGCAGCCTCGCGGATCGACTTCGAGGACTGGCTGCAGACACTCCCCTCCCGCAAGCGACAGATTGCCCTGAAGCTCGCAGAGGGGGAACGCACCCGCGATGTAGCCCGTGTGTTCGGCCTGTCCCCGGCACGAATCAGCCAGCTGCGGAGTGAGCTGCACACCGCTTGGGAAGAGTTTCATCAGGGATTGCCGACGGAATCGGAGTTCCCAATCGCATGACAGCCCGAGCGACACTGGCTGACGGCGGAGGTCAGGCCTCTCCGTCGTCAGCCGTTGATCAATTCGGTTACTTTGTCTTCCCACGCCTCGGATTCATTCTCCTGATCTTCTTCGCCGTCGCCTTGAGAGCCTTCAGACCCGGCCGCAGGCTGTCCTATGCGGAAGGTCGCTCTCATTTTCAGCCGGGCTCGGACGCGCGACTGCCGCTGGGTTGGGCAGAAGCTTGGCGAGATATTGGCCCGCACGCTGGGGCCAACGGCATTTGATGACGTGGTGCGACGTCAATTCGTCTGGTTCTTGTTGATGCCGGAATTCCGGCATCTCCAGACGCAAAAGCTGCCCAAAACCGAGCTGTTCGCTGCGGTCAGCCAATAGCTGCGCCAACAAGTTTGTCGCGGTCGGCCGATCCTGGATGTTGACGAGCGCGGAGCGCATCGTACCGAGCGTCGTCACCAGTCAACGGCATCGCAAGAATTAATCACATGCCGATTAACGCCGAACTCCAGTCGTGATGCCGCGGGGGTCTCCGAAGAGGGCAGTGCCCCGGCTTGCGTTCTGACTCGACTTTCGTGCCGCCACGAACCAGTTTTACTAGGGGCAGGAGAAGTGCTCACATCCCCACCCGTACCCAGGGTTGAGGGACAATCGATTATCCAGCCTCGATTGCTCGCGGGCCGACATCATCTAAAGCTGACCGATGCGGTTCGGCACGCCCGCAGCGAACGCGGCAATCCGTCGCACGGTTGCGCGTCCATCGGAGCATGTGTGCTTTGTCCAGAGGTCAGACGTCGAGGATTCTCTCGTACCGCACACAAGGAGACGAAGTCGACCCGAGCGCTGCCCCTCCTGTCGGCCGTAATCAGCTTCAGCATGCTTACGTACGTTGAGGCTGAACCTGAAATGCGGTCCATCGCGAGACGGTGCGGAGCGTGCCGCTGTTGTCGGTCTGCGACCAGTGAGGCATCACTTGTGACGGCCGTCCTCAACTCAATTGAAGCCGATTCGATATTTCATGCCCATTGGCGAAGTGATCCGGAACTTTCAATATCTTTTGGAATGACAGAATGCCTCAGCGCAACCTCTCACGAGTCAACACATGTCGGCCGCAGCAACAGCCAGCAAACGCACTGACGGAGAACCAGAAAAGGCTCTGTCTTGTGATAGGCTGTGCTTTGGTCGAGGACTGGTTCAAGCCGCAGGAAGCAGGGGACTCTGCTGGTGCCCTCCCGTCCGCTTTCACCGAACTTCCGGTCCAGGACACACCGTCGAGGGAATGTCCAACGCGATTGTCTGTTCCCCGACCACCCCGCACTGCGGACGATGAAAACTAGTCAAGCGTTCGCGGGTACTGCGGTCGATTCGAATCCCGGCAACGGCTCAAGCGATGGGAGAGTCAATGGTTGGCTGGTCGAAGGGACCGGCTCCAATGTGACACCGTCGTCGAGTTAATTGACCGATTTCAGAACTGAATCTGGTGGAAGGCCGTGGTGGAAAGCGGCGACGGTGATTGTGTCGTCAGTCTCCGGTGTCTATGCCTGCCAGCGTCCACAGGTTTTCCATCGTCGTGTGGATCTCTTTTGTCGCGCCGCATACTTTGCAGTGGGCGGAGAGCTGAATTAGTTCGCTCGACGGTAGCGTCTCCGGCGCGATGGTGGTCCATGAGTCCAGGTTGCCACATCGACAGAGGACGTTCTGTGCGTTGAGAATGTCGCGCACAAGCAGCCTCAAGTCCTCTGGACATTCGCGCTGCGACATCGAAGGGAGGACCTCGACCGGTTCGCGCCGCGAACGTTCCAACCCACGATGGGATTTCTTTGCGCGATCCGCCGTCCGGCGGCGAAACGTCATCGTGGAATGCGTCTCCAGCAGACGGTGGAACTGGCCCCAGAGCAGAGCGTCATGCGGGTTCTCCAGCAGGCGCAGCAGGGGCTCCTGAAACACCGGCAGGTACTCATGCAGCAGGATGATTGGCAGATCTCCCAACTGCGGGATTGAGCAGTTCAT
>JADZEF010000329.1 GCA_020850695.1 Planctomycetaceae bacterium | reverse complement strand
CCTTCGAAGAGAGAGGCAGGGCCACGGAAACGACGGAGAGTACGGATCAGGACGGAATCGAGGCGGTCGGTCTTTGATTCGGCAGGTTCGGCTTGCGGTCGTTGGTGAAGAGCTTCCGGCGGAAGATCGCCTTCTCGCCAAAGTTGAGGAGCAAGCCGACTTCCGTCGGCGTCGCCCGGAGATAAGTCACCAACTGCGCTTCATTTCTCGGGTGCAGGCTTTCTTCGGCTTTCACTTCAACGATGACAAGCTGATTGACGACCAGATCGGCGCAATACTTCCCGACGACCTCGCCCTCGAACCAGACATCAACCGGCATCTGACGATAAACATGATACCCGGCCCGCTGGAGCGTCCGCATCATCGCCCGCTCATAAACTTTCTCCAGAAATCCAAATCCGAGCGCGCTGTGAACATGATAGAAGGCCCGCAGGATCTGGTCCGTCAAATCGCCATGCAACAGCTTTTCGTTGGGCATGAGCACCCCTTCGAAGAGAGAGGCAGGGCCACGGAAACGACGGATTCGACGGAGACCACGGAAGGAAACCTCTCCGTTAACTCTGTCCCATCCGTCGTTTCCGTGGCCCCTGAAGTCGACGGCCGATCAGATCCTACGAACTGCGCGCACAGACACCGGTATCTCAATTCTGGGCGGTTGCCGCGAATTGATCAACCGGCCAGCAGCCACCTCAAGCCGCAGGGGCGAGGGAGCGTTCGTAGACCGCGGCGTATTCGTCGGCGACGCGGCGGAGGTCGAAGCCGGCGGCAATGCGGCGCTGGGCGGCGCGTCCCATGCGGTCGCGGCGGACGGGGTCGGCGAGCAGGTCGGCGATCGCTTCGGCGAGAGCAGTGGACGACCGGGGTTCGACCAGGAGCCCGTTTTCGCCGGACGTGACGACGTCTCGGCAACCGGGCATGTCGGTCGTGATGAGCGGCAGGCCAAGGGCTCCCGCTTCGAGCAGCACGCGCGGCACTCCTTCGCGGTAGTAGCTCGGCAGGACGAACATCGACGAGAGAGCGAGCAGCGAGACGACGTCGCTGCGACGGCCGAGCCAGCGGACGCAGTCGGAGGCCGCCTCGATCGCACTCTTCGGAACCGCCTGACGCCCTTCCGAGGCGAGCGGACCGACGAGGAGGAACTGGGCCCGCACGCCACCCCGCGTGAGCTGCCGGGCTGCCTCGAGATATTCGATCACGCCCTTATGCCGCACCAGCCGGGCGATCATCGTCACAATGGGGCGGTCGTCGAGGTTCAGTTCGCTTTTGAGTCGCGACAGCGTGTCGGTATCGGGACGCGAGGCGAGCAACTGATCGACATCGACGCCCGATCCGGCGATCAGGGCGTCGGAGTCGGTGCTGACCATGCGGCGGGTGCGGAAGTATTCGCGGTCGTCCCGATTCTGAAAAACCGTGACGCCGGCCGCGGACGACGCGCGCCGCTGCATGCGGCAATAGAGCGGCCGCAACATGCGGAAGGGGAACGCGTTGGTCGAGAAGAGGTAGCCCATGCCCGTGATGGTGCGGACGCGGCCGGGGATGCGGGCGTCACGGGCGGCGAGCGTCGCGAGGATGGCGGGCTTGGTGTCGAAGGCGTGGACGACGTCGGGGCGATGAGCGGCGAAAAGGTCGCGAAGCCGGGCCCGAGCGCGGCGGTCGGCAAGCGGGCTGATTCCGCGATGGAGCGGATAATGCCAGTAGGGAATCTCCGCCGCATCGAAAGCCTGAGGTTTCTCAGAACCGACGGCGCCGACGTCGAATCCGCGCGTGCGGAGCTGCTTGAGAAGTGGAATCCGGAGCGAGACGTCCTCGCCGCCGACGTGCCAGACGGTGGGCATGGTGTGCGGGGAGTTCGAGTTTCGAAGTTGAAAGCGCTGAAAGCGGGAGCCGCAGTTTTCGGGAATCCGTCTCCCGTGTGTCACATCCGTATGGCGTTTCATTCCAACCAACATCACGAGTCGTCAAACGATTTCTTTAGCGGCACTACAGGAAAGTCTTCATCGTTGATAATTCGAGCGTCAATATGGCGGGCCAAAACTCCCATGAGAATGTCGAGGATGCGATGGAAGGCGTTGATATCGAGAGTGGCGAGTGGAGATCCATTCGCAGCAGCGTCGATCCACTCATGATTAACTTCGGACCAGATCTCACCGGCCAGTTCTCTAACAGTTCTCTCGGCCATTGAACCAGGATCTCCACTCTCCGTGCTGCACTTGCGTTCGATGGCTCCAGTTCGGTGTTCAGAGTGGTGCCACCACGCTATCGAAATTACTTCTTCTCAATCCAGCAGAAAAGGTGCGTACGCAGCCAGGGGATCGTGTTGAATGCCGTGTAGAGCGACGGATGAACGCGCGACACGACTCGGGCGATCGGTGGCGCGAGTGCCAGGCGCCGGCTGTGAACGGTTCCGTGTGGGAAGAGTTCGCGGATGCGGGTGAGGCCGACGCCGCGGACGTCGGGGTTGCGCGGATTGTTGAACCGGAAGTCGTACCAGAGGACGCACCCGCCCGGAGCGAGCAGGCTCCACATGCGGTCGGCCAGCCGGTGCTGGAAGGCGTTGTCGAGGATCGACGTGAAGACGGTCGATTGCAGCACGAGCTCGAAACTCGCCTCGGGAAGGTTCAGCCCGCAGGCGTCTCCCGGAAGAATGCGGACCGACTCGGGCAGGAACCTCCGGGCGTGGTCGCAACGGTCGGGAAGAAGCTCGTTGCCGACGAGGTTCTCGGGCGAGAAGCCCCAGCGGAGGAGTTGCTGCAGGTTCGACCCGTGCCCGCAACCAATCTCCAGCAGCCGCAGCAGCGGGATCTGGTCGGGCTCATAACGCCGCAGGAAGCGCAGGTAGGCCCGTTCCTTTTCCTGCTGCACCTGCCAGCGGTGCGGTTGCAGGATGTCGACCCGCACATCCCGCTGGAACTGCTTGCGGCGGTCGTACCGCGCGACGATCGCGGAGACTTCATCCCGCGGTTGGACGGGCGTGGCAAGCGTTGTCATGACGGGATGCCTCAGAGACTTTGGGACAATCGTCGACTTCGTAGCCCGGCCTTCCAAGGCCGGGTGCATGTTTCCGTCCGGCCTGGGAAGGCCGGACTACGGGAAATGCAGCCGCGATACGCTCAACGTCCCGACGTGATGGCCGCCGATGTCGTCGGGCGCTTGCGGCATTCGACGAGGAAGCTGGACGCGAGCGACTGCGGGCACCAGAAGCGGCCCGCACAGAGGAACTCGACGGCCTTCATCGTGAACTTCGGCAGCCATGAAAGGTGCCAGCCGGTCCGCGGCAGGAAGCTGTACCAGTGCGTGCGGACAATCTCGAAGCCATGCTCATGAAGAAGGGCCTGAAGCTGATCGTGGCCGACGACCTGTTGAATGACGCGGCGGCGGAGCCAGTTGCGGACGCGGTGAGCGCGGCCGGTGATGCTGTCGCGGTTGACGTGGATGTTCGTGATGAACGTCCCGTGGTCGGACAGCGTGTTGTGGATTGCTCGCAGCGCTTCGCGGCGGAGATTGTCCTCGGCGTTGGTGAAGAAGCGGAACGCCGTGATGACGTCGTACTGACGATCGAGCGGCTCGCGGGTGATGTCCTGGCGGACGAAGGTGGCCTGAGGGACTTCGCGGCGGGCGATGTCGAGCATGCTCTCGGAGACGTCGACGCCGTGCGGGGCGGGGAACATCTCGGCCGTGATCTGCGTGATGCGGCCGGTCCCGCACGCGAAGTCGAGGCACGTCTGATGGCCGTCGCGCCGCGCCTGCCGCAGCACGCTGCGGAGCAGCTCGCGCTCGATGTACTTCCACTGATAGTAGTAATAGCCGCGTTCGTAGGTGCCCTGGTAACGGCGGCCGTAATCGGGTGCGGCGTGGCTTTGGCGATAGTCAACGGCGTCCGGCGCCGGCCGTTGCTCAAGCGTGGCTGTCATGGCAGGCTTTCATCCAGTGGATGTTGTTCTTGAACCGGTTGTAGAGCAGCGTCATCCCGAGGCGGCGCCGCAATCCGCGGCCCCGCCACCGGCTGAGTGAAGCGAAGGCGGTGGCATAACCGACCGCTTCCACCAGCGTGCGGTTGACAGTCCAGCCGCTGGCGGCTTCATAGCAGGAAAGAAATTGTTCCTTGGCCTGGGCGATGCGGCTCCAGCGGACGCGCGGATACTGCCGCACCGGGAACCGCCCATTCAGCGAGGCGAACAGGCAGCCGAGATCGACTTCGACCGGACCATACTGGTCGGCGGCGAGCGTCGTGTGCTCGTTGGGGGACGGATCGTAGATGACGAGTTGCTGGGTGTGGGCGGCCGTCCTTCTGTACGACAGGTTGGCGAACCCGAAGTCGCAATGCAGCCACGCGTGTCGCGACTGCTTCAACTCCTTCGAAGGGAAGGCGAAGCCGCCAAATGTTGCGGCCTCATCGAAGCACGCCGGCGGAGTCCACTCGGTGCGTGATGAGAGTGCGAGCCCGCAGTGCATCGCCGCGAGCGACCGCGCCGCGACGTCCAGCAACCGCAGGAAGCCGTCGTCGTCGGTGTCTCGGCAGAGGAAGCGGCGATAGAGGTCGGCCAGCGTCCCGTCGGCGGGAACGCGAGTGAAGCGGATGTTCCCCGCCGCTCGATCGATGTCGAGGGGCTGGGGCAGGGCGATTCCCTTTTGTCCTCCCAGGACGTTCCAGACGGCGCACTGTTTCTCGTACTCAACGTCCAGAACGGACGCGGGATACGACTTCTCCACGAAGCCGTCGCCGAAGACGAGTCGGGCACGCGGCGGCATGGAGGTTCCCTGGATTCGACCGGAAGACACAGTCCCATCCGCCCGGTGGCGGCGCCCCGTGAGGTTCAAGGGGGGCGGTCTGTATCAGAAGCGGTCGAATCGGGCAACAGGGAAACGATTGACTCTCCCGCGCTGCCTACAATGACCCGAAGGCATTTCTTCGTACCGCAACCGTTTGAGGTTTCTGCATGCCTTTCGATGCGAATCCGATCGATTTCCTGCGGCGGATCAACGGGGACGCGGCCGAGTCATCCGGCGCGTCGCCGGCAAAATCGCCGTCCATTCCGTCTGATGCCGATCTTCTCGACGCGTATTCCCAGGCTGTCATCCGCGTCGTCAAGCAGGTGGGGCCGGCGGTCGTTTCCATCGCCAACCGCCGCAGCGAGTCGGACGGGGGCATCGGCTCGGGTTTCCTGCTGACGCCGGACGGTTTCGCGCTCACGAACAGCCACGTGGTCAGCGGACACTCACGTCTTACCGCACGCACCGAGGATGGCGACCAGATCGACGCCATGGTGATCGGCGATGATCCCGCAACCGACCTGGCGCTCATCCGGCTGGCTGCTCGCGATCTCCCGTACGTGGAACTCGGAGACTCGGAGACGCTGCAGGTGGGACAGCTCGTCATCGCCGTCGGCAACCCGCTCGGTTTCCAGTCGACCGTCTCGACCGGCGTCGTCAGCGCCCTCGGGAGGTCGATGCGCGGCGTGGAGGGGCGGCTCATCGAGAGCATCATCCAGCACACCGCGCCGCTCAACCCGGGGAACTCGGGCGGGCCGCTGGTGGATTCGCGAGGGCGAGTCGCCGGGGTCAACACGGCCATCATTCAGTTCGCGCAGGGGATCGGCTTCTCCGTTCCTTCGAACACGGCCCGCTGGGTCGCCAGCGAGTTGATCGTCCACGGCAAGGTGCGGCGGCTGTCGCTGGGGATTCGTGCGGCGATCGTCGAGGTTCCGCGGCAATTGGCCCGCGAACTCGACCTGCTGGCCGACCGCGCCGTGCAGGTGGTGGACGTCGATCGCCGCGGCCTGGCGTCGCGCGGGTGCATCACCCTGATGGTGGCGGTTCAGATGGACAGCGCAAGATCTTTCCAGAAGGTGTGCCACTGGGTGTTGAGATCGATCGCGCGAAGGGCTGCGACAGCGAGCGCTCCCTGTTCGGACCAGT
>JADZEF010000328.1 GCA_020850695.1 Planctomycetaceae bacterium | reverse complement strand
GACGTCGGCATTTTCGACATGGTGAGGCCCGGGATGACGGGCCTGGAGCTGATGCGGCAACTGACGGAACGCCACAGCGAAATGCAGGTCATTTTTCTGACGGGCACCGGGACGATCGAGACGGCCGTCGAGGCGATGCGGCTTGGCGCGTATGACTTTCTCACCAAGCCCTGTCCGCTGGTCGAGATCGAGCGGCGATGCGCGAAGGCCTACGAAGCGGGCCAGCTTCGGAAGCAGAATGCCCAGTTGAGGGCGCTGGTCGAACGGGAACGGCCTCGGACGAACATGATCGGCGGCTCCCGCGCCATGCAGGACGTCTTCCGGTTGATCGAGCGGGCCGGGCCGTCGAATTCGCCGATCCTCATCCTGGGAGAGAGCGGAACGGGAAAGGAACTGGTGGCGCGGGCGCTGCAGAAGCACAGCCGGCGGGCCGACCAGCCGTTCGTGATCATCAATTGTGCGGCCCTGCCCGAGCAACTCCTGGAAAGCGAGCTGTTCGGACATGAAAAAGGGGCCTTCACGGGCGCGGTGGCCGCCAAGCCGGGGTTGTTCGAGGTCGCCGACCATGGAACGCTGTTCATCGATGAAATCGGCGAGCTCGCGCCCGCGTTGCAGGCGAAGCTGCTGCGGGTCCTCGAAGATGGCTCGTTCCGCCGCGTCGGATCGATCAAGGAGCGGAAAGCCGACGTGCGGATCCTCGCGGCGACCAATCGGAATCTTGCGGACGAGGTGCGGCAGGGTCGGTTTCGCGAGGATCTGTTCTATCGCATCAATGTCCTCTCGATGCGTCTTCCGCCGTTGCGGGAGCGAGCCGGAGACATTCCGCTGCTGGTGCAGCATTTTCTGACGCCCGACTGGACGATCGAGCCGGACGCGCTGAGGGCCATCGAGTCGTACGATTGGCCTGGAAACGTGCGTCAGCTGATCAACGCGATCGAGCGGGCGAAGATCCTTGCGGACGACGGCGTGATCCACCAGGCAGATCTTCCGCCGGAGATCTGTCGTCCGGCCGATCGGGCGGTTCCGATCGCCGAATCGGAGCCCAGGGATGCTCTGGGTGTCGTTGACGATCTGGCGTCGATCGAGCAGAGCCACGTGCTGGCCGTGCTCGAACGCGAGAAGGGCAACAAGGCCCGCGCGGCCCGGGCTCTCGGGGTGAATCGCCGGACCTTGTACCGGCTGCTGGAGCGTTACGGCGTCCATCAGCCGGATTGACGGGTCGCGGTGCGACGCGGACGTCCGAGCATCCCCGCTGCTCCGGTGCGCTGTCGAATGGACGTTGAAAGGCCTTGGACTGAGGCCGGAAGCCAGCCGCTCGCCGCGGCAATCAGTCGACGGCAGCCAGCCATCGTCTCGCTGGAGTCGCCTGTTCCTGCTTACTTGAGAACGGTACTTCGATAGATCTGGATGGAGTCGTCGTCGCTGACCGGCGGGAACTCGCTATAGACATCCTTGAGGTTTTTCAATTCGTCGACTTCGAGCGCACAGACCAGGCGGTCGCACCGCCGCCGGAGCGTGTTCAATGCGTCGCGCTGGCCGACAGGGACGGCGACGACGACTTCGGACGCCAATTCGCGACGAATGCTGTTGAGGGCCGCCGCCATCGTCGTGCCGGACACGACTCCATCGTCCGTGATGAGAATCGACCGATTGGCGATGCGGGCGGCGGGACGCAAGGCACGGTACACCGACCGTTGCCGCGTGATCTCGGTCAGCAGGGCGGCCCGGTCTTCGACGAGCGACTCCGCGGTCAGCGACCCGAGGTTCGGCGCCGACCGGTCGAACGCGATCGCCCCCGATTCGGAGACCGCCGCGATCTCTTCGTCCATTCCGCGAGGCCGGAGCTTCCGGCACAGCAGGACATCGAGGTCGAAACCGAGCTCGCGCGAGAGAGTCGTCCCGACGATCATGCCTCCACGAGGGATGGCCAGGATCAGAGGGTCGCGGAAGGTCAATCGGCGGAGCAGATCGGCAAGCCGGCGCGCCGCGTCGTTCCGGTCTGAGAACATGTTTCGGCGCCTCGCGGATCAGACGATGTCTATTCCCCCTGCGAGCCTCCTGCGAGTTACGTGCCGG
This sequence comes from Planctomycetaceae bacterium, assembly GCA_020850695.1. Lineage (GTDB taxonomy): Bacteria > Planctomycetota > Planctomycetia > Planctomycetales > Planctomycetaceae > JADZEF01. Next base: position 37,579 of record JADZEF010000328.1, on the reverse strand, counting down.
ACGCAAAAGAATGTCCGTTCGCGGGATGGATGGCTCCGGCGGCCTCCTGGTCCGCACGGCCGGCGTGCGCGACCGTTTGAAGCATTGGTCTTCGTCGGCATGCGGAGGGGCCGCGTGCACGGCTCTTCGATTGACTCCGGGCGATCGGCCCGAGACGGCCCATGCGCCCGCGAGGTCGTGCGACACATGTCACAGTCATGTGTGGCAATTCGCCTCAACCGGCTCGTCGCAGCCGGCGAGTTCCTTCCATGATTGTTGCGGTTCCGCGGAAAACGCCTTCGAGGGGTCGGGCGAATTCGATCTCGACCAAACGGCACGACATCTGCGTGCGAGACGCTGCGATGACAGCGAACGGCGTTCAACCCCCGGCGAACGGACGCTCAAGAAACCCGTGCGGCATCCATTGGATGGCAGCCCATGATCCAGCTTCAGCGTATTCTTCTTCCGACCGATTTCAGCGAGTTTGCCGCATCCGCAACCCGGTATGCCTGCGCGTTCGCCGAGAAGTTTGAGGCGGAGCTGCACCTGCTCCACGTGCTTGAAACCCATGTGATTGCCACTCCGGACCTGGCGATGGGGATGGCCTTTCCGAGCTATGTCGAGGAGTCGCGGGCCGCCGCCACGAAGAAGTTGCAGGAGGCGCTCGACCCCTCCTGGGCGGCGCAACGAAAGATCCATCGCACGCTTGGTGAAGGGAGCCCGCTCGTCACCATCGTTCGTTACGCCCGCGAACACGACATTGATCTGATCGTGCTGGGGACGCACGGACGGACGGGGTTGTCCCACGTCCTGATGGGAAGCGTGGCGGAAAACGTCGTCCGCAAAGCGCCCTGCCCTGTTCTGACGGTGCGTCCCGAGGGTCATCAGTTCGTCATGCCGTGATGTCCGAAGTCCTGGTCAGTACTCGTCGGGCGGAAGTTCCCATGATTTCCTTGAATCAGATCCTCGTTCCCACGGACTTCAGCAGCAGTTCGGAAGCGGCTCTTCGATTCGCCGCCGAACTCGCGTCGCGGTTCGGCGGCGTGCTGCATGTCCTGCACGTGATTGAATCGGCCGTCATTCCCGATTCGCTGGCGCGGTTTCTCGCGCCCAGGCCAATCGAGGAGCGACGCACTCCCGCCACCGAATCCTTCGCGGGAGATGTCCTCGGCAACGGTCCGTTGGCGGAGCAGGAGGTCGTGAGTGCCGCGGTTGAAGGCGTCGCCGCACGGGAGATCGTGCGGTACGCCGGCGAACATGGAATCGATCTCATCGTGATCGGCAGTCACGGCAATACGGGGCTTGCCCACATCCTGCTTGGCAGCGTTGCAGAAACGGTGGTGAGGACGGCGCCCTGTCCCGTCCTTACCGTGAAGCGAAAAGGCGCTCCGCCCGCCTGAAGCGATTTTTCCAGGTTCGGACACATTCCAGGTCCGGACACCTTGATGAGCCTGTCGAATGCCTAACCCGGACGAGACTGAAATGAAAGCCGCCTCGACACCAGACCGTCGGACCAGAGGTCCGCGAGCGTCGTACACGCCGACCGCCGAAGAGATTCTCGCGGAGTGCGCCCGCATCCGGGAGAAATGGTCTCCCGAAGAGAGAGCATTGCGGATGAGTAATTCCCGCCTGTCCTGGACGGCACCCCAAATGCAAACCGGAGATGAGTTCAAGGAAGAGCGGAAAGAGCAGTGAGGAGCCGCCCGCTTGGGAACGACATGCTTCCTGACGGCTCTGCTTGTTCGCCTTCAACACTCAGGAACACGTCGCCTCTGGTGATCGCGCTGGCGTGCAACGGCATCGGCGCCTCCGAGTCATCCGACCGGACATGTGGCGGCGCAGAACCTGGCGGCCGCGGTGCGTGAAGCCTTTGACTGCATGCGGCGACAACTCAGCGAGTATGTCTCCGCAGACCACCACCCGAGCGAGCACGTCGTCGGAGCTTGAGATCGATTCCCGTTTGGGAGTTGCGGGCCGCGCGTGAACACTCAGGTGCGATTCTGTTCCGCGGCGTGCTGAATCATCTCCAGAAGCCGATTCACGTCGAAGGGCTTGTAGCACACTCCCTCGGCTCCTTCGCTGAGCACGCGGTCGATCGTCTCTTCGAGTTCGGAGCGGTGCCCCGTGATGACGACGATCTTCGCCTCGGGGTTGCTCTCGCGGATCGTCTCCATCAGGCCGACCCCATTGCCGCCAGGGAGCTTGAGGTCGAGCAGGATGATTCGATACGGATTCTCTTGAAGCTTGCGCGTCGCCTCGTCATGAGAGTGGGCGAGGCAGACCCGGAAGTCTTTCTGGCGCAGGATCTGCCACAGGTTTTCGCAGAGATCGGCGTCGTCATCCACGACGAGGAGCGTCGGCTGGCCGACGACGCGCTCGACTTCGCCCAGCAGCCGTCCGACGTCGACCGGCTTCGGAAGGACCTGCCAGGCGCCGGCATCGATCGCTTCGCGGGTCGTGTCGCCGCCGGCATACGCCGTGACCAGCATCGCGACGGTCCCCGCCCGCAGCTTCTTCAGCTTGCGGTAGAGCGTCAGGCCGTCCATGCCGGGCATCTTGAGATCGAGCAGGGCGACGTCGAAGGGGCGGCGCTGCACCAGGTCGAGAGCGGCGAACCCGTTGGTCGCCGTTTCGACGTCGTAGCCGAAAGCCGTCAGGATGTCGGACAGGTTGTTGCAGATGTCGATCTCGTCGTCCACGACGAGAACGGAGGGGTGTCGTGTCGACATGGGAGCGCTCCCGATCCTTGCTATTCGGGATCAAAATCGAAATGAGGTCCAACTCGTCCGTGACGAGCTCCGGATCCGCTTGCTGAAAGTTGAGGGCGCTTACTGGGGCGCCCGGACGAAGGACACGGTAAAGGTCGTTCCCTGGCCCGGCTCGCTCCGCACCCTCACCGTGGCGCCGTGCTTGTCGAGGATGGCGCGGGTGATGGCGAGGCCGAGGCCGATGCCGCGAGTCTTGGTGGAAAAGAGAGGGTCCATGATGCGCAGGATGTTTTCCGGCGGGATGCCGATGCCGGTGTCGGCCACGATCAGCTCGACCGCGGCGTCCGCCGCACTTCCCGTGATTTTCAGTTCCCCTCCCTCGGGCATGGCGTCGTAGGCATTGCGGATCAGATTCGCCAGGACAATCGAAAGTTGAGCCCGGTCGACCATGACGCGAGGCAAATCCGCGGGGCAGTCCACATGGACGCGGATGTTGCCGGGAGCCGGATTGACGCCCAGGGCCTCCTGGACGCATTCGACCAGCGGAGCCGGGCTCAGCGTGGGGAGGGGTTGGCGGGCGAACTCGGTCAGGGTGGTGATGACGCGGTCGGCGATGGCGACCTGCCGCTCGATCCGTTCGAGATGCTCTCCCACTTTCTCCGGCGAGGCGCTTTTCACGTGGCGGAGGAAATAGGCCGACGTCTTGAGCGTGTTGAGCGGGTTCCGAAGTTCGTGGGCGATCCCGCCGGCGACCTGGCCGATGGTCGCCAGCCGGGCGCTGCGGGCTTGCCGCTCGAGATGCTCGGTCTGGTAGGCGTCCTCGATGATCGCCAGGTCGAGGTCGATCAGGCTATTGAGCGATTGACGAACCTCGAGGAGAAACGGGATGTCTCGATTCCAATTCTCGGCCAGAATCCGCATGAGTCCGCGCCGCAGGCGCGACAGGGCGACGTTGGTGAAGACCTGATCGAGTCCGATCTCGACGTGACGCCAGCCGACGCGCCAGCGGCGGGTGACATACTCGCGGTCGTATCGGCCCGAGAAAAGTTCGCGAAGCCAGTTGACGAGGGTCGCTTTGAGCCGGGCGAGCTGCTCGGGGCTCTTGATGACCTGTCGTGCGGCGGGATGTCGTTCGATCTCTTCGTAGAAGTCCTCGACCAGCGGAAGAAAGAACGGTTCTGCGAGACCGGCCACCGACGCGACGCGCGCCGCATCCTCGTCGGTCCATCCGACGTAACGCTGCAGCTCCTGGTAGCGCTCGTAGATCCGTTCGTAATCCATCGGCGTCACGCGATGCAGGACCGGACGCAGCCCGGCGGACGACGGTCGTTCGCCGGCATCAAAGCTGTTCAGGGCACGATTTTGTGGCGACGTGAATTGTACCATCGGGAAATTCCTGGTGCATCTCGTGCCCGACATTCCTGGAGTCGAAATTCGTGGAATCTCGATTGTCGCGGCGGAGAGTTTTCGCATGTCATTTCGAGGTCGCCCGATCGCTCTCACCGAGACGGAGAGTCGTCTTCAGAACCGCGTCCGGGTTGAGGGAGATGCTGTCGATCCCTTGCTCAACAAGGAATGCGGCGAACTCGGGGTAGTCGCTGGGGGCCTGGCCGCAGATGCCCACCTTCCGCCCGGCAGCATGAGCCTCGGCGATGACGCGGGCGATCATCGATTTCACGGCCGGGTTTCGCTCGTCAAAGATCGGGGCGACGATTTCCGAATCGCGGTCGACGCCGAGGATCAGCTGCGTCAGGTCGTTCGAGCCGATCGAGAAGCCGTCGAAGATCTCGGAGAATTCCTTCGCGAGGAGCACGTTGCTGGGGATCTCGCACATGACGTAGATTTCGAGGCCGTTCTCACCCTGCACCAGGCCGTGCTTTCGCATTTCGTCGATGACGCGGCGGCCTTCCTCGACCGTGCGGCAGAAGGGGATCATCAGCTTGACGTTGCTGAGCCCCATCTCGTCGCGAACCTTCTTCATTGCGCGGCATTCGAGGGCGAACCCGTCCCGGTAGCGGTCGTTGTAGTAACGTGAAGCGCCGCGGAAGCCGAGCATCGGGTTCTCTTCGCGCGGCTCGTAGGCCTGGCCGCCGATGAGATTCGCGTATTCGTTCGTCTTGAAGTCGCTGAGGCGGACGATCACGTCCTTCGGATAGAAGGCGGCGCCGATCATCGCGACCCCCTCGGCCAGCCGGTCGACGAAGTATTGGGGCTTCTCCGTGTATCCGGCGGTCCGCCGGTCGATTTCCGCCCGGACGTTGGCGTCCTCGATTTGCTCGTAGTGGAGCAGAGCGAGGGGATGAATCTTGATGTAGGTCGAGATGATGAATTCTTCGCGGGCAAGGCCGACCCCGTCGTTCGGAATCATCGAGAGACGGAACGCCTCTTCGGGGTTGCCCACGTTCATCATCACCTTCGTCTTCGGACGCACGAGTCCCGCGAGCGGAACCCGCTGCACCTCGAAAGGCAGCAGGCGGTCATAGACGATGCCCGTCTCGCCTTCGGCGCAGGAGACGGTCACTTCCTGGCCGTCGCGGAGGACCTCGGTGCCGTTTTCGGTGCCGACGATGGCGGGAAGCCCCAGCTCGCGGCTGACGATGGCCGCATGGCAGGTCCGTCCGCCTCGGTTGGTGACGATGGCGGCCGCCTTTTTCATCGTCGGTTCCCAGTCGGGATCGGTCTTATCGGTGACGAGAACCTCTCCCTCGCGGAACTGCTCGAGGTGAGCGGCCGATGCGATGATGCGGACCTTTCCCTGTCCGATCCGCTCGCCGACGCTGCGGCCCCGCACCAGAGGCGTCCCCTTCTTCTTCAGCGTGTAGGTTTCGAGTTCGTCGGGCGTCCGGAGCGATTGAACCGTCTCGGGCCGCGCCTGGACGATGAAGAGCTCGCCGGTGCGGCCGTCCTTGGCCCACTCCATGTCCATCGGAGTGGAACGGCCGCGCTTCTTCGTGTAGTGCTCCTCGATGACGCAGGCCCACTTCGCGAGCATCAGGACGTCGTCGTCCGAAAGGGCGAACCGCGCCCTGTCTTCCGGCGGCACGGGAACGTTCTTCGTCATCCGGCTGCCGCCGACGTCGTAGACCAGCTTGTACTCCTTGCTGCCGAGCCGCCGCTGCACAATGGGACGGAAACCGGTCACGAGCGTGGGCTTGAAGACGTAATATTCATCGGGGTTGACCGAGCCCTGGACCACGTTTTCGCCGAGACCATAGGCGGCGTTGATCAGCACGACGTCGCGAAATCCTGTCTCGGTATCGATCGAGAACATGACGCCCGAGGTCGCCAGATCGGAACGCACCATCCGCTGCACGCCGATCGACAGCGCGATCTCGAAATGATCGAATCCTTTGTGAACTCGGTAGGAGATCGCACGATCGGTGAACAGCGACGCGAAGCAGCGATGGCAGGCGTCGAGCAGCGGACCGTCCCCCTGCACGTTGAGGTAGGTCTCCTGTTGCCCGGCAAAGCTGGCGTCCGGCAGATCTTCCGCCGTGGCACTGGAGCGGACCGCCACGTCCAGCGTCCGTCGCTCGGATTCGCCCAACTGCTGGTACGCCGCGAGAATCGCGTCCTGGAGCGGTCGCGGAAGCGGCGCCGCCAGCATGGCGTGCCGCACGCGTTGTCCGCGATCGCGAAGATTCTCGACGTCGTTCGTGTCGAGATCCGCAAGAATCGAGCGAATCGCGGCGTCGAGTCCCGTCTCGCGCAGGAAACAGCGGTACGCGTCGGCCGAGATCGCGAAGCCGTTCGGCACTTTCACGCCGGCCGCTTTCAGTTCGCGGTACATTTCGCCGAGCGACGCATTCTTGCCGCCGACAACCGGCACATCCTCAATGCCGAGCTCGGAGAACCAGCGCACGAAACGGGATGGATCTGACACGGGCATTTCGCTCTCCATTCGATACTGGAAGTCGAAGGGAGCGGTGCGAGAACGTGCCGGAGAGGCGTCCCAGCGCCCCGACAGACGTTACATCCTGGCCGTCCCTCGTGCGTGCGGTTACGCGTGCTTTCCGGCATTGGCAAGCACCGCCATCTGGGACGCAATGGCATGATGGGCTTGCAGCAAACGTTCGTGGCGCGTCAGATGCTCGGCATGGTGCTCGGCCGCGGCGCGATGCTTTTCGGCGACAGCGAGGTCCGGCCCCGCATTCGAGGACGGCTTTTCGATCATGGCTCGCTCGCAGTCGACAATCTCACGTCGGAAGCCCTCGATCGCCGCGCAATGGGTGCCGAGCTCCTCGCCGTACCGCGCGAGGCGATCTTCGAACTCCCGGAGCTCGCGGAGCGCATTCTCCTTCTCAACCGACCAGGCGCGGGAATAGTACTCCCAGCGGTCGAGTTCCTGCAGCCAGTGCTTGTGATGAGCCTGCATTTCGGCGAGGGATGGACCGGCCATGATGTGGTCTCCAGCTTCTTGGTCACGGATTGAAATGATGCGAATCCTTTGGGCGGGGATGACTCGCATGTCGCGTGCCGCAATGCAGGAATTCGCAAGGGGGGAGAAGGCCTCGAAGGCTCCAGTGCGGCAAAGGGAACTCAACGCTCTTTCCGGAAGAAGCGCGCCGTGCCGCACAATAGGTGTGCCTGAACGCACAGCGGCCGGATTTCTGGAACGGCGATCGGGCGTGCGATGGTTGCCTAGGCTTTGGTCTCGTCGGCGTGCGGCACGTACCACAGACAGAGCGTGACATGATGCCCGTTTCCGGACCGCTCGCTCTCGGACTGCGTGATGTGCTTGAGTTCGCCGTGGACGGACTCGAGCCACTCGTTGACCTGGTCCTCGAACCGACTTTCGATGACCGTCGCGCCGCTGCCGACGATGTGAGTGAAGACTTTGACTCGGACGAGCATGTGATGTCTCCCGGATCGATGCATGCCTGCACGACGTTGAAGAGGCCGATGGGCCGGCGCACGCGAAGGAATCAACCCGGATCAACGGAGGGCTCCGTGTATCCGGGGTTCTTGAACAGATCGAGGAAGCGGTCTTCGTACTCCTGGAACGCCTCGAGGCGGTCGAGTTCGGCCTTCAGCTCGTAGGCCCGCGCGCGGTCCTGTGCGGCCTGCTCGAAAAGTTGTTCGATCTTCTGCCGGTCGCGCGGGCTGAGACGCTCTTCCTCGGGTTCTTCTTTCAAGCTGCCGAACGTCTCCTCTTCCTCTTCGGGCTGCTGTCCACCGAGGCTGCCTTCCGCCCGCGCGAGGAGTTCGCCCAGCTTTTCGTCCACTATCCTTGCCTGCTCCGCGAGCTCGGAAACGTCGATGTCGAGCCGAGCGATCTGCGCGAAAGCCTGAAGCACGGCGAGCGACGCCTTTGGAAAGGGGAGCTGCGCGAAGATGTGTGGCATTTCTCCGAGGAAAGAGGCGCCGGCCAGCCCGCGTTCTGCCGCCACTCCCAGGAGCACGCCATTCAGCCCGCTGATGTTCCCTTCTTCCAGAACCTGGAGATCATGCTGGCGGAGTTCGAAGAGCGTCTTTTCATCGGTGGCGGCCGTGAAGACGCGGGAGTCGTGTTCGGGATGCATTTGCGTGGCCATGGCGGCGAAGGTGAAGACCCGCTCCACGCCGAGCTGCTGGGCCACGTCCATCAGCCTCTCGCAGAATGCGTACTTGCCGGTCGCCGGTTGAGCCTCGCCGAGGAAGACGACGAGATCGCGCCGTTCGTCGGGGTCCTTCCAGACGAAGAGACGGTTTCGCGGGAGCCGGCCAGTCCGGATCAGCCCCGATTTGACTTCGACGTGGTCGACATCGAACAGTCCCTGAGACGAAAGCTCCGAGAGGAGATGCATGCCGAGCCGGGCCATCATGTAGTAGCCGGCGCTCACGCCGACGTTTCCCATGCCGGGCCAGACGGCGATCATCCAGGGATGAATCAGCTTGGGGAGGTCAGACATGGGAAGCTCCGTGCAGGCTTTGGCATGAGTTTCAGGACGCGACGTTCGAGGACGACTCGGAGTCCAGCCGGACGGTGCCGGAGAGCGGGCGTCGCGAGAAGCGCGTCGCGGGGTCGGGCACTGAGATCCGAGAGACGAAGAATCCGTTTCCGGGCGAAAGCGGCGGTTCTATGGGCAGGACCCGGCCGACATTCTCCCGTGTTGCAGATCTCGGGTCTGGAACTTCAGTGCGAGTCTCGTGCCAGACCTCCGACAATCCGCCGAGGCTCGATCGGCGCCGGGCATGATGTCCGACACCCGCGCGTCCGAAGCCGGCTCGACCAGTCTCGGCCGCAGCGCGCCAGGCACAACTGTGTCGATATGTCTCATCGTGGTCCCGCACGGCGCGCACTGAGACGCGCCGATGCTTATGGCGCATTACCGGCGGGTGTTCCGCTTCGTAGCCTGGCCTTCCAAGGCCGGGCGCGAGGTTTTGTCCGGCCTTGGAAGGCCGGACTACGGAAAACGCGGCGGTAACGCGCTCTAGACTAGCCGACGTGGCGCTTGCGGATTCAGGAGAAGAGCCGTCCCGAATCAGCCGTTCTCCACCACCCAGGCGGTTGCGTCCCGCGCGAGCTGGGCGGCGTTCGTGAGATTGAGCTTGGTCTTGATTCGACGGCGGAGGGTCTCGATGGTCTTGACGCCGAGATGGAGCGATTTCGCGATTTCCGCCGTCGTGAATCCGTTGCCGATCAGCTGGAAGACTTCGAGCTCGCGGTCCGAAAGCTGCGAGACCAGAGGGCGAGTGAGCGATTCGGTGTCGCCCGCGAGCCGTCTCGCCAGGCGCTCGGACATCCGGTCGCTGAGATAGATCCCCCCTTCGAGGACTCGACGGATCGCCCGGACAATCGTCTGCGTCGCCTGCGACTTGTTGACATAGCCGCGCGCCCCGGCCCGCAGCGCGCGTTCCGCGTAAAGGGACTCGTCGTAGAGCGAACAGACGATCGCGGGGACCGGCGGCTGGCAGGCGGCGAATCGCCGGATGAGCTCCAGCCCGCTCCCTTTTTCGAGGCCCAGGTCGACGATCGCCAGGTCGGGCCGCACCGCTTCGGCGATCGACAAGGCCTCGGGAATGGTTCCCGCCTGGCCGCAGATTTCGAGGTCGGCCTCGGAGGCGAGCAGCGAGGCGAGCCCCTCGCGCACGATGGGATGATCATCGACGATCAGAAGTCGCGCCGATTTCGACCGGATGCCGGCCGGCGACTTCAGGACATTTGCTTGCGTCTTAGGAGTGGGCATGGGGGCTCACCGGAAGAGTGCAGGTGACGAGCGTGCCGCCCGAAGCTCCGGGGTTCACGGACAGAGTGGCGCCGATCAATCCGGCCCGATACTGCATGATCCGGCGTCCCATCCCCTTCGGGGGAGACTTGCCGTCGGAGATGCCTTTACCGTCGTCTCGAATGCTGAGAATGATGAATTGCTTGTCCTGTTCCAGGCGGATTCGAATATGGCGACACGCGGCATGTCTGAGTGCGTTGGTGACGGCTTCCTGAGTGATCCGGTACAGGTGCGTCGCCTTCATCTTATCCTCGACGCGGACCGGCGAGGCACAATGAAAAGTGCACTTGATCCCGGAGTCATCCGTGGTGTGCTCCGCGAAGTCCGCCAGGGCCGCCATCAGCCCCTCGGCATCGACCTCGACGGGGATAAGCCCCTTGGCAAGGGCGCGGGTCTGATCCAGCGCGGCATCGATTCCGGCGGCGACGCGGGCCGCAAGGTCGGCATCCTGCGGGGCATGCTGGCGGATATTCCTGCTCAGACTTCCCGCAAGAAGACTGAGGCCGGTGAGGGCCTGCCCCACCTGGTCGTGCAGATCCTGGCCAATCCGCTGCTGTTCCTCCGAGGCGATCGTCAGAAGCTCCTGTTGCAATTCCTTGCGCTCGGTGATGTCCCGGACAATTCCAGTGAAAAGCCGTTGCGTCCCGTCCTGCAGCTCACTGATGGAAAGCTCGATCGGAAAGACCGAGCCGTCCTTGCGGCGTCCGACGACTTCGCGGCCGATCCCGATGATCCGCGCCCGTCCAGTCCTCAGGTAGTTCGCGAGGTAGTCGTCATGCTCTTCCTGAAAGGGAGAAGGCATCAGCATCTTGACGTTCCGGCCGATGGCCTCTTCCGCAGAGTATCCGAACATCCGTTCGGCCGCGGGATTGAATCGATCGATCTCGCCCCGCTCGCCGATGGTGATGATGGCGTCGGCCGCGGTGGCGACAACCGCCCGCATCCGTTCCTCGCTTTCGCGGAGCGACTCTTCGACGCGTTTGAGCTGGGCGACGTCGACGAAGGTGATGACAACTCCGACGGTGTGATTCCGTGCGGTCTGGTAGGGAGTGATGCGGCAAAGGTAGAACCCGGACGCGGGACGAGCGGCGAGCGGCGTGGCCGCCGGGCTCATGCGAGGCTCGCGCCCGGGCCCGGTTGTCGAAGCCGTCTCGCTCGCCGGCCGAGACTCCGCCGCGAGTGTCGTCACCTCCCTCTCGACGGGAATCAGGGACTGGAGGACGCTTCGGCAGTCGGCCGCGAGGTTGTGGTTGTTGAACTTCGTGGCGAGGTCGGTGATCGGCCGTCCGACGTCCCCTTCCTGGAGATTGAACAGCCGCATGATTCCCGGAGTGAACCGCTGGATCCGCAGTTCTCCATCAAGAAAGATCGTGGCGATGTCGGTGCTGTTGAAAAGATTCGTAATCGCCGCATTGGCCCGGTCCAGCTCGTCCACTTTCTGCTGGAGCTGCATGTTGACGGTGCCAAGCTCCTCGTTGACGGATTGATACTCCTCTTTCGACGTTTCGAGCTCTTCGTTGGACGACTGGAGTTCCTGGTTGACGGCGAGGGCTTCCTCGTGCGACGCCCTGAGCTCCTCATTCGAGCTTTCGAGTTCCTCGATCGTGGCCTGCAGTTCCTCGCGCGTGCTCTTGAGTTCATACTCCAGGTCGCCGAGCATCTGCTCCGGGCTGCGCCCTGGAGAGACCTGGGAAATTGCGGCGGGCGGAGCCTGGGGGGCGACGGGAGTCCCCGCGGCCGGCGGCCTTTCGGCGGGAGTCCGCTCAAACGAGACGAGCAGAAGTCCGTCGATGCCGTGCGGCTCGCGAACCGGTTCGACCGTCAGTTGGACCACGATCGTTGTATGGTCCGTCTTGACGGAGACATCCGGGATGACGACGGTCCGCTCTTCGCGCACGGCCTGGCGGACGGCTGACCGGAGGCGGGTCTGCAAACCCTCTCTGGCCATGGCGAGCAGATCGGACGTCAACTCTCCTCCGGGAACCTGAAGGAAATCGTTCAGAGGTCCGTGGAGATAGACCACTTCGCCGTTGCGGTTGATCACTACGCAGGGGGGCGCGTAGCGATCCATCACCAACTGCTGTGCCTGAGTCGCCAGCGTTCGCCCCCGGTGTCGGAGCATCAACTGGGGAAGCGGCGCCCCGAGTTCGGGAAGTCGTTCGGAACGTTCCGGCGGACGGTTCAGTTCCAGCTCGGCTTCGCTGACGCGCCGGTAGACGCGATGCTTGCGCGACACATGCTCAAACAGGTTCGCTTTCCGGCCGGCGGACTCGGAGGGGCCGAGCAGCAGAAAGCCTTGGGGGCGCAGGGCGAAGTGGAACGTCGCGATGATCCTCTCCTGCGTTTCCGGCTCGAGATAGATCAGCAGATTGCGGCAGCTGATCAGATCGACCTTGCGGAAGGGAGGGTCGCTGATGACGTTCTGCCGGGCGAAAACGACCGCGTCGCGCAGCGGCTTGTCGACCTGGAAACCCGACAGATCCACACGGACGAAGAACTGCTGTCTCCGCTCGAGCGAGACTCGCGTTGCGATCTCCTCGGAGTACATGCCGCGGCGGGCGATTTCGAGCGAGTCGTCGTCGACGTCGGTTGCGAAGATCTTGACTCGCGGGAGTTCGTGGCGGCGCGCGAATTCCTCCAGGAACAGGATCGCGATGGAATAGGCTTCCTCGCCCGAGGCGCAGCCCGGCACCCAGACCCGCACTTCGTCTCGCTGCTGGTCGAGAATCCTGGGAATGACATCCGTTGCAAGGAAGTCGAACGCATCGGGATCGCGAAAGAAGTCCGTGACGCCGATCAGCAGGTCCTTGTAGAGCTTCTGGACCTCGGCAGGATCGACTCGAAGCCGTTCGATGTAATGTGCAAGCGACGGAACCCTGGAAACGGTCATCCGCCGTTCGACGCGGCGGGCAAGCATGCTGCGGCGGTACCCGCGAAAGTCGTACCGGGTACGAGTCCGCAGGATGGCCAGGATTTGCGAGAGGGGCTCCGACTCGACGACGTCGGTTGGGGGACGTTCCTCGTGGGGGCCGCGGGGATGCTGGAGATACTGGATCAGTGCGGCCGGCATTTCTTCCGGCGGGAGGACGGCGTCGGCGAGGCCCGCGGCGATCACGCTTTGCGGCATCTGCGGGTATTCGGCGGTGTCCGGCCGTTGGGCGAGAACCAGGCCGCCGGCCAGCTTGATCTCCTTGAGGCCGGGCGTGCCGCTCCGTCCCGTTCCGGACAGGACAACGCCGATCGCCCGCTCGTGGCGGTCGTGTGCGAGGGAGCGGAAGAAGAAATCGATGGCGGTCGGCGCGTCGTGGCGGACTTCGGGGCGTGTCAGCCGCAGCCGTCCCGCGGAGATCGAAAGATCGCCGTTCGGGGGAATGACGTAGACGCGATTCGGCTCGCAGAGCATGCCGTCGGCGGCCTCGCGCACCGTCATCGGCGTGCGCTGCGAGAGCAATTCGGCCATCAGGCTGGGGTGCGTCGGGTCGAGGTGGGGCAGCAGGACGAAAGCCATGCCACAGTTGGAGGGGGTGGCGCCAAGGAACTTGCCGAAGGCGTCCAGTGCGCCGGCGGAAGCGGCGATTCCGACCACCGGGACCTCCGGCGGAGCGTCTGTCGGCGCGGGATCGCGCGAATCCGCTGGATTCGGAAGGTCAGGAGAGTCGGCTGGATTGTGACCCTGTGTGCGTCTTCGTGGGCGAGGCGAAGCGGCCTTCTTTTTTGCGGCCATGGATGACCTCGCCGGAAGACAAGAAGGGACTGAGATGCCAAAGACCTTCACGACACACCCAACGATGATACCGTATCCATGGCTCGGTGTTTTGTCGTGAGCAGCGGTAAGGGAAACCCTTACAAAAGAATTCTCCGAAGGAGTACAGCGCCGGCGGGTCATTTCAGACACAATCGATGTCCGCTCCGGCGATTCTCCCCTGTTGCCCGACATTCATTCGCAATGGAGTTGCGGCCGTGACAAAGACAACCGTTACCCTTGAGCGAACTTCGGACGATTCGCAGCAGTCCCCGTTGTCGGTGTTGACGTTCTCCGGCGCCTTGGGGAATTCGTCGGCGCTTGACGAAGTGGAGGTGGCAGAGCTGCCGAGCCACATCGTGTCACGGCTGGAACGGGACGAACTGGTGCGGGTGATCGAAACGGCTCGGCTGCCGCTTCTCACGCCGGACCTGCGTCGACGGCTGCAGTGGCTTGACCGGCCTCAGCTCGAGCGTCTGGCCCACCTCGCCCGCCGTTGCTGCCAGAACCGGCGGGCCACCCCGCCGACGGTTCCTGCGACGGAGGAAATCGGATGGAGAGGATGATCGCTTCGGACGAGAGACGGACCGATACGATGGGAATAGAGCAGAGTCCACAGAGGCCCGTTCTCGACGTTGCGCTGGCGGCCAGCGCGCTGGCGGCGCTGCGGCGAACCAACTATCTTCCGTTGTGTCGCGTCGAGGTGACGGCCGCGGGCGGCCGGGTAGTCCTCGTCGGCCGCGTGCCGCGGCACCATCTGAAGCAGGTGGCGCAAACCATCGTGAAGGGTGTGCCTGGCGTGGTCGAGGTGCGGAACGAGATTGAAGTCGTCTCCTCGCGGTGAGGCGGACCTGAGGCTTTTCCGGCAGACGAGCGTGTTCCGCCCGAAGGACTTGTCATGAACGACGCAGCCACCTTGCGGGTCCTGCTGGTCGAGGACGACCTCGACACGCAGGCGAACCTGCGCGACATTCTGGAGATCGACGGCCACCACGTCGATTTCGCGCGTTCGATTGCGGAAACGCTCGACCGGACGAACTGGTCCGAGTACGGCGCGATCCTGCTCGACCGGTGCCTGGCGGACGGGACGGCCGAGTCTCTTCTTCCGAAGCTTCAACAACTCGCTCCGAAGGCGGCCACGATCATCGTGACCGGCTACGGCGATCTCGACAGCACGATCACCGCGTTGCGTGAAGGGGCGTGGGATTACATTCTGAAGCCGGTCAACCCGGGGGCTTTGCGCGCGTCGCTGTCGAGAATCGCGCAGATGCAGAAGTCCGAGGAGAGGGCGCTCCAATCCGAGCGGCTGGCGGCTGTCGGCGAGATGACCGCGGTCCTGATTCACGAGAGCCGCAATGCCTTTCAGCAGTTCTCGACCGCGATGGAACTCCTGCAGCGGCGTGTCAAAGATCGGCCGGACGCGCTCGAGCTGATCGAGCGGATGCAGAATGCGCAGGCGAAGATTCGCCGTCTGTTTCAGGACATCCGCGAATATGCGGCGCCGATCATCCTCAATCGCCAGCGCGCGCCTCTCTCGACAGTCCTTCAGTCGGCCTGGGATGAGTTGTCGACGGCGTGGTCCGGGCGGACGGTTCGGTTCCGACAGGAGTTTGACGGGGGGAAAGCGCGGCTGCCGGGGACCGGAAATCGGGACACCGGCATGGCGGCAGGGGACGGCTTGACCGTCGCGGTCGATCAGGATCGACTTCAGCAGGTGTTCCGCAACATCTTCGAGAATTCCCTCGCGGCGTGCGCCGATCCGGTCGAAATCACCGTGACCACCCATGAAGCGCCCGTGAATGGCGGCCGCGGGCTGGTGGTCGCCGTCCGCGACAACGGTCCCGGACTGAGCCGCGAACAGTTGCAGCGGGTCTTCGACCCGTTCTTCACGACGAAGCCGAAGGGGACGGGCCTGGGAATGGCCATCACGAGGCGGATCATCGAAGCTCACGGGGGCCACATTGAGGCGGCGAGCCCCGGCGGGGCCGAGTTCCGGATCGCGCTTCCGTGTTAGACGGTTGTGGTTTGTCCCCTCTCCCGCGCCCAGTTCCCGGGACCTTGGTGACGCAGTCGTCGCGCGCTGCCTGCGGCGCGGCGGTTTTGACGAGGGGCGGTCACGTCCCTTGCGGAGCATGACACGACGGCGAAGGACGATCGCACGGCCGGCGCGCGGCAGCGCGGCGTTTCGTCACACCCCCGGGACCGGTCGTCTCACCGCGGGCGATGACCGTCCGAAGGAGGCTGCGGCTCTTCGGCCAGCCGTGGGCAGGCAACCGCATGATTCCCGGTGGAACGGCAGGAACGCCGGCCCCGCGATGGAAAAAAGTGCTTCCGCCGGCGAGATCGGCACGCGGGATGCATTTTCGCATCGCATCGCGTTCACTCGAACTGGGACCCGACCGAACGCGGCGGCACGGGTCTTCACAGAACATTCCGATCTCTTCCGCGACAGTCCCCAAGGAGGACAGCCATGACCACGACCGTTCCCGCGCGCGCCCCTCGCAATCTCGTGCCTGCCGCCGGCCGCGACATCTTCCAGACGCTCCGCGACGAGATGGAGGACCTCTTCGGCCGCTTCTTCCCCGACGGCACCGCCGAAAGCACTCAAATGATGATGCGTCCATCGCTCGACCTCTCCGAGACCGACGCTGCGGTGCAGGTGCGGATGGACGTCCCCGGCATGAAGGCGGAGGACATCAATATCGAAGTGAGCGGCAACACGCTTCGCGTCAGCGGCGAGCGCAAGGAAGAGAAAGAGGAGAAGGGGAAGACGTGGCATCGCATCGAGCGCCGCTCTGGGAGCTTCTCCCGATCGGTGACGCTTCCGTGCGCCGTCAAGGAGAACCAGGCGAAAGCCGAATACGCCGAGGGCGTGCTGACGCTCTCGATCCCGAAGGCCGAAGAGGCCAAGACGCGGCACATCAAGGTGGAGGCCAAGGGGAAGTGAACCGGTCGGGGCGAAGGGGCGCTGACAGGGAGTTGCCGCTCGCTGTCAGCGCCGGATTGTCGGTCTTCCGTGGAGAACCGAATCGATGAGAACCGTGAAGCCCCAGCCGCCGCCCCATCCTCCCGTCCCATGGCCCCCGCCCCATCCCGACCCGGAGCCCCGTCCGACGGAGCCGGAACCGCTCCCGATGCCGGAGCCGCCTGACGTGCCCGGACCCATTCCCGCACGTTCAGCCGCTTGTCGTGACGTCGATTGAGCATTGGATCATCGCAAAGAGATGCGATCTGCTTACGGCTGTACTCGTGAGCGGATGGCGTCCAGCAATCGCGGTGCGTCGAGAGGCGCCGTTGTCTCCACCAAGATCGCGTGAGCGCGCTCCTCGTCGTCCAGCGGTTCGCGCTGCGTGAGCTGCTGCTCCAGAACGGCGACGGTCGCTTCCGAAGCGTCGCCACCGGCCCTGGCCCTTCGCTCGATGCGTTGCCGCAGAACATCGACGGGAGCTTCGAAGTCGAGGATGAGCCAGGGGGTCCGCAACTCGACCGCGAGGCGGCGAAACTCGTCCCGGTCGGACCGGCGCAAGAACGTCGCATCGACGATGACGCAGCGCCCGCTGCAGAGAATCGACCGTGCCCGATCGAGCAGGCGTTCGTAGGTCCGGCTCGTCGCTTCCGTCGAATAGAGATCGGTCCCCAGCCCCGAGCGACTTCGGTCCAGCGACTTGAGGCCGGACAGCCGCTTCCGCTCGACGTCCGACCGCAGCCGAACCGCGCCCAGTTCTTCGAGAACCGGTTGCGTTCCTGTCGTTTTGCCGCTGCCCGAGAGACCGTGGACCAGAAGCAGGAAAGGTTGCGGGGGCCGTGTCAGCGAGGCGCCCAGTTTCACGTAGCTCCGAAATTCCGCCAGGTTTCGGGAGCGCTCCGACTCATTCATTCCGGGTTGCGCCAGGCGCAGGCACGCGACCTTCGCGCGGACCATCGCCCGATAGACCTGATAGAACGTCAGCACGCTCAGCAGCCCATAATCCCCGGTCAACTCGAGGTACTGGTTCAGGAACCGGTGCGCGAAGTCGGGCCGGCCCCGGTCTTCGAGATCCATTGTCACAAACGCGATCTCGCTGGCGACGTCGATCCACCGGAGCGGCTCGCTGAACTCGATCCCGTCAAAAATCAGGACCGACCGATCGTCCCGCAGCACCATGTTGCCGAGGTGCATGTCTCCGTGGCATTCCCGCACGAATCCGGCTTCCTTGCGAGCCAGAAAATCGGCCGTGCGACGGGAGTATTCGGATCTGCACCACGTCTCGAGTTGAGCGATCTCCGCGACGAGGGCGGGGTCCATGTCTTCTGCGACCGCCAGCTGCCGGAAGTTTTCCTCGACAGGCTTCATCACTTCCCGCGGCGCGCCGAACGGCGCGTCCTGCGGGGCCGTTGCGATGCGTGCATGGAAGTCGGCGACTTCCGCCGCCAGACGATCGATGTCGGTGGTCGTGAGTTGTCCGTCCTGGAGAACGCGGCTCAAGAGACGTTCCTGCGGAAACCGCCGCATCCGCACCGCGTATTCGATGGCAGAACCGGTCCCCCCGAGTCGGGGCGCCTCGGACGTTCCCGTGATGGGGACCACTTCGAGGTACAACTCGGGGGCAAGCCTGCCGTTGAGCCGCAGTTCTTCCTCGCAGAAGCGTCGCCGGCGCTCCAACGTCGAGAAGTCCAGGAACCCGAAATTGACCGGCTTCTTGATCTTGTAGGCGTCCGTTCCCGCCAGGAGAACCCACGAGATGTGCGTCTCGAGCAACTCCACCGATCGGACGCCGGGCCCGAAGATCGCCGGCGTGCGCACGAGCGCCTCGACGAGGCCTTTGGAGGAGGATTCGGACATGGGATGAACCCGAGTTGTCGTCGAGAGGCGGTGCGGCACACTCGTCGTCCAGTCGAACGCGACCTTCCGGAGCCGGTGGATCCGCCCCGTACTCCCGAAGGATATCATCCGACGATACGGATCGACGTCGCTTGCGGCCCCTTCTCTCCTTCCTCTTCGACAAACCGCACTTCGGTCCCGTGTTGCAGACGGTTGAAGCCGTCCAGCACGCTGTGAGCGTGGAAGTAGATTTCGCGGCCGTCCGAGGTCGTCAGAAAGCCATAATCCGCTTCCGGGAAGAGTTTGTAGACACGGGCCACATCCGGCTCCGCATGCGGCTTCACGTCGCCGCGGACTTCGCGGACGTAGTCCTCGAGCTGTCTTCGCATGCTGTCGAAGGCCTCGCGCAGCGCCACCCGCACGTCTTCGGCCGCGTGGTGCTCGGGGGGCTGGCGGTCGACGACCAATTCCTTGCGGGGAACCGCGAGGTGGATGGACACGCGGTAGAGGTTGCCGCGCTGATGATGTTGGTGCGGCGCCTCGATGATGACGTGGCAGCTGGTGATGCGATCGAAGAATTCCTCGAGCTTGGCGGCCTTCTCGCGGACCGCCGCCTCGATTGCGTCGGAACGGTCCACATTACGAAAACTGACCTGCAGCGGGACTTGCATCGGAAGCTCCTGTTGTCTTTCAAAGTCTTATTCGTATCGCAACGTCTCGATGGGGTCGAGGCGCGAGGCCCTCCCGGCGGGAAAGAAACCGAAGGACGTTCCGACCGTCAACGACACGCCGACCGCCGCGATGCCGGGGAGCCCGCCGAACAGGCACAAGACCGTGGCTTCGACGAGGAACTGCCGCAGCAAGGGGCCGGGAGAGGCCCCGACCGCCATCCGCCGACCGATCTGCGTCCCCAGCGACCGACAGCGCAGGGTCTGCATGTGACGTGCCGCGAGCAACGGATTTCATGACCGGCCGATTCGGCAGCACGACGATCCATGCCCCGCTCGGCCAAAGATGCCAAGGGGAGAACTGTGCTATTCCGCACAAAGATTGTGCCCGTTCGCACAGGCGTCTCGAATCCTGGACGGCACTGACCGCGGAATGCGGAAAGCAAGAGTGCCTCGACCCGGCGAGAACGCCCGGAATTCCCTGGTGCGACCATCGGTTTGCGGGAGATACCGCGTCACCGAGCCGTCGCTAAGAGTGGTCCATTTCAGACGTTTCTGAAGGGTCATGAAGGGTGGCTGGGGTCGACCGAAGGGAGCCCCCAGCTTTCGACGCGGAGTTCGCTGGGGGCTCGCAAAGCCTCGACCCCAGCCACCCCTTTCTGGTCATTCAGGTTCGGTGGAACCTGCTGCAACTCGTGAAATGGACCACTATGGGTTGATGTCGGGACTTGATCTCTCTCCCGATGGATCCGGTCATGGATCCGCACATCGAAATGAGGCGCGATTCTCCTGAGCCGAGGCACCTTCTCTCGAGCAGGAACCGGTGTCCCGGACGCACCCGAGACTTCGCATCAGGAAACGGACGATTCCTCACGGATCCACCGGCGGCGAAAGCGAACGAGGTTTCAGGATCTCACCGCGATCGGCCAGTCCTCGCAACGGCTGGATGTCGAAGCGCCCGCCGGACGACATTGCGACTCTCACTTCAAAGCCCCTTTGGCCTTTGCGAGCCGGGCCTGACAGTCCTTGAGGTAGCCGTCGATTTTCGTCAGCTTGATCGCTTCCTCATAATGCGGAATCGCTTCTTTCGGATGGCCGGTCTCGGAGAAGACGTCCGCCAGGGCCTTGTGAAAGAAGAAGGCAAGCTGATCATTGCGAGCTTCGGGATCAGCCCCTTCCGCGAGGCGGGCGGCGGCGAAGGCCTTCTTCTGATCGCCGGATTTCAGCCAGGCCTGGGCCGCTTCCTTGTAGTGCCAGGCCGCGAGCTTCGCGTCGAGGGGGGCGATCTGCTCGTAGAGTTCGGCCCCCTCTTTGGCCTTGCCCGCCTTGATGTACTGCTGCGCCTGCTGGGCCAGGCCGGCGACATCCTGTCCTTTGCCGAGCTTCTTCTCGACAGCGGCCAGCCGTTCGGCCAACTCGGCGCTGCGCGCGGGATTCTTCAATGGCTCGGCATACGCTTCGACAAGGATGAACAACACGGTTCGATCGTCTGGATTCTTCTTGAGACGCTCTTCGTACGCCTTGGCCGCCTCGGGCAACTTGCCCCGCCTGTGAATGAAGGAGATCAACGAACGTCGCGTCAAGGAACGCTCCGCCGCCTGCTCGCTGTGAGTGATCAGGTATTCCGCGGCGCGCTGCATCGGCTCGATGTCCGGCAGTTCGCGGTAAGGAATCAGAAGCGTTCGATTCACTCTCAGCCGGAAGGCATCGTCAGGAGCCTGCTTCAGCGCGGCTTCAAGCGGCCCCCGCGCTGCGGCAAGGTTCCCTTCGTTGATGGCTTTCGCTCCGGCGTTGTAGGCCTCCTGCGCCGACTTGAACTCGTCAGAGAATGCGGAACTGACAGCGAAGAGAAATCCAACCGATGCGATGACACACAACGTGCGGCATGGGGACATGACCATTCTCCCGAGGCATGGACAGGAATGGACAGATGCCGACCGATTGTCGGCGGCCATCCATCGACAATCAACAGAGAATTTCGTGAATGGACGGTTGCCGCCGAGGGACCACGACACCTCGGCGATTCGCCCCGAATTGGTCGCGCCGGGTCCGAGGCACGTCCTCCCCGCAGCCGAATCGACTGCGTTTCATTCGACATGCGGCGCGACAGAACCCACCGGCCAGTTGACCCAAGACTCTCATGGGCTCCGATGCTCCGATACCGTCCGTTGGACAATCCCGACTGAATTGCGGCCCCGCGTCGGCTCCGCCAGAATTGACGCGTGCCCCTTTCCAGGTTCGCCCCGCAGGAGCCGCGCTCATGTTCTCCTGGGATTCGCTCGTCCGTCAGCTCACCCGCCGCACGTTCCTCGCCCGCACCGCCACCGGACTTGGAGCCGTTGCGCTCGGTTCGATGATGAACGGCGACGCGGACGCCGCGCCCGCAAACGACCGCTGGACGGGCATCGTCAATCCGCGCCACCACGCCCCCAGGGCGAAGCGGGTGATCTGGATGACGATGGCGGGTGGGCCGTCGCACCTCGAGACGTTCGACGACAAGCCGAAGCTCGCCGAGATGCACGGGCAGCCGATGCCCGAGAGCTTCACCAAGGGGCAGCAGATCGCCCAGTTGCAGGGGCAGAAGCTCGTCTGCTACGGACCGCAGACGACGTTCAAGACGATGAAGTCGGGCGTCCGCATTTGCAACAAGTTCGAGCAGATCGGCGACGTCTCGGATGAGATCTGCTTCATCCGCTCGATGACGACCGACGCCATCAATCACGATCCGGCCCACATGTTCATGAACAGCGGGTCGCAGATTGCGGGGCGGCCCTCGATGGGGGCGTGGACGTTGTACGGCCTGGGGGCCGAGGCCGAGGACCTGCCGGGCTTCGTCGTGCTGACATCGCTCGGCCGCGGCGGTCAGAACCAGCCCATCGCCGCACGCCAGTGGTCGTCCGGATTTCTGCCGAGCCGCTTCCAGGGAGTGCATCTTCGCGGCAAGGGTGACCCGGTGCTGTATCTCAGCAACCCGGCGGGTGTCACCCGAGACGTGCAGGGGGACGTCGTCGCGGCCGTCAACACCCTCAACGCGAAGTATGACGAACTGGTCAACGACCCCGAGGCGGCCACGCGGATCGCTCAATACGAGATGGCGTTCCGCATGCAGGCGAGCGTACCCGAGCTGATGGACGCGTCGAAAGAGCCGAAGCACATCTTCGAGATGTATGGCTGTCAGGCGGGAGACGGATCGTTCGCGTCGAACTGCCTGCTGGCCCGGCGGCTGGCCGAGCGCGGCGTGCGGTTCATCCAATTGTATCACAAGGACTGGGACCATCACGGCGGCGTGAAGGACGGCGTCGAGCTGAAGGCCCAGGAGATTGACCGGGCGTGTGCGGGACTGATCCGCGACCTAAAGCAGCGCGACATGCTGAAGGACACGTTGATTGTGTGGGCGGGCGAATTCGGCCGCACGCCGATGTCACAAGGCGGGACCGGCCGCGACCACCACAACAAGGGCTACACGATCTGGTGCGCCGGCGGCGGCGTCCAAGGGGGTCTGATCAACGGCGCAACCGATGACCTGGGGTCTGCCGCAATCGACACTGTGGTGACCGTGCACGACCTCCACGCGACGAGGCTGCACCTGCTGGGAGTCGACCCCAATCGTCTGACGTACAAGTTCCAGGGTCTCGACTTCAAGCTGACGGGCGTCGAGCCGAGCCAGGTGATTGAGGGGATTCTGGCCTGAGGACGGAAATTCAATTTGGCCGCGAAAAGGCACAAAAAAGCGCAAAAATCAGGGGCAGAGGGGCAAGGCGAAAACAGGCGTTTCGAGCCTCTGCCTTTTTGAGCATTTTGTGCCTTCTTGAGGCCAACCTGCCTTCCGGTTTTGTCGATGTCTACAACGAGCGAACCATTACGACGAGGAGCTTCATCCTGATGTCTTTCACGCGTCTGTTCGGCATGGTGTGCGGGGGTCTGATCGCATTGTCCGTGGCTTCGTTGGCGCTCGCCCAGGAGACCACGAAGCCGACGACGCCGTACAAGGTGGGTGTCGCGTCGGTGAAGATCACGCCGACAGAGATGATGTGGCTTACCGGGTATGCGGGTCGGACCAAGCCGGCGGACGACGTGGAGATCGATCTCTTCGCGAAGGCCCTGGCGATCGAGGATCAAAACGGAGCCCAGGTCGTCCTTGTGACGACCGACCTGATCGGCATCCCGCGACGGATGCGCGAGGCGATCGAAACGAGCGTGCGGGAGAAGTACAAGCTCCAACCCGAGGCCCTGCTGCTGAACGCGTCGCACACGCATTGCGGTCCCGAACTGCTGACATCGGAGATCAATGAATACGGGCTCGACGCGGCCCGCGTCGCCCAGGGTCGTCAGTACATGGCCCGGCTCAAAGAGCAACTCGTCAACCTCATTGGGGAGGCGATCGAAAAGAAGGCCGACGCGAATCTGATCTACAGCCACGCCCGGGCCGGCTTCGCCATGAACCGCCGGCTGCCCACGAAGACGGGCGTCGAGAACAGTCCGTACCCGGACGGTCCCGTCGATCAGGATGTCCCGGTCCTGCAGGTCAAGGATAAGGACGGGAAGCTCAAAGCGGTGCTGTTCGGCTACGCCTGCCACAACACGACTCTCGGATATCAGAAGTTCTCCGGCGATTATGCCGGGTTCGCCCAGCAGGCGATCGAAGAACTGCATCCGGGGGTGACGGCCCTGTTTCTCATGGGGTGCGGGGGAGACCAGAACCCCTATCCGCGCGGCGAGATCGCGCTTTGCCGCCATCATGGGAGGACTCTGGCCCTGGCGGTCGAGACGGCCCTTCAGACGAAGCACTTCCGGGTGGTGACCGGGCCGGTGCGGACGGGACTGGAGAAGGTCGCCCTGCAGTTCGTTCCCGCACCTCCCAGGGAAGAACTGCTGAAACTGAAGGATTCCAAGGATCGCTACGATCGCCGCCGGGGCGAGTTTCTCCTTAACGAGCTGGAGACCCAGGGAACGATCAACCTGGAGTATCCCTACACCGTGCAGGTGATGCGGCTGGGGGACGACATCACGCTGGTGGCCCTTGCGGGCGAGACGGTGGTTGATTACTCCCTCCGCCTGAAGAAGGAGCTGAAGGGCTCGGCGGAAGTATGGGTCGCGGGCTATTCCAACGACGTTTTCGGATATGTGCCCAGCCGCCGCGTTCTGGAGGAAGGGGGTTACGAGGGAGTGGGAGCGATGCGCTACACCATTCATCCGGGGCCGTTCGAGCCGAGCGTGGAAGAGCGAATCATCACGTCGGTCCATCGCCTGGTGAAGCAGACAACCGCGCACTCAAAGTGACTTCGCGTTCACTATCGTCAACTCGGCGGTCGGTAAAACTTCTTGACGGGAGCGTCTCGCGGCGTATCTAATGTACGGGTTCGATCAATTCCAGTTGCCGCGGGAGGGCCGCCCGGGTGCAGGAAAGACCAGTCGATCAATATACTGTCCGTGAAATGTTCACCGAGGCCGAGCGATTGGCCCGGGAACTCAGCGACCATCTCGAGAAAGGATTCGTGCCGAAGGTCGGAGCGCTCGCGCGGATTGTCCGTCCGCCCAAGGCGGGCGAGGAATCGCCGTTGATCGAGGACGGCGTCGTTCGCACGCATTCGGCCCAAGTGCTCGAAAGCGACCAGTTTACGGAGAAACTGTACGACCGCCTGCACAGCTTCTGCGAGGCGGTGGAAAAGAATATGGACCGCATCATCAGCGGCGGCTGAGACTCGTTCCGACATCTCGCCCTGTCGGCGGATCGATTCTCACGGAAGCACAGCGACGAGCGTTCGCCAGGCGCATTTCTTGCGCCGTCGTTTCGACCTTCGACCAATTTCTGAAATCAAATCGGTTAGGAAAGACGATTCGTGCGTCGTTTTCCGAGGAGTGGTACGTTATAGCCTAGGGGATCCCATGAGTCGGGGAGTTCCCATCAAACCATGGCGACCCGACGACTCAGTCTGCCCAATCGGACAATTTTTCCTGTTCGACACCCGGTTCTGCGAACGATTTTCCAACGTCCAGCGTCATTGTTTCGTCCAAAAGAGTCCCATTCGACTCCTTCGCAATTCTCGCGAAGCAACCGATCTTCAGGAACGCTGGTGATTCCGCCAGCCGCCGACTCGGCATCCGAATCCTTGTCATCCATTTTCCGTTCCCATTCCCCTTCCGAAGGCGAATCCGATGAGTGAGACTCTCGAATCGCCGCGGAGTTCGTTGCCGGCCGGCTTCCCCTTTGCCGATCCGCCGCAGCTGAACCAGGGACCGGTGACCGTCATCAATCCCGAGAAGCGAGCTCGTCCCGCGGGAAGCTCCAGTCCTGCGCCGACGACGATCGGCGCCGCTCCGGCGTCGGCGGTGGATGCCGAGCTCGGTTCGCGACTCTTCCCGGCGGAATATTCGGATTCCGGGCAAAGCCCGAATCTGACCGGAGTGCGGCTCGAACACTTCGAGCTCCAGGAACGGATTGGCGTCGGCGGGATGGGGGCGGTGTTCCGCGCGACCGACCTGCGCCTGCAGCGGATCGTCGCGCTCAAGGTCCTCTCTCCCAGCCAGTCGCGCGATCCCTCTTCCGTCCAGCGATTCCTCAACGAAGCCCAGGCCGGAGCCCGCTTCGATCACGAGAACATCGCCCGCGTCTTCCACGTCGGCCAGGACCGCGGCATTCATTTCATCGCCTTCGAGTACGTCGCCGGCGTCAACCTCCGCGACCTGATCCGTGCCAACGGACGCCTCGATCCCGGCGAAGCGGTCAGCTACACGCTGCAGATCGCCTCCGCGCTCCGGCACACCAATGCGGCGGGCGTCGTCCATCGTGACATCAAGCCGTCGAATATTCTCATCACTCCCAACGGCCGGGCGAAGCTGGTCGACTTGGGACTCGCCCGCTCCGCGGCCGCCCAGGGCGAGGCCGACCTCACCGTCGCCGGAACGACCCTCGGCACGTTCGACTACATCAGCCCCGAGCAGGCCCGAGACCCGCGGAGCGTCGACGTCCGCAGCGACATCTACTCGCTCGGCTGCACGCTGTACCACATGCTGACCGGCGAAGCCCCGTATCCCGAAGGGACGGTGCTTCAGAAGCTTCTCGACCACCAGGGAGGCGACACGCCCGACCCGGCCGCGAAGAATCGTCACGTGACGCCCGAGCTTTCCGCCGTGGTCCGCCGCATGATGGCGAGCGATCCCAAGCGGCGTTACTCCACACCGGACGACGTGATCCAGCAGTTGCTCGTCCTCGCAGGGCAGCTCGGCCTGCGAGCGGTCAGCGGAGATGGACTGATCTGGGCGGGCTCGCGCTCCCGGCTGGGCCGGTTCTGGGAGAAGAACCTGCCTTGGATGCTGACGGCCTCGGTGCTGATCCTGGTCGTCGTCATTCTCGATCGTTATCCCGCCCTTGGGCAGCGGGGGGGGCAATCGCCGAGCTCGACCACCGCGGGCACACAACATCCCGTCGACAACCGCCAGCGCGGCGGTTCTGGGTCCGTTTCCGTCCGAGGCGCGGACGATCGTTCCAGGGGCGGAGCGTCGGCAACTGAGGATCCGCGCTCGATCGCAGGTTCTGGGGGAGATCGAATCGCGGCAACCGATTCGCCGCTGCCACGGGACGGATCTCAGAAGCCCCTCGCGGCCAAACCCGGATTCGATGAGGTTCCGGCCGGCGGCATCGCGCCGGTCACCCCGCGGACCAATCGTGCCGGCGAGGACGCCTCCGTCGCGGGAGAGGTCCTTCCCCCGCGACTCGACGACCCGTCACTCGATCGAGTGATTCCTGCCTTGACCAAGGATGATTTCCGCACCGCGTCCCGCGCCGCTTCGTCTCCCGGCCCCGATACGGTCGGCGGTCCGCTCCCGGTTCCCCCCGCTCCTGTTTCGCACGGCAACACCCGCAACGAAGGGAGCCCTCCTCGCGAGAAGAAGCCCACTGAAGCCAAAGGCTCGCCTGGGGCCACGGTTGTGGCAGCAACCGCCGGCGCCTTGACCGAGAACCCCATGCCTCGCGAAGGTTCCGCGGCGCGCTCGCCCACGGACGATGGCCGCAAGCCGGCGGCCGATCGCCCCGCCACCGAGGTCGCTTCGACCGACCGATCGCAGAATGAACGGTCCCCCAAGTCCACCGACCCACGGCCGCCCGAGGCGAAGAACCTTCCCGCGATCGTGGTGCTTCCGGTCAACGGCGGCGAACCAAAGTCGTTTCCAACCCTGGAGGCGGCCTGCGCTCAGGCCGACGACGGCCAGGTCATCGAGCTCCGTTACAACGGCTCCCGCGAGCCCGAGAAGCCGTTCCGCATCGCCAATCGCAAGATCACCATCCGCGGCGCGAAAGGCTTCCGCCCGGTCGTCGAGTTCGCCGTGAAGGATGCCACCGCCCCCGGCCAGTCCACCCGCATGATCTCGCTGGCGGGCGGAGCGCTCGAGTTCAACCACATCGACTTCCGCCTCACCGTCGCCGACCAGTTCGCCGTCAAGGAAGGGGAATGGGCGGCCCTCGTCTCCCTCAGCGGGACCGAGCAGGTCCGCTTCCAGTCGGTCGCCGTCACCGTCATCAACCCCTCGAGCCGCCCTGCGGCCGTGATCGAAGTCGCCCCCGCGGCCGGGCAGTCCATGCCCAAGATGATGACGGGCGCCATGCCGACCGATCGCCCTCGCTATGACGTGAAGTTCGTCGAATCGTTCCTTCGCGGCAACGCCGAAGTCGCCGTCGTTCGACATACCAACTCCGGACAAATCGACCTGGAACAGTCAGTCGTTTCGGTCGAAGGCGCCGTGCTCGCACTTCTGGGCAGGGCCGAGCCGTCCACGCCAGAGTCGCAATTGCGGCTCTCCCTCGATCATGTCACTGCGGTGGTCGGCAACGGACTGTTGCGGGTCGACAGTGGCGATGGTCCACGCGAATTGCTCATCGTTTCCGTCCACGCCCGCAACAACGCCATCGGTTCGCGGACTCCCGTCGCGATGGTCTCCATGACCGGAGCCACCAATCCCGATGACTTCCGCCGGCTGTTGAGGTGGCACGGGGAAATGAACTTCTACGACCGCTTCGATTCCTACCGTTCTATCTCGACACCGCAGGAAACATCCGACTTCGACCGCCTCGATTTCGACGCGTGGAAGAAGGTCTGGTCCGCCGTTTCGGACACCTCCGAAGTCGGCGCAACCCGCGGCGGCCTTCCCTGGAAGGAACGCTGGTGGGAACGGTCCGCTCGCGAATCCACGCTGAGCGACTTCGAGTTGACCCGCTCGGACGCACCGGCCATCGGCGGCGCGACGGACGGCAGCGACGCCGGCGCCGACATGCTGCGCCTTTCAACCGCACTCCGCCCGACCATGCCCTGACCGCCCCGTGACCGCGGACGCAGGGATTTGATGGGTCCGGAAAGCCGCGCCTCAACCGTTCGCCGCACCGCGAAAAAAGCGGTAGACTCGCACCCGCCTTGCGTTGCCGCGCCAGCCCCGTCGGCCGCGCCGCAACCGGCGGCTTTTCAAGGTGCCTCATGCGGGTCTCGATTCTGATCGCTCTGCTGCTGGCTCTCCCGCTCACGGGTTGCGGGGGGAAGAAGCACCCCGACCCCAACGCCCGCAACATCACCGAGTGGGCCCTCACCCGCGGAGGAACGGTCACCGTCAACGAGGCCGACTTCCCCATCACCCGCGGCAAGCCGCTCCCCGACGGCGACCTCACGATCGAACGGATCGACCTCGACCGCCAGAAGATCACCGACGCCGACCTCGAAAAGCTGGCCGGCCTGACCAACATCAAGCACCTCGGCCTGCACAGCGCCAAGATCACCCAGAAGGGCATCGAGAAGCTCCTCGACTTCCCCACCCTCACCGAGCTCGAACTCTCCTACACCGGCATCGACGACAAGGGGCTCGAAAAGCTCAAGTCGCTCCCGAAGCTCGAAAAGCTGTTCCTCTACGGAACGAAAGTCACGAAGGAAGGCGTCGAAAACTTCCGCAAGGAGCGTCCGAAGGTCGTCATCCAGCGCTGAATGCTTCAGTCAACCACAGGCCCAATCGAAGAGGAACCACGGAATACACGAAATACACGGAAAACAGCAGTTAGAAGCTGACGGCAGCAGACCTCTATCGAACGCATGGCTTCGATGCTTCATGCTTTGGATTTCTTCCGTGTATTTCATGTATTCCGTGGTTCCATCTTTCTGGAACTGGAAAATCGACGCGACGGACACACTCAATCCCAACGCACTCAGGATTGGTTCATGTCATCTTCCTTTCTTCGGTGGTGCCGCACGCTGTCCTTGCTGGCTGCACTCCTCACGTCGATCCCCGGATCGGCCGCCGCGCAACAAGTGAAACTCGTCGCCGACACCGAGCCGCTCACCGCCGCCGAGCAACAGACGAAGTTCCATCTCCCGCCAGGCTTCAAAATCGAACTCGTCGCGGCCGAGCCTGATGTCCCCAAGCCGATCAACATCAACTTCGACCGCCACCGCCGGATGCTCGTCACCTGCTCGACGGAATACCCTTTCGCCGCCCCGCCCGACCGCCCGCACCACGACACCATCCGCCTCATCACCGACGCCAACGGCGACGCGCTTTTCGACAAGGTCCGTGTTTCCACCTTCGCGAAAGGGCTCAACATCCCCATCGGCGTCGTCGGGGTCCCCGGCGGCGTCATCGGCTACAGCATTCCCAACATCTATCGCTTCCCCGATTCGAACGATGACGGAGAGGCCGACGAGAAGATCCTCGCCTACGGCGTCTTCGGCTCGGGCGACACGCACGGCATGTCGAGTTCCTACAACTATCACATCGACGGCTGGGTCTACGCCTGCCACGGTTTCTCGAATACCTCGACCGTGAAGGGGGCCGACGGCAAGTCCTTCACGATGTCCTCAGGCAACACCTACCGCTTCAAGCCCGACGGCTCGCACATCGAGCAATGGACCCACGGGCAGGTCAATCCCTTCGGCATGACCATCGACCATCGCGGCGACATCTTCACCGCCGACTGCCACACCAAGCCCATCACCATGCTGCTGCGGGGCGGGCAGTACCCGATGTTCGGCAAGCCGCACGACGGCCTCGGCTTCGCCCCCGGCATCATGGAGCACGGCCACGAGTCGACCGGCATCGCGGGGGTCGCCTTCTACGATGCCGACATGTTCCCGAAGGACTACCGCCACAACCTGTTCATCGGCAACCCCGTGACGGGCCGCATCAACCGCGACGTCCTCGAATACAAGGGTTCCAGCCCCACGGCGATCGGCCAGCCCGACTTCCTCACCTGCGACGACCCCTGGTTCCGCCCCGTCGACATCCGCCTCGGCCCCGACGGCGCCCTCTACGTCGCCGACTTCTACAACCGCATCATCGGCCACTACGAAGTCCCCCTCACCCACCCACAACGCGACCGCGAACGCGGCCGCATCTGGCGGATCAGCTACGTCGGCGAAGGGGACACGAAGCCGCAGGCGACGCCGTCTCCGGATATCACGAAGGCCGACGCCGAAGAACTCGTGAAGGCATTGGGACATCCGAACATTCTGGTGCGGAATCTGGCGACCCACGAGCTGACGGACCGCGTCGGCAAAGAGGCAGCAAAGCCGCTGAAGTCGATCGTTCTTGGAGATCCAAAATCCAAGGATCCCGGCACGGGTTCGGAACAGCAGCGAGTCCACGGTTTGTGGGTGTTGCATCGGCTCGGAGCTCTCGACTCCAGCGCCCGAGTGAAGTTGTCGTTTGATCCATCGCCGCTTGTTCGACTGCATCTTGTCAAGTCGATCGCCGAACTCGGCGACAATTCCCCCAATCAGATGGTTGTCGCTTGGTCTCTCACACAAGATCCGGACCCCTTTGTCCGACGTGCCGTGCTTGACGCGATGGGACGGCATCCCGAAAAGGATCTGCTTCTGGTGCTGCTGATGGCGAGGGACAAGGCCGATCCGGCCGACGCGCAGTTGGTCCACACCGCCCGAATGGCACTGCGGGAATCTCTGTTAAAGGAGGATTCCCTCGCTGACCTGTCACAACGACTCGTTGGGAAGTTGGGACGCATCGCCGAGATTCTGCTTGATGTCGCCCCAGGTGTGCACACCACCGGGTCTGCGCGATTCCTGCTGGGCCAGCATGCCAGCAAGCGATTGCCTGACGACAAGGCCGCAGACCTGGTCCAGCACATCGGTCGGTACGGCGACGAAGCGGCGCAGCAGGACCTCGACGAACTCGCGCTGCGGACGATCGAGAGAACTGAGAATGACGAGGCGAAGCGGAGCCTCTTACGGGCAATGCACCGGGTGCGGCAGGAAAAGGGGAAGTCCCTGACGGAAGCGCTGCTGGCTGCCGCAACGGAACAGGCGACAAAGCTGCTGCAATCAGGCGATGAAGGAACCGTTCGCCGCGGACTCGAGCTAGTCCGCGAACTGGCCCTGAAGTCGTCCCGCGACAATCTCGCGAAGCTCGCCACCCCTGGCTCGAAGCATCCCAACGTCCAACCCGACGCATGGGACGCCCTCGCCGCCATCGATCGCGAAGCGGCCTTTCCCGTCATCGCCGCGGTCCTCGCATCGAACGATTCCCGTCCCGAGCATCGTCAACGGGCGGTCGATTCACTCGGGGCGTTCAACACGGCCGAAAGCCGCACTCAACTCGTCGCTCTGTTGAAAGTCCTCCCGCAAAGCCAGGCGCTGGGAATCGCCAGGGCGCTGAGCGGGTCGAAGGAAGGGGCCGACGCATTGCTGACAGCCATCGAGAAGGGGTTGACGTCGCCGCGGGTGCTGCTCGATCTGACGGTGACCAAGAAGCTCGAAGCCTCGGGCGTGCCTGATCGCGAGAAGCGCGTCGGAGCGCTGACGCAGGGGCTCCCCCCCGAGGACGAGCGGATCGGCAAGCTCATCGCCGCACGCCTGGCGGCTGCGGGAAATGCGTCGGCCGATGCGGGGCGCGGGCGGAAGATCTTCGAGAAGTCGTGTGCGGCGTGCCACAAGATCGGCACGCTGGGGGCGAAGGTCGGCCCCGAGCTGGAAGGCATCGGCATCCGCGGCCCCGCCCGCCTCCTCGAAGACGTCCTCGACCCCAACCGCAACGTCGATGCCGCCTTCCGCGCCAGCATCCTCTCGATGAAGGACGGCCGCGTCCTGACGGGCCTCGTCCTGCGCGAGGAAGGCAAGACGCTCGTCTTCGTCGACGACAAGGGGAAGGAACAGCGGGTGAGCGCCGACGACGTCGAAGAGCGCAAGCTGGTGAAGCTCTCACCGATGCCGGCCAACGTCGCCGAGACAATCCCCGAGGCCGACTTCCACGACCTGCTGCGGTTCCTGCTCGACCAGAAGCAGAAGCCGAAGCCGTGACGCTCGTTATTGCGGCGGAATCAGGCTGTTCAGCAGCGGGCTGTTGTTGTTGCTCGAAACCCGCTTGTTTCCGAACCGCGGCTCGAGCGAGAGCTGGATCCCCGCATTCCCCTTGCTGGTGTCGACGTTCGCTCCCATGTGCACGAGGAAGTCGGCGCCGACCCGCGTGATGGTGAGCGACTGGCCGACGTTGCGGCCTTCCTTCAGGTCGAACGCCGTTCCGAACGTCGAGATCCACTTCGGGCTCATGCGGTAGCTGTATGAGGCCGTGAGAATCTCGCTGTCGATCGGTCCCCCCTTCACCTGCCGCAAGCCGACGTACAGGCTGCCGCGCTCGCTGCGCTGCGTCAGGATGCCGAGGTTCCACAATTGCTGGCCGGGTTCGAAGAGGTCGTACAGGACGTTCGCCAGGATGGCGGTCCGCTCGCCGACGTTCCAGCTGTAGCGGGCGCCAAGCAGGCCGAAGTCTTCGCCGAAGTTGTCGCGGTTCGCATCCGGGAAAAACGACGCTTCGAGGTCGAGCGTCATCCAGTCGCGGATCCGCTGGTTCCCCATAGGTCCGACTTTCGTCTGCAGCCGCTGGCGGATGGCCATGCGGACGACCTGCTGGTCGTCGACGAGTTCGTTGTACGGAGCCGTCAGGTCGAGTCCCGTTCCGTTGCGGATCGCGTAGAACCGCGGGTCGAACTGGGCCGGCAGCGGGCCTCCCATGAACGAGTTGATCAGGAACCGCTGGCGGAAGCGTTCCTGCGCGTCTTCGTCGATTTCGTTGTATTGCGGGATGGTCGAGAAGTCGCGGCTCGAGTCGGTCCACGAGTACTCGGCTTCGAGCCGGATTTTGTGGGCCAGCCCGTTGAGGTTGAACGTGTCGCTCTGAACCGTCGGGTAGACGTTCCAGAACGACATGCTGCCGCGGATGCCTGCGTTAAGGAAGAGTCGGCTGATGCTGTCGCCGGTGAAGTCTTCGCCCCAGTAGGCGGCTTCGCCCATCACGAACGGAACGATGTTGACCGGACCGAGATTGAACGGCGCCGTCAACTCGTGCCGCGTCATCAGCACCGCCCCCTCGGCATCGACGATGTAGGGGATCGGCGTGAAGATGTCATTCGGATCGTCCGGTCGATCGGCGCGGCGGAGCTGCCCGTAACCGGCGGAAGTATGCGTGCTGTAGAGGAGGTTGCCGTCGAACAGCGGCTCGGAAAGGACGTAGAGATCGCCGCGCGGCAGCCAGCGCGTCGTATTCTCGAACTGGTTGAGCTGCGGACGCCCGATCACGTCCCATGCCACATTGTCGATCGATTGCCGCACATTGAGGAACGTCTCGACGTCCTTGCCGCGGTCGAACTCGATCGCTTCGTAATACTGTTCGAGGAAGTTGCGATCCGAGAGATAGCCGAACTCACCCTGAATGATGACGCCGTTCTCGAGGTCCTGGCGATGGTGCCCGGTGATGCGGCCGCGATCGGCCCCGTCGAAACCGAGGCTGCGGCGTCCCTCGCCGAGGTTGTCGCGCCCGCCGTCGTTGACGTAGTACATCAGGCCATCGCCGCGATAACGCCCCCGCAGTCCGAACAGCTCGGTCCCTTCATAGCGGGTTCCGGTTCCAATGGCCGGTCCGCGCTTCGAACGATAGTCGGCCAGCAGGTCCCATTCGACCCCCGGCGGTTCGTTGAGCCCAAGCAGTTGGTACATGTCCCACGTCGAGCGGATCGCCGTGCCGAAAACGTTGTCCTGCCGGAAAAAGATGCTGCGGAGCGGAATGTTGGGATCTTCCGCCGGCCCGCTGATGAACGGCGAGTAGAACAGCGGGACGTCATCGACCATGAACGTGTTGTCGAGGGCCGTGACGTACGGAATCTCAGTGGGGGCCGCGGCGCCCGTCACCGGATCGAGCGCCGGTTTGCCGAGCCCAAGCCATGGATCGGGATACCGATAATCGAGGAACACCTCCGACGACTGCAGCCGGTAGCCGGGTTTGCCGTACTGGCTTGAAGAGGTCCAGGCG
The DNA here is from genome assembly GCA_020850695.1 of Planctomycetaceae bacterium. Lineage (GTDB taxonomy): Bacteria > Planctomycetota > Planctomycetia > Planctomycetales > Planctomycetaceae > JADZEF01. The sequence continues at coordinate 3,182 of JADZEF010000328.1, read as the reverse complement.
TTGCGGGCCTGGAACGATTTCTGTGAAAGCTGCCGGATCTGCTCGGCCCGCACCCGCACGCTGCCGCCGATGTCAGGAAAGTAGGACTTCAGTTCGGCATTAAGGAGCAGCCCGCGGTCCTCGCGCGCGTCATAGATCGCCCGGGCCGCCTTCGCGACATTCTGCCCCTGCCGGATGACGATGTTCCCTTCCATGTAAACCTGGAACGGCTGATTGCGCGACTGCATCGACTCCTGGCGGAACTCCTCGAAATCTTCGCCCCCCTGCGTCCAGATCACCATGCGGTCGGCCGCGAGATCGACCGTCCCCGCCTGGCCGACTCCCTCGACGATGAGGTTGATGCCGCCGGTCAGCACCCACACCTGCTCGGGGGGGGTCGTCTTCGAGTTGCGGTAGCTCAGGATGTTGTACGGGACAGCGCTGCGTGGAAAGACCCTGACCCGCCGCACGCCGGGATCGACCCCGGGAGCGCCGACCGGGTTTTGAGCGACCGCCGTCGGGTTCGCCGCCGTCAGCGCCGAGAAGGGACCGGGACGACCTCCTTTGCGCTGCCGCACGCGGGCCGGGAACGCGAACTGCGCCTGCTCGATGCCACCGTCGGGCACCTGCTCCAGCCGGGCAACCGCCCGCTGGAACAATGGATCAGAGTCGCCATGCTCCTCACGGACGCGTCGCGCCGTCTGGTTTTCAATCCCTGCACGGGTGGAAAGTTCGACGATGCGGGCCGGCTCGTTGCGTGACTGATCCGGGTCGTCGATGCGGGCTTCGTCTTCAAGATAGACGACGAGGTGATGGATGCGTCCCGCGTCGTCGGATTCGAGCCGGTGCCACACGACCATCTTCTGGGCCGAGAGAGCGAGTTCCCCCTGCATGATCTGGCAGCGGCCTCGCAGCATCGCCGCCGAGCCCCCTTCTTCCCGCCACTCCTGCGAGTAGTCGGCGGTCACCTGGATCGGCAGGCTCTCCGTCTGCTGCGTTCCGAGCATTCCCTGGGCGCGCAGCACGGACCCGGACAGGGTGGCCATCGCGAAAGCGAAGGCGACCGCTGCCGACCGCAGCCAGGTGCGCAGTGGGAGTCTGAGCCCGGAAAGGGGCACTTCCGGCGTCCTTGCGGAGTGGTGGACCGGACAATCCGTGACCGGTCGAGAAGCTGGGAGAGGGAGAGATCAGGTTGGACGAGAGGCCAGAGAAAGGGTCGGGATGATAATGATCCGTAAAGGTTGGGTCAATAAGGGACAGCGGTCGACCCAGGTCGTGATGATGCCGCGATCCTCGGGGGAAGAACTCTGGACGTAACTGCGGAGTGCGCCTAAGTTTGGATGGTCTGGTGCGAGCCCGGCCCGATCGGTGGCGAGGTCTGCGTCGCACGATTTGCCGCCAACCTCTCACGTCCCGCAGGAAACGTGACCGTGCGTGTTCTCAGCTACAACATCCACAAGGGGATCGGCGGACGCGACCGCCGTTACTCCCTCGAGCGAATCATCGAGGTCATCGAGCAGGCCAATCCCGACTTCATCTGCCTTCAGGAAGTCGACCGCCACGTCCGCCGCACCCGCTACCACGACCAGCCCAACCTCCTCTCCCGCTACTTCAACGCCCAGGGCAGCCTCTACCAGATGAACGTTCATCTGAAGACGGGGGGCTATGGCAATCTGTTGCTGTCGCGCTGGCCCATCCTGGAAAAGCACCAGGTCTCGCTACGGCTCAACTGGCGGAAGCCGCGCGGCGCTCAGATGGCCATCGTCGAAACGCCCGAAGGACCTCTGCACCTGGTCAACTGGCACTTGGGACTGGCCGAGGGGGAGCGCCACTGGCAGGTCGACCATCTTCTGAAGCACTCATTGTTCTGTGCCCAGAATCATCTCCCCACGCTGATTGTCGGCGACTTCAACGACTGGCGGAACAAGCTCGCGAAGGCCCGCTTCCTGCCGATGGATTTCCATTGTGCCACCGCGCCCGCCTCGCGGTTCCGCTCGTTCCCCGCCTGGCTGGCCATGGGCGCGCTCGACAAGGCCTTCTATCGCGGCCCGCTGAATATCAAGCACGCCCAGATCTGGAAGACTCCCGCGTCGCGGATCGCGTCGGATCATCTGCCTCTGGTCATCGACTTCCACCTGAAGGACGCCGTGAGAGCGGTTGAGGAAATCGTCTCCACGGAGGCGACGCAGGCTTCCGATTGAAGTCCGCCTGGACCTCACTCGATCCGCTCTGCGTGAAGCGCGATCGCTAAGTGGACGTCCGAGCCGAGGCGCCCAGGATGCGATGAGTCCACTCCGCCCCCCAGAGCCATTTCACGATGCGGTACTGGGCAAGCCTCTTCTGCAGCGCAGGGACATAGCGGCGGGCCGGCCATTCGACGAGCCGGTAGAGTGGATACAGCATCACCAACCCGGCCACGAAACTTCCTAGCACCACCGTGTTGTTGAACGCCGTCCACGGGACGACCGGCAGGTTGGCGAGCGTCGTCCAGAACTCCTGAAGCCGATCGTGGCGCAGTAGCCATTCGCCAAGACGGTGCGTGAGGGGATCGGCCAGCGTTCCGATCCAGGACGACGCCATCATCGCGATCGCAACCGCTGTCATGTTCACCCGCAGCGCGCAGATCACGACCATCAGGGCGGCCGCGGTCAGGTTGTCCTTCGGCACCAGTCCGGCGAACAAACCGAGTGCCGTTCCCCAGGCCAGCTGGCGCGGCGACGAATCGGCGACGAGCGCGTCGGCCAGCATCCGGAGTGGCTTCCAGAGAATCCGCATGGGGCATCCTTGTCCGCAGAGAGCGGAGGACGGCGACGAGAGTGTGTCGAGGAGGGAAATCGACCGAAGGGAGCGGGATTGTGAGGTGCGAGGATAAGTGCGTCAAGAGGCGTTTGACGCCAGAAATCCCCGCATTTTTCCTCGCTGCCCGCGTGCAGAGCGTGATGGCTGCCGAAAAGGCGATCATTCTTTCGCAGGAGCGAAACGGCATAGCAATTCTTAGTTACAGGAATTGCCCGAAGTCGTGAGTTGAGATGCGAGGGGGAACGCAAGTGCTCCGTACGCCGAAGGCGTTCCATCCGATAGCCCAGCGTCGCGAGGCCTGGCGAGCGCACGCTGGGTGGGGCATCGATTTCATCAGGTACCCCAACGGGGTTCCATAACGAGCATCTGGCCCGTGCGGATGGAACCCCGTTGGGGTACCTGAG
>JADZEF010000327.1 GCA_020850695.1 Planctomycetaceae bacterium | reverse complement strand
GACCCGGGTGCGGGGCTCACCGGCACCGGACAGGTCCTGGGGACACCCGACTACATGGCCCCCGAACAATGGGAGAACACGCACACCGTCGGCCCGGCTTGTGACCTTTATGCCCTTGGCTGCACGCTATTCTATCTGTTGACCGGGCACGCCCCCTTTGGCGACGACAAGCATCAGACGCTGCCGCGGAAGATGATGGGGCACGTGCAGGAACCGCCGCCGGACCTGCCCGCGGTTCGCACGACTCTGCTGGCCCGGGCGAAGAAGCCGGACGGCGCGCCGATCGAGATCACCGCTGGCTCCGCACACGACATCCCGCCGGAACTCGAAGCGATCTACCACCGGCTGATGGCGAAGGAACCCCGCGACCGCTACGCCTCGGCCGAGGAACTGGTCGCCGCCCTGCAACCGATTATCAAGGGGAAAAAGTCGGTCCCGCCTGCCGGGACCTCCACGGAATTCGCTGTCGGTCCGGTCCCCGCCAACACTCCGACCCTGCCCTCGACATTCCCCCAGCTGGAACCTGCCCCGCAACCTCGCATCGCGAACGCCTCGGCCCGTCCCCCTGTCCCGCCGCGAAAGAAGACGTGGCTGGCGCTGGGCGGCCTCGGTGCGGTGCTGCTGCTGGGCGTGATCCTCATCACGATCAAGAACAAAGACGGTTCGACGACGAAGCTGGAAGTGGACGATTCGGCCGAAGTCAGCATCACGCGGAAAGGAGACGATTCGAAGTCATCATCCACGACTCCGCCCGCCCGCTGGCACGGCTGGCCGGCCGACGCTCCGAAGCCCGCCATCGCCCCATTCGATGCCGCCCAGGCGAAGAAGCATCAGGAAGAGTGGGCGAAGTATCTCAACGTGCCGGTCGAATACACGAATTCCATCGGGATGAAGTTCCGGATCATTCCGCCGGGCGAGTTCGTGATGGGCAGTACGCCAGAAGAAACTCAGCAGTCGCTCAGACATATCCCGGGGGAAGATTCCCACTGGCAAGAGTCTCTGAAGAGTGAAGGTCCCCCCCACAAAGTGATCCTGACGCAGCCGTTTTACCTCGGTTCGACCGAGGTCACGCAATCTCAGTACGAGAAAGCGATGGGCAGCACGCCATCGCACTTTGCCCCCACCGGAACCGTCAAGAGCCGTGCCGACAAAGTCAATGGCCTAGATGCGTCCGACCACCCGGTGGAAGGGGTGAACTGGAATGACGCGGCCGAATTCTGCATCAAGCTGAGCCAGCAGGAGCAATTCAAGCCGTTCTACTTCCGCTCTTTGGAGAGCGTCACCACGCTGGAAGGGACAGGCTACCGCCTGGCTGTCGAGGCCGAATGGGAATTTGCCTGCCGGGCCGGAACGGCAACACGATGCTGGTTCGACGATGTCGGGGAAAGCTTGTCGCAGGCCGGCTGGAACGCCGGAAATTCCGACGGGCGGACTCACCCGGTGGGAGAGCTGAAAGCGAATCCTTTCGGACTATTCGACGTCTATGGAAACGTCTGGGAGTGGGTTCAGGACGGGTGGAGCCTGTCGTACTACGAACAGTTCCGGGAAACCCCCGCCGTCGACCCTCGGGGGTCAATGCAGGCGAAATCCCTTCGCGTGGTCCGAGGCAGCAGCTTCATCGGAAGCACAAATTATTCCTACCGATCCGCGACACGCTATCGCTTCGACCCGAAGCACCGCGGCTTCGACATCGGCTTCCGTGTTGCACTGCCCGTCGACGCGGTCCGACAGGCGTTGAAAGTTGGAGGGCCGGCGTCTCCAAAGGGGTCCGCTACCGCTCCGTCCGCAGCCGGGCACATCTGGCCAGCCGACGCCCCAAAGCCCGCCATCGCCCCGTTCGATGCGGCGCAGGCGAAAAAGCATCAGGAGGAATGGGCGGCGTATTTGAAGATCCCGGTCGAGTATACGAACTCGATCGGTATGAAGTTCCGCCTCATCCCGCCCGGCGAGCTCCTGATGGGCAGCACCGACGAGCAAGTCGAAGTGGCCATGAAAGTGGCTGCGGAAATCGGAGTTGATAAGAACGTAAAGGGTCGCATTGAAACAGGCGAACGTCCGCAACATCGGGTTGTGATTACCAAACCGTTCCTGCTGGGAGCGACGGAAGTCACAATCGGACAATTCAAGAAGTTCGTGGCGGCGACGGGATATCAAACAGAAGCCGAGAAGACAGCCGCCATTGAATCGTCGAAAACGTCTGACACTCCAAAACCAACGTATCTCCGGCCGAATTACGTGGTGACGGACGAGTCGCCGGTGGCCGTGATTTCATGGAACGACGCCGCTGCCTTCTGCACTTGGATGACCGAACAGGATGAGGCGGTCTATCGCCTGCCAACAGAAGCGGAATGGGAATACGCCTGCCGTGCCGGGACAACGACGGCTTTTTCGTTTGGTGACGACTCGAACGATCTTCGGCAGTTCGGTTGGCACGACCGGACCGCCGGTGGCCGGCCACATGCAGTAGGAACATTGTTGCCGAACGCGTTCGGCCTGTTTGACATGCATGGGAACCAGAGCGAATGCTGCCAGGATCGATGGAATGAAAACGAATACAAGACAACAGCCACACTCGATCCTTCCGGCCCAAACGGCGGAACCTATCGAGTGGTGCGAGGAGGCCATTGGCGGCTCAACGCATTTCTCTGCCGCGGCGCAGTACGTGGCGCCGATTTGTCATCGAGCTATTTCAGCGTCAACGGTTTCCGAGTAGTATGCCAGATCAATGTATCTGCCATCGCTATGAAATAGAGGACAGAACCGAGGACAGGGCCGATTCCCAAAGAGCGGTCAGGCGACGCGGCGTGCAGGCCGTTGGCGGCCTTCAATTTTCGCTTCCTTGCGAGCCTGTGCTTCGAGCGCTTTCAACTCCCGGAGCGCCTCCGGCGGCGTCCAGTGCCAGGCGAGGCGACGG
>JADZEF010000326.1 GCA_020850695.1 Planctomycetaceae bacterium | reverse complement strand
TCGAGGAACTGCCCCAGCGCCGTGTGGTAGGGCTCGAGCGTCACCAGCTTGTGATAGTCGACGCCCAACCCCCCGCACCTCTTCGCCAGTTCGGCGCAGACCGCGCGGTATTGTTCGAGGTAGTGGGCCCGCAGCTGGTGCGGGTCGACCAGGACGCGATGCGACGTCCGTTCGAGGCTGCGGAACTGCGTCGGCCGGCTGTAGGGGAACTCTTCCTCTTCGGGGGCGACGATCTGCATCACCAGCACCTCGTGGCGATGATGCCGGAACAGCTTGAGCACCGACGACAACTTGTTGAGGTCGTCGAAGCAGTCGCTCAGCAGCACAATGAGGCTGCGGCGTTTGATCGTGGGAATCACCTCTTCGATAAGAGACGACAGGCTCGTTTCGCCCCCCGGCTTTCGGTCCTGCAACGTCTTCACCAGCCGTTGAAAGTGCCGCGGGCTGGTCGACGGATCGAAGCGGTCGCGGACTTTGGTGTCGAAGGTGAGAAGTCCTGCGGCGTCTCGCTGTGCCAGCAGGAGGTAGCCCAATGACGCCGCGACATGCCGGGCGTACTCGAACTTCGACAGCGTCTGCCCCGAGAAGTTCATGCTGCCGGAGCAGTCCACAAAGAGATAACACCGGACGTTCGTCTCGTCTTCGTACTCCTTGATGTAGTAGTGCCCGGTCTTGCCGTAGGCCCGCCAGTCGATGTGGCGGATTTCGTCGCCGGGAAAATACTGGCGATGCTCGACGAACTCGACGCTCGATCCTTTGAAGGGGCTCTTGTGCATCCCCATCATGAACCCCTCGACGATCAGCCGCACCACCACTTCGAGATTGCCGAAGCGGGCGAGCGCGGTTGGGTCGTTGAGCGGGGCGTCGCTGCGGTTCATGGTCGCCTGATTTAACCACGAAGCTGCGGACCCGGGCGTCACAGACGACACACCAAAGTTGCGGTTTCGAGGATGGCTGGAAGGAACTCCTCACGACGCGAGACTGCCGTGGCCGGAGATCATCGATCGTCAGAGCGCAAAGGCCCGACGTCAACCCTTCATACGGATCGAGTCGCCGATCGACCACCGCACAAGCCGCCGTGCCATCGCACAGCGTTCAGAATCGCGGCGTCAGATCATGTTGAGCTTGCCGGGGCGGCGCTGGGCCGGGCGGCAGCACTTTTCGCAGCGGCCGTAAACCTCCAGCCGGTGCCCTTCCATGCGGAAGTTGTGCTGGTTGGCGATCTGATCGAGGATGTCCGAGATCGCCTGGTTGCGGAACTCGATCAGTTCCCCGCACTGCTTGCAGATGAGGTGATCGTGCTGCGGGTAACCGTAGTCGTGCTCGTAGACTTCGCGGTCGTTGGTGCGGGCCACCTTGCGGAGCAGGCCCGCTTCCTCCAGCCACGTGAGCGTGCGGTACACGGTCGACCGGCTGACTGAGCGGCCTTCCTTTCGCGACGACAGCCGCGCGACGAGGTGCTCGGCGTCGAAGTGGTCGTGGCCGGCGAAGACTTCTTCGACGATGATCGCCCGCTCGGTCGTCAGCCGCTTCCCCTTGGTGGCCAGGTACTCCTGGAACTTTTCCACGGGGGAGATGGTGACGTTGAGTGCGGCAATCTCATCGGCCGCGGCGACATCGGGAGTGGTGGTCGACTGCACGGACAAGTCCGCCTGGGTTCCGGGTCATGTCACAGAAGGGTCAGGCGGCCAGCACAGTCGAACTCGCGGACGGCCCGCACACGGTACGGGCCTGTCTCCACGACGTGTTCGACGATCAGTCGTTCCACACACCCAGATGCGAGAACATCCGATCGAGAGCGGCTTCCAGCCGTTCGGGGGTGTCGTAGCTCCCGTCTTCGATCGACGCCTTGATCTGCGCCAGACGCTCCGCACGGAGCGACTGCGACGCGGCCGAGCCCGAGGCGCGGCTGGTCTTCGAGATTTCGAGGGTGTCTTTCGGGGACAGGGTCGATGCTGCGGGCGCCTCGGGCCGGGCTTCGGCGGCGGGGTGCATCAGCTTCGGATAGGACACTTTGCGGATCGAACCGAGGCCGTTCACATCCATGTCGGCGGTTCCTGCTTGCGGGTCTGTGGACGCCGACGATTGTGCGGGGGCACCGTCGAGTCCTTCGGTCTCGTCCGCATCATACCGCAGAACAGGAAACGGGTACAACGGCGACTTGGCGGGAATGGACATGGGACACCTTCGAAGTTGCACGCGGCGGGAAGCGGCGCGTCGTCATGAAGTCTTGACGCCGCCTCAAGTTGTGAACTTCGGTCCGTCCTGGGTCCGAAGAGGGAGGAACATCCTCCCGAGGTTTGCCGGCCCCGCAGGTCCGACGCGAGACAGTCGCTGAAACGATCCGAGCTAACGTTCGTCTTTCCAAAGGGTTGGAGAGATTCGGTCTCGCCCGATGTGCAGCGGACAAGTTCGATTGTGCCGAAACTCTCAGGATCATCCAGATCTTGCAGGCTTCGGCATCCACCGGTCCGCTGCTGAGAGTGATATCGTCTCGCGGGGGACGGAGAGTTGAGAATCAACTGCTCGAATTCCGGCCGGAATGCCCTTTTCATCGCGTGCTGAGGAATAGGACGGTGAAGCCGAAATGTTGCCCCCGCGAAACGGTTTGCGCGCTGCCATCAGGCGACAGGGATGTTGCCCGAATGCAACACTTCGCGTCCGAAGGGACCGTCCCGCGGGACGCGGGTGACAACGAAAGTCGGGGCGCGAAGCGGTGCGAGTTGGCGATGATGTCGGGAGTGAGCGTTCCACGGGTACACAGGAGAAGTCTGGATCGTCGAGTTCAGACTCACGTTCTCGAGCCGCATTCGCATCCCGCCGCTGGATGACGCCGAAGCGACCGCGGATTTCGACCTGTTTGTCGAGAGTGCGTGATTGACGAACCGCTCGGGGGTTCGGACCGGACCTTTATTGCTTCCGACCAGCGATACGTGGCAGACGGCGTTGATTCGATCCAGCCGCGGCAGAGCGTTGATCGTCGGGGCAGTCGCGCTGGTAACGTAGTGTGCGGCGGGAACCCGCCGACGCGTAGCATAGAGAGCAGGCAGAAAATCGATGGAAACGCTGTCGAGACCCAGGCCCGTTGTCGACGTCGAACTTCGCAGAATCTTCGCAATGTCCAGTCGGAAGATCACCACAACATCTGTTCTTCCGCTAAACCTTCGAGATCGCCAGGCCAATGACCTTCGATGACATCGAACAGGCATTTTCAACCGGACGCATCGGCGATCGCTACGCCGGGTATCTCGAAGACTTCCTTGCGGCGGCGCAGGACGGCTCCAGCGCCGATTCGCCTGTTCGAGACGTTTTGCGGGCTCTCATTGTCGAACCTCACGGAACTCTAAACGGTGAAGTTCGAGAGCTCGAATCGCCGTCGACCCATTCCTCGAGAACGAGTCACCGCCCTGGCATGGCGGAGTTGTTCTGCCGGCTCCATCGGGGGGCCATCAGGGACGTCGTCGACCCCCACGAGCTGGCTCGAGCGGAGACTTTTCAGCAGGTTCAGTCCCTCGTCCGCAGCCAGACGCAATCCGTCCTGGCCCGATCGATCCGGGACGTCATGAAGGCGATGGGGCCGTGGCTGGATCGAGAGGCGTTCGTCATCCCGTGCGATCGCCCTGAACTGCGCGTCCCTGAAGGCGCAAAAAGGATTGAACAGGATGGAGTTTCCATCGCCATCCTGCCATGGAAGCGCTTTGCGGCGTTGTTCGAAGTCGATCGCGTCGATCCGTTGCTGGCCCAGTTTCGACGATGCGCCGAACGCATGGGACGACATTTCACCGACTTGTGGTTGCGGGATCACGCAACGGACGACGACACTCGATGTGCCTCCGAACTGCTGCGGGGACTGCGACATGTCGGGTTCGCCAGGACGATGGGGAACGGCTTCGCCTCAGGCGTTCTGGATGTGGTCAACCCGCTGCATCTGCTCGTCGTCGATGTCCTGCGGCGTCGCGGAGCGGAAGTTTTCACGCCGGACTTCCAGGCACGGATCATTCACCACCACGTCGACTTTTCGGCCTTCCTCGCGACCTTCAGCCTGGCCTGCGTGGCTGGCCTGGAGAATCTTCTGACAGTTCCCGCCACGTGCGAGACTCTCACGCGCATCAAGCGCTGGACGGCCGCCGTCCACGATCTCCGCGGCAAGGGCTTCCCGCTCGACTGCAACTTCGCTCCAGAGTATTTCACCATCCGCACGATCGACGACGGAGGCCCCGCAGAAACGCCGATCATCGATTTCCACATCGATGCCTTCCCGCCGGCCGTGCTGGCAAAGTTGGCGAGCCAGACTATTCGCCTCGGCTGTCCGAGCCTGGGGACGCCCCATCGACAGTTCACTCGAGCGATGTGCCGAGCCTATTTCCAGGCCGTTTTTCCGGTTCTCGCCGCAACGCCTGCGGAATGAGGTTCGGGCCGCTCGTTCGACGTCCCATCCCGCCGATCCGCTCTCAGATCGGGCGAGCCCCGCCGCATTTCATTCCGCGCCGAAGTATTTCCGGATGCGCGCCAGCAGATTCGAGGCCGTCGGCGGTTCCTCCGCCACCTGCAGGCTCGCATGATGAGCGGCCAGTCCGGCGCGGCGCTGGGCGACGATCTCGCTGACCCGTGCGGCCAGTTCGGGCGTGCGTTCGAAGACCGCCGCCATCGCCGGCTTGTTGACGACCAGCAGCTCGCATTCGGTGACAGCGCGGACCGTCGCCCTGCGCGGCTCGCCCACCAGCAGCGACATCTCTCCGAAGAAATCTCCCGGACCAAGATGGCTCAGAAGCCGTTCCGCATCGCCCACACCTCCCGCAAAGACCGCGACTCGTCCCGACTCGATCACGTACAGCTCGCTTCCCTCGGACCCTTGTTGGATGATCACTTCATCTGGAAGGTACCGCTGCAGCCGGGCTCCGTGCGCCAGGATTGCCAGCGCGTCGTCCGGCAGTTCGGAAAAGAGGCTGACCCTCCGCAGGACGGCCTCGGGCGGCGGGAGTTCGAAGAGATCGCCAGCGTCCTCATCGTGTTCGATCGGACGCAACTCCACGCTGTGGGGCGACGTCGGCATCACGATTCCATGGCGGGCCAGCCCGTACCACACGCGATCGCGAACGCCGCCGTCCACTCGGTCGCGCCGGTCGAACTCCGACGTGAAGAACCGCAGCCAGTATTCGACGCCACGCTCGTTAAAGGCATTCGACACGACCGAAGGCGGCGGATCTTCCGCCACGCCCCACGCGCCGCGAACCGCTTCCAGCACAATCGCCTGCACCCGGGCCGGCGGAACGCCGTAAGGGCACACAAAGAAAATTGAACGCCTCGACCAGGGCTTCGGCCGGGTGAAGACGGTCACCGGCATCTCGGCCAACTTGCTGTTCGGGATCACCACTTCCACGGCGTCCAAAGTGACGACGGTCGTCGCCCGCCAGTTGATCTCGCGCACCTTGCCGATATGGTCGCGGCGGTCGTTGAACTGGATCCAGTCGTCGACGTCGAACGGCTGATGGACCTGGATGGCCAATCCCGCAAAGAGGTTCCCTAGAGTGTCCTTGAGTGACAACCCGATGATGGCCGTGACGATCGCCGAGCCGGCGAACAACTCGCCCGCCCGCACGCCCGCCAGACTCAACGTCGTCAGGAGTGCGGCGACGTAGATTCCGCAGAGGATGACGTCGAGATAGATCGTCTGAAAGGTCAACTTCAGCACGCGCTGTGCCAGTGTCACCGCCAGCAGAAAGGCCGTCCGCCCGATGCACAAAAGCAGGAACAGCGTCGATCCGAGAGTGAGCGCCCGGTCGAATTCGCTTCCATGAGAAAGTCGGACCAGAAGCCAGCCGAGGGCTCCCAATGCCAGCAGCACGATCGATTGCACCGATTGCCGGCGCTCGTGGCGAGGCAGAACGACGACCAGCAGCGAGGTCAGCAGGGCGGCGAAAACAAACTCCCCATCCAGCGCCCAGTGCGCCGGAGCGAACCAGTTCGGAAGGATGGGTGCCTGATCAGTGTCCTTCAACGGCGGCCTCTCATTTTCTGAAACCTGCCCGATCGCTTCGAAGCAGGATCGTGCCCGAAATCTGTGACGAACCACAATCCACCGACGGGCCGCGCCAAACCAACGGCCCAGCACAGGTGCGATCTGTGGAGATCAGGACTTGCTGCCCAGCGGGATCACTCCGTCCCAGTCGGGCGGCGGCGTGTGGTTGTGCTGGATGATGAAGCCGGTCAGAAGATCCTTGCCCAGGTCCTGCGGCGGAACATGATGCAGCCGTTCGTAAGCGACGGACCATTGCCCCTTGAGGAACGCATCGAGGGCGGATTCATACTCGGCGAGATGCGAGTTGGACAGCGACGGAAAGGTGGAAGCCGGCATCAGAAGCTCGCTGACGGTAAGCGGCGTGGCCAGTCCGAAGGGGCGGACGACCGCCAGACGCCGGCAACGCGCCAGCTCCGGCGGCATCCGCTCCTTCACCACCTGGGCCGTCGCTTCATCCAGCAGGATGGGGACCCTCAGAAGCTTCGTCATTCCCTCCAGTCGTGAGGCGAGGTTGACCACCGGTCCGAAGACGGTCACTTTCGACTGATTGAGGCTCCCGATCCGACCGGCGACGGCACGCCCTGTCGCCACCCCGATCCCGACGCGGAACTCGGAAAGCGGATGGTCCTGCTTGCGGGCGAATTCCTCGTACGACGAGCGGATCCCGAGCGCCGCGAGGCACGCCTGCTGGACCATGTCCGGCTGAGACAGCGGCCACCCCCAGAACCCCAGAGCGGCGTCGCCCAGAAAATCGGCGATCACCCCCTTGTGGTCGAGGATGTTCTGCGTCATCACCCCCAGCGCCAGGCTGACCCGGTCGAGAACGGCCAGCAGGTTCTCCGCACTCTTCTCGACCTTGCGCGAAAAACCGCGAAGGTCGCAGAACAGCACCGTGACGTCAGTCTCTCGTGGTTTGAGCGCCTGCTCGGGATCTTCCGCGGTCAAGACCCGCTGAACCGCCGGTGAGAAGAACTGGCTGAGCTGCGCCTGATCGCGCTGCAGCTTTCGCACCTGCCTCAAGGAACTCAGGATCGCCGCGACAAGCTCGGTGAACTTGACGTCGTCCCCCAGCTCGTTCGAATCCCACGGAGCCAGGATCGTCGAGGCCGCGTCTCCGGCCAGCCTTCCGACGACGTAAATGCCCCACCCCTTGCAGGCATCTCCCGGCACCGGCGTGCAGAAGGCCCAGTCGAAATTCCCTTGAAGGGTATAGCCCGATTCGGCCCCGCGATCCCCTTCCGAAGCCCACACATGAAGCACGGTGCGTTTCACGCGGTTCACCGCCTCGCGGACCAGACGATGGCTCGGCCGGAACTCTCCCTCTGTGGAACGCCGCTCATCGACATGCAGCACGACGACCTCGGCGTCGTCCGCCTCCGACGAGACCGAAACGATCGCGATGGCGTCCGCGCGCTGAATGCTGGCCAGAAGCAGATTGACCAGCTGGATGAACAGCTCGGTGTCGTCGGTCGCGCTGGCGATGACCCGGGGCAACTGGTTGAGCACGTCGATCCGATGCGGCGCGTCACGGAATGGAATCCGCTCCAGCTCGTGCTCTCCGACCGTTCGCACCTGGAGGACCGGCTTGATTTCGGGAAGGGGCGCGGGACGCTCATCGTGAACCTGAAACACCGTGCGGCCGATGACGAAACATTCTCCCCCGCGGAGCTCGAACGCTCGGGATTCACGGCCGCGGAAGTAGATGGGATTGCGGGCCGAATCCAGTTGCCGCACGCTCAGAACGCCGCCGCTCCAGGTCAGCTCGGCATGATGCCTTGAGATCCACTTTTCCCACGGGACCGTCCAGCCGTCGCCGTCCCGACTGAGCACGATCAATTCCTGCTCGGGCAGGGTTCGTCGCCAGCGATCCTCGTCGCGTTCGCCTATTGCCGTCAATTCAGCCATGGGTCACTTGGCCGGGGGCCATTCCGTAACGTTTCAACAGGGGATTCGGACTATCATCGCATCACTTGGAGGGTTCGCCGTGCTTCTCATCGCGAGATTCCGCGACGGAACCGGGCGAGACCGACGATCCCGACGCAACAGACGATCCTGTCGAGACCGAGCCCGACCGGGATGCCGTCGAGCTGCTTCCGGTCGATGCCGAAGAGGACGACGGCAGACCGACGCTTCGCCGTAGAAACCGAGTGAGACGCGAATCGCCCGAAGGATCGAGCACGAGAAGCACGAACGCCCAGAGAGCGGCGACGACCGCCAGCACGAGCCCCAGACCGACGAGACCGGCGCGAACCAGTTGTCCTCCGAGCTGCGAGAGCGGCTGGAGCGTCGCTTCCTGCGGCTCCTGAACGACGACCACCCATCCTGTTTCGACGACTTGATCTCGCCCGCGGGCCACGACGACAGGTTCGAAGGCAGCCAGCCATCGTTTGGTCGGGTCATTCACGACGGGATCCTGGTAATCGGAGAGGAACGGGTGTTCGCCCTCAACGGATTCCGGGACTGCCGCGTCGGATCGCTTGTCCGCCTCTCCGTTCATCCGCTCGCTGAGAGAATCCTGCTTGCGTCGGCTGAGCCGTTCGGCCAGTGAGACGACCTCCGGCGCGACGTAAAAGTCGAACCCCCTGGACGAACCCGGCTTCTGCTGGCGTGCGAGTTGCGGATGCTCGACGAAGCGCCCTTTCCGGCCAGTCGCGTCGGCTCGCATATCGATCATGGCCGCGAACTGGCTGCGGGTTCCCTGAAGCTCGGCGAAATGCCCGAGGTCGACGGCCATCGCCAGCACTCCGATGGGGTCGGACGATTCGGAATCGTCGGCCCGGATCGGAACGCTGAATGCCACCATCAGCGTATTCGTCGATTGACTTCGGTAAACCGCGGAACGGTGCGGGGACTTCAATGGAGTAGGCCGCACAGGCGACTTCGGGTCGAGATCGTTTCCCTGTCCGTGGAAGTAGTCCCGGAAGGCCCAGTTCTTGTTGAGAACGGCGGCATCCATGGGGCTGCGCGCCACCTGAAAGCCCGCCCGATCGTTGAGAAACCAGCCGGTGGCCCGGGTGGCGGGAGTGAACTGCCGGTCGAGCGCGTGGTTTCGCTCCTCGAGCCATTGCTGCAATCGCTCCTGCATGGTCCTGCCTTCGTCCGAATCGACGCCGAGGCGGAACAGGGCTTCGAGCGAGGCCCGCATATGAGGGTCCGCCGCTTCCCGTTCCAGGATCCTCCAGCGGCGGTCGACTTCGAGAGCGAACTGGTCCGCCACCGACTGGGCCGCGAATCCGTCGCTTTCGAGCGCTCTCTGCGTCAGAGCTTCCCGCGAGACGCCGAGCGTCCGGCCCAGCATCGAGCGTCCGATCCAACCCATCATCAGCAGCACGAGGACAGGGGCGACGGCGCCCAGCACAAGCAGCGGCCGCCGGGCGCGCTTCATGCCGCGGGAGTCGAGCGCGTGCAGAACCTCCTGCACATTGCGATATCGGTCATGCGGATTGATCGCGAGGCACCGGTCGATGATGTGAACCAGCGCAGCGTCGACTCCGGGAACCCGCCGATGGGCCTGCGGAAGGGGCGAGCTCCGAAGGAAACGACGATAACGCTCCAGCCGCTCTTCCAGCCGGTTCGGCTCCAGGATCTCGGCAACTCCCGCTTCGGTGCGGTGGGGAGGCTCACCCGTCAGCATGCGATACAGGAGCGCCCCCAGGGCGTAGACGTCCCAGCGGACATCCGGAATCGATTTCAGATCGGCCTGCTCGGGCGCCATGTAGAAGAGTGTTCCGAGCGCCGGCGAATGCTCGGTCGAGAGCCGCGACTGGCCGAAGTCCGCCAGGCGGGGCTTGTCGTCCTGGTCCAGCATGATGTTCGCCGGCTTCAGGTCGCAGTGCAGAATGCCTTTTCCATGAGCATGCATCAGGCCGACGGCCACCTCGCGGGCGAAACTCACCGCTTCCGCCACCGTGATCGGCGCCGAACGCAGTCGGTCTTCGAGCGATCCGCGCTCCATGTACTCCATGACGTAATACGGCGGATCGGCGTCCCAGCCGACGCCGAGCAGCTGCACCACGTAGCGGTCGCTGAAGAGGTGCCGCAGCTTCTCGACTTCCCGAGAGAGAAGCGACCAGTCGAGTCCGCCGCGGCGGTGATAGAACTTGATCGCCGCCTTGCGGCCCGTGTTGCAGTCGACGGCGACCCAGACCTCTCCAAATGTGCCGCGCCCCAGAAACTGCTCCTGCTCGTAGCCAGGCACGCGCAGGGGCACGCTCTGCTCCTGCATGCTGAGCTGCTCCGCGGCGTGCCTCTCCTGCTCGCCCATCAATGGCGTCTGATCGGCAGGGGAAGTCACGCTTGCAGAGGACACGTCGCCGTCTCCTTCGACCTGGCACGATGAGTGTTGTCGTGTGAAATCTTTTCTCCCGCCGTCCACAGCGCCGAGAGCCGATCGTCAGGCCAGTTGACGCTTCGCCAATTCGGCGAATGTTCCCGGCTGCTGCATCAGTTCTTCGTAAGTTCCCTGCTGAACGAGCCGCCCTTTCTCCATTACGAAAATCCGATCGGCATTGATGATCGTGCTGAGCCGATGCGCGATGACAATGCGGGTCGACTTCAATCCTTCGAGGCTCTGGCTGACGGTCGCCTGCGTGACGTTGTCCAGCGCGCTGGTCGCCTCGTCGAATAACAGGATCTTTGGCCGGGAGACGATCGCCCGGGCGATCAGAAGGCGTTGACGCTGCCCGCCCGAAAACGTGCTCTCCCCTTCGGTGATGACCGTGTACATGCCCATCGGCATTTGCTTGATGTCCGACTCGAGGCCGCTCATGCGGGCCGCTTCCCAGGCGTCTTCCAGAGTAAACGCGCCCGAGCCCGTGATGTTCGAAAAAAGATCCCCGGGACTCAGCCGCCCGTTCTGCAGCACCACGCCGATCTGCCGCCGCAGCGCCTGCAGGTCGACCCCGGTGATGTCCTCTCGATCATAGTAGATCGACCCGGACGAAGGGGTCTCGAACCCCAGCAGCATCCGCAGGATGGTCGACTTTCCCGCACCGGAAGGACCAACGATCGCCACGAATTCTCCCGGCCGGATGTGCATCGTCACGTCGTTCAGAATCAGTGGACCGTCCGGCTCATAACGGAAACTCACATGGCTGACCTCGACGTCCCCCGTCAGTTCGCCCGGATCGCGCTGCGCTTCGAACGATTCGGGAAGTGCCTTGAGCACGGGCGACGCCCGCTCATACAGAGGAACGACTTCGAGGACCGAACTGATCGTTCCGCTCATCATCACGGCCGACATGATCACTTCGACGAACGCGGCATTGAACGCCAGGAAGCTCGCGAGCGACAGGCTTCTCGGAGGCAATGCAGAGACCTTGTAGAACACGAGCAGCGACGCGATCGCCGGGACGATCGCCATGAACGTTCCCAGGTTGTTCGAGATCGTCTGGGCGCGGACCGTCAGCCGCATCTGCTCGCTGTAGTTCTTCGCCCAGTAGTCGATGGCCCGGTTCTCGGCGCCGGCCACCCGGATGCGGGCGATGCCCGTCAGCAACTGCAGGATGATTCCGGCCACGCGGCCCCGCACGTGATAGCTCTTTCGCTCGAGGTCGAGCTGAGCCAACGTCGCCACGACCGTCACGGCGATAACCGCCAGATACAGCAACAGCGCCAGGTTCGCCAGCCGGACGTCGTACCAGTAGAGCAGCACGAAGGAAACGCCCGAAAACACGAACGTCAGCATCGTCGACATGGCGGCTTCCGTCAGCGCCTGCCGGATGCGGCTCAGTCCCATTGCCCGCATCGCGAGATCGCCCGAGGCGAACTGCCGGAAGAACGACGCGGGAAGATTCAGGAGCCGGTCCCACAGCCCCGCCTCGGTCGAGCCGTCCATGCGGGTCTGGATCCGCAGCATGGCGACCCCCTGCGTGAACTGCATGATGGCCGCCACGAACGTGCCGACCACCATGGCCAGGACGAGGAGCATCAAACCGTTGCGGTCGTTTTCGGGAATTGTGCGGTCGAAGAGGATGCCGGTCGCGATGGGCGGGAAGAGGCCGATGATCGCCCCCAGCAGTCCCGTCAGTCCGACGGCGATCCAGTCTCTCGACGTGCCGCCGACGCCCAGACGAATCAGATCGCGCGAGCCGAGCCGCTTCTCGGGAAAGGGCCGATAAAAGCAGTAGGCGGTCGTCGAGAGAGCCCGGGCCGCTTCCGGGGTGAGCGGTTCGCGGCGGCGCGTGGCGGGGTTGACGATTTCGTATCGCGACGCCGAGAGTGGCAGCAGCGCGACCGGCTGTTCTTCGGATGTGAATCCCACGAGAGGGCCGCCGTCCTGCGCCCACCACTCGCCCGAAAGCACGATCCGGCGGGTCCGGATGCGCGAGGCATGGGCGACCGCTTCGACCGGATCGCGCGACGACGCCCTCCGGGACGCCTTCGGCGGCACGATCTCGACGTGCATCCGCGCACCGACGAGCTGGCAGGCGGCGACCAGAGGATCGGGCGAAAGTTCGAGCGCCGTTTCCTCCGCTTTCCCGGCGACGAGCGACGCCGCCAGCGCAGAGACGGTGGCCGCCGAGCGGACGCTGTCGGTCGCCGAGCGGAGCTCGAGGCGGCTCTGTTCGGCGGCCGCGACAGCGGCGGCGTTGGCGGCGATCTGCTGCAGAATCACCTGGTGAAAGCGATCGAGCGCCGGAAGAATGGTGTCGTTTGATTCGGTCTCGCTGGCGAGCACATCGGCCGTCGTCCGGCAGCTCAGCCGTGCGTCCTTCTCAAGCGTCACCGACGCCGCGCTGGAGAGGGGAAACGGGACCTCCCCGTTGCCGAGTTCGACCGTCGTCCGTTCGAGGAACCGCGCCCTCACGCCGACGCCCGAAATCCAGAGCGTCCCGGCCACGGGACTGACGCGTTTGCCGGCCGCGACGGGAGAACGCGACCCGGGCTGTAGAAGCGACAGGTTCTTCTGCGGCTGGTCTCCCCGCGCCGCCGTCGACAGTTCGGAGACCCACTGGTCGAACTTCGGACCATACGCCTCGATGGAGCCAAGCTGCCACAGCGCCTCGCGCAGCCGCTCCAGCGGGATGCTGCGAGCCTGGCATTCGGCGGTTCCGACGACGATCAAACTCATCTGCTCCGGGCCCGACGGGGACGCACCGAAGATCAACTGGCCCGCTTCGAGCGTGCAGACGTAGACCCGGGGGCCGGTCGGTTCGCCCGCTTCGACGCGCGTGGCGAAGACTTCCAGCGGGCCGCGGACAACCTGCCAGACCGTGGCGAAGTCATCGAGGAGCAACGGCCGATTCCCCGCGATGTCGCGGACAACGCCCGACTCAAACAGCACGTCGATTGTCGGGACTTCAATCGTGGGCATGGGCAGACTTTGCTGAGTTTTTCTGAAAAGCGCCGGGTCCGATTCCAATCGCCTCGTCTGGATAATCGAAGCCGCCGCAATAACACGGGGAATATTTCACCACGGAGTCGAGAATGAGGCCTTCGCCGCACTCTCAATGATGAAAATGGCATCACCTGTGCATGGCTTGGGGGCGTGACGCCTATTTTCGGAACAGACACGGAGACACGGAGACACGGAGAAAACCAGCCATCCGGAATCGAACAGGACAGCAGTGGGGCTGGAACACTCGACCCGCAATCGGTGGATCACGGTGCAAACCGACCAATTCGACATTTCGCTCTTGTATTTCTCCGTGACTCCGTGTCTCTGTGGTGAATCATGCCTTTCCGGTCGTCGTCACAGGGTCTCCAATTCACGCTAAGGCAGACATCACCCTAAGCACTGATCAACTCCTGGTATGGCCCTCGCACGGCAAGCAGCGACTCGTGCGTCCCTCGCTGCACGATCGTCCCATGATCGAGCACGATGACTTCGTCACAGTCGCGGATCGTGCTCAGCCGATGCGCGACGATGATGCAGGTGCAGCCGCGCCGCCGCAGGTTCTCGTCGATCTGTCGCTCGGTGATCGGATCGAGGGCGCTGGTCGCTTCATCCAGGATCAGGACCGACGGATTGAGCACGAGGGCCCGCGCGATCTCCAGCCGCTGCTGCTGGCCGATGCTGAAGTTGCGGCCCCCCTCCTCCACCCGGCTGTCATAGCCGCCGGGACGGGCGGCGATTTCCTCGTGGATGCAAGCGTCCTTCGCCGCCTGAATCATGTCCGACTCAGGGACCGTGCTGTCCCAGAGCGTGAGAATGTCGCGGACCGATCCCTCGTACAGGAAGAAATCCTGGTCGACCATCGCCACCGAATTGACGATCTGCGATCGCGGGATTTCCGTCCGCGGCTTCCCGTCGAGCAGCACCTCGCCGTCCCACGGCCGGTAAAGCCCGCTGATGATCTTCGCCAGCGTGCTCTTGCCGCTGGCGCTGAAGCCGACGAACGCGACCCGCGTCCCGGGCCGCGCCGACAGGTTGAATCCACTGATGAGCGGCGGGCTCATCCGGCTGTAGCCGTACGAGATCTCCTTCAGCTCGACGTGGCCCATCAGCTTGGGAGACGTGCCGGGAGGCGGCAGAATCGACTCCGAGGCGAGCCCCGGATCGATCGGATGCCGCAGCACGTCGTCAAGCCGGCCCAACTCCCCCTCCAGTTCCTGCAAGTCCCCTCCCAACGATAGCAGCTGGCTGATCGGGTCCATGAACCCGAGCATCAACCCCGCGAACGCGACCACGGCGCCCACGGTCATGTGACCGTCCATCACCCGCATCGCCCCGACCCCCAGGATGGCGACCGTGCTCAGCATCGTCAGAAACGATGGGACCGCCTCCAGCCCGAGCGACGACTCTTCGAACTTCTGCTCGGAGACCAGCGTCTTCGCCATCTGCCCGGACCAGCGGCTGAAGAAGTCGTGCTCGCGGCCGGTCGCCTTGATGCTCTCGATTCCCTGGATCCCCGCCATCGACATGCCCATCAGCTTGCCGCGCTCCTGCAGCAGGTGCACGCTGACGTCCTTGCGATGCCGCGACACCAGTCTCAACGCGATGAAATTGCAGGCGGCGAACGTGACGGTGATGACCGTCAGGACGACGTCGAGACGAATCAACAGGAACAGGTACAGCCCCGCCATCAGGACGTTCAACAGGTTCGCCGCCACCTGCCCCGAGAGAACGCTGGCAATGCGGTCGTTGGCCTCCATCCGCGCGCCGACTTCGCCGCCGTACCGCTGCGTGAAGAACTCGACCGGCAACCGCAGGAGATGCTGCAGGAAGCGATACGACGATCCGACCGCCAGCTTCGTCGACAGCCGCAGCAGCGCGTTCCGCTGCATCCACGTCAGCCCCATTCGGAACACCGCCGTGATTCCGAGGCCGATCAGCAGCGGCGCGACCCAGCTGCGATTCTCGCGAACCAGGACGTGGTCGACGAAAACTTTCGTGAAGATCGGAAGCACCAGCCCCGTCAGCGAAAGCGCCAGGCTGACGAACAGCACGAAAGCGACGCTCGACAGGACGTTCTTCAGCCGCGAACGCAGCGCCGCCGCCGCCCTCGGACGCGACCCGCCCCGCACGAAGCTCTCGTCAGGCTCGAAGACGAGAATGACCCCCGTAAAGCACTGCTCGAACTCCTGTTGATCGACGACACGCGGGCCCATCGAGGGATCGTTGAGATAGACCTTCCCTTTACGGAATCCTTCGAGCACAACGAAGTGATTGAAGTTCCAGAAGACGATTGCGGGGAGCGGGACGTCGGGCGTTTCTTCCGCGCGCTTGCTGAAGCCCTTGGCTTTCAGGCCGTAGTTGCGCGCGGCCTTCAGGATGTTGCTGGCCTTCGTGCCGTCCCGCGAGACGCCGCACGCGGCCCGCAGCTCTTCGAGCGAGACGAAGCGACCGTAATACCCCAGAACGCTGGCCAGGGCCGCAGCTCCGCACTCGACCGCTTCCATCTGCAGGACGGTCGGAGTACGGAAGCGCGGGGTGGCACGATAAGTCTTGCCGGGGGAGCTCGCCACGATGGAAGAATCTCTTGGAGAAGTGCGGGTTCCACGCCACGCGGTGGCAAAGTCGTGTTCAATCCGCGGACGTGGGCAACAGAAGCTCGATCGGCCGCATTTTCAGGACGGTCACCCGGGCATCGCAGGGAGTGCCGCTGAAGATCTCGGGGAGCGAATCCTTCAGTTCGATGCGGACTTCCAGAGCCGGGCCCTGGCTCAGCAGGCTGTCGGCCCATTCGTCGCTGCGCACGCTGCGGAGCACGACCGCCCGCCCCACCGGCGAACGGCTGACACTGCGGACCTTGCCGCGAAGAAGCTGAGCATAGCGCTTGCCCGCCGTGGCCGGCTTGAGCGTCGCCGACATGCCTTCCGCGATTTCGTAACCGTCGGCCGCCGCCACATAGACGACGGCTTCGAGAGGCCGGTCGGGCGATTCGATGGTCAACAGGGTGGCGTTTTCCGCGACGATGTCCCCTTCCAGCACCGAGACGTCGAGCACCCGCCCGTGAGTCGGACTGATGACCGTCACGGCCGACTTTCCGCCGCCGGGCGTGATCTTGAGGAGTTCCTGCCCTTCGGCCACCTCGTCGCCGATGAGGACCAGCAGTTCGCTGACCGACCCGCCCACGGTCGACTCGATCTGACGGATGCTTCCCGGACGGGTGAGGACTCCGTGAGCGGCGACTGAGGTATCGATCTCGCCGAAGATTCCCCAGGCGAGCGCCCCCAGCACGAGCAGCCCGACGCCCGCCAGCGCCAGCCACGCGCGCGGATTGGTGACGGTCATCAGCCGGTCGAGCTGCTCGGGCGATGAGAGCCGATCGAGGGCCTGGGGCTGAAAGATTTCGCGCGGCATGGAGGCGTATCTCGGGAGAGCGAATCGTCGAGCAGTGAATCTCGCAAACGCTATTTGGACTTCAATCGCTGCAGGATTTCGTCGAAGCGGCGTCCGGCCAGATGAACTTCATCGAGCAATTCCGGACTCAATTCGTCGTCGTACTGGGCGTCCTCGTCCAGCTTCTGGTCTTTGCCAAGTGCGAGGTGACGGCCCGTGTTGCGCATGCGGTGCGCCAGCAGCACGGCCATCGCGCGATAGAAATGGGCGGCGAACGCGGTATCGCTGCGGAGCTTGTCCAGCAGCAGCGACCTGGGAATCGCCAGCACGACCGATGCTTCCCCGGCCGTGACCGTGGCGATTGGCGGACGCGAGTCGAGCAGCGAGACTTCGCCCACGATCTCGCCCGAGCCCAGCCGGACCGGCGGCCCCGACAGATACGTTCCCGTCACTTCCAGCACGCCGCTCAGCACGATGTACAGGATATCGATCTCCTTCCCTTCCTGGATGATGACCGTCCGATGATCGCACCGGCGACTTCAACACCAAACGCCGTTGCTCAGGCTTTGACCGATCGTGATTACGTGAGTTTCAGCGCCATCTCGACGTATCGATCCTGCCCGTTGAAATACCGTTTCAAATACATCGAGCGGTTGCCGGAACAAACAGTCTCGTCGAGCCTGGTGTTCGGTCG
>JADZEF010000325.1 GCA_020850695.1 Planctomycetaceae bacterium | reverse complement strand
GACCTGCGGACCGACTACCGGCGCACCTCGCTAAATGGAGCGAAAGACGGGACGAGCCACGGCGTCGCCCGCCCCGGCGGGCCGCCAATCGTGCCGCAGCGCCGCATGGGACAGTCGGCGGTGCGAACCGCGGAACAGACTGAAGAGGCTGACAACGAGCCCGACTCGGTGCGGCAGGCCAGCGCCACCTCGGTGACGGGGCGTTCGCGGATTCAGCATGC
This sequence comes from Planctomycetaceae bacterium, assembly GCA_020850695.1. Lineage (GTDB taxonomy): Bacteria > Planctomycetota > Planctomycetia > Planctomycetales > Planctomycetaceae > JADZEF01. The sequence continues at coordinate 9,317 of JADZEF010000325.1, read as the reverse complement.
GGATTACAGCGGAGACGCAGACGAGGCGGAAGCTGCCGAAGAAACTCGACCCGCCCAGCGCCGCACCCTGCCGCGCACGACCGAGACGCTTCGTCCGTCGCTGAAGTCGGAACTCCAGTCTTCCAACGTCACGCCCGAATCGCGGCGTGTCGATCTGCGGCCGGTCGAACTGCGTGTCGCACTCCAGACCCGCAAGGCCGTCGAAGTGGCCCGCACCATCTTCGAGGGTTCGAAGGCGCATGCCGAATTGATCGACGACGGCCCCGACGGGCTTCCGGCCTTCACCGTCCGCAGTCCCGCCGAAGCAAGTGGCGGCAACGACCCGAAGGGAGCCGCGCAGAAATACACGGTCGGGATCGACTCCGACAACAACGAGCTGATCGTGTCGGCCCCGGCGGCCCGGGCCAGGCAGATTGAACGCCTCATTCAGCTGCTCGATTCGCGTCCGATGAACCGAGGCGAGGCCGAGCGGCTCGTGCCGGTGGCGGGCGAGAATCCGAAGCTGGCGGCGCATCTTCAGGCGACGATCAACCAGCTCGCGCAGGCGAATGACGACGAACAGCCGGCGCCGCGGGCTCAGCCGCGGACGGAGAACCCGCCCGTCAACCAACCGCAACGACGTCCGGCCGAGACCCTGCTGCAGGACGGAGCGGCCGGTAATGGGGGCCGCAACACGAACCCGCAGGTCCTCTCGCCGCCGGTGAACCTCACGCTGCAGGGGCCGGTGACCGTCCGCGACGTGCCGGGTGTCGGTCTGGTCGTCACGGGCAACCGCAACGACGTCGATGCAGTGCTCGATGTGATTCGCGTGCTGGAACTCGCCGGCAACACCGCCACGCCCGACATCCACCTGCTCAACCTGCGGCACGTCAATTCGGAGTCGATGGCCGAACTCCTCACGTCCGTTTACGACGCCCTCAGTGAAGTCCGCGCTCCTCTCATTGGCGAGCAGCGGAAGTCGATCCGCGTGGTGCCGGTGGTGAAGCCGAACTCGGTCATCATCATCGCTCCGTCCCGCGAGATGGATTCCGTTCTCGAACTGGCGGAAGCACTCGACCAGCCGGTTGATCCGGAAGCGGAAGTGGAAGTCTTCCGGCTGAAGTACGCCGTCGCCTCGCAGATCGTCACGTCGATCGACACGTTCTACACCGACCGCAAGCCGATGGGGACGCGAGTGAAGACGTTCGCCGATGTGCGGACGAACGCGATCGTGGTCTACGCCCGTCCGAACGACCTCAAGGAAGTCGCCCGGCTGATCAAGAAGCTGGACGTGGGAACGTCGGCGTCGGTGGCGCGGATGCGGATCTTCCCGCTGGAGAATGCGACCGCGACCGACCTTGCGGCGCTGATCAACCAGGCGCTGCAGAGCGTGCTTCGTCCGCCGCAGGTTCCGACCGGCGCCGGCGGACAGTTCGGCGGCGGACAAGGGGGCGGGACGGGCCAGACTCCGACCGGCCTCACCGATGTGAAGTCGACCATCCTGGAATTTCTGTCGAGCGACGGCGACCGCGAGAAGCTGATCCGCTCGGGCATTCTATCGGACATTCGGGTCACGGCGGATCCCGGTCGCAACACGCTGATCGTGTCGGCGCCCGAAGCGAGCATGCCGCTGATCGAAGCGTTGATCCAGGCGTTCGATCAGCCGACGCCGCTGGTCGCGCAGATCAAGGTTTTCACGCTCGCGAACAGCTCGGCCCTCACGACGATCGACCTGCTGCAGCAGCTCTTCACCGGGCAGACGCAGCGTCAGGGTCAGCAGGGGGGCGGGCAGTTTGGCGGCGGACAGTTCGGCGCCAGCAACCAAGCGCAGGGCGGATTGCAGCTCGCCGGGGCCGAAGGCTCCGGTGCGGGACTGATTCCGCTGCGGTTCTCGGTCGACGGCCGCACCAACAGCATCATTGCCATCGGACCGCAGGGCGCACTGGAGATCGTCGAAGCGATCCTGCTGAAGCTCGATGCGAGCGACGTCCGCGAGCGAAAGAAAACAGTCATCAAGCTCCGCAATACGTTCGCCAACGACATTGCGCTGGCGGTCAACCAGTTCCTCACGGCCCAGCGCGACCTGGCTCAGCTCGATCCGAACCTGGTCAGCACTGTCGAATTGCTCGAACGTGAAGTCATCGTCGTGCCCGAGCTGGTGTCGAACAGCCTGATCATCAGCGCCACGCCGCGGTACTACCAGGAAGCGGTGGAGCTGATCGAGAAGCTCGACCGCCGTCCGCAGGAAGTGACGATCCAGGCGCTGCTCGTCGAAGTGACGTTGACGAATAACGACGAATACGGCGTCGAGCTTGGCGTGCAGGACAGCATTCTGTTCAACCGCAGCATCGCGAACGTCCCCGGCTTTCTGTTCAACAACCAGCAGCTGGGGAACAACACGAACGCCCAGAATCCGGGCCGCGTCGGCGGTCAGGGCTTGTCGAACTTCAGCCTCAACCGCACGAACCCGGACCTGGGCTTCGGCGGACTGGTGCTGTCGGCCAGCAGCGAATCGGTGAGCGTGCTCATCCGGGCGCTTTCCTCAAAGCGAACGGTCCACGTTCTCTCGCGTCCGCAGATCCGCACGCTCGACAACCAGATTGCACAGATTCTCGTCGGTCAGCAGGTGCCCGTCGCCACCGGCGTCGCCACCACCGGACTTACCGCAGCCAGCCCGCAGGTGCAGCTGAAGGACGTCGGTATCGTGCTCAACGTCATCCCGCGCATCAGCCCCGACGGCACGATTGTGATGGAAGTGGCCGCCACCAGCAGCTCGGTCTCGGCGACCCGCGTCCCGATCTTCACCGACATCAATACCGGCAACACCGTCGACAGTCCCATCATCAACACGACGTCGGCCCAGGCGACGATCAGCGTGCCGAACGGCCAGACGGTCGTGCTGGGCGGCATGATCACGAAGTCGGACGACGCCTTCGAACGCAAGGTCCCCTGGATCGGCGACATCCCTTACATCGGGAATCTGTTCCGGTATGAAGGGGTCAACGTCCGCCGGACGGAGTTGCTCGTGTTCCTGACACCGCGTGTCGTGAGGCACGAGGCGGATTCGGAACTCATCAAGCGGGTGGAAGCGGAGCGGCTCCACTTCGTGGAACGCGATGCGGAAGAGGTTCACGGGCCGCTCTACTCGGCACCGCCGCCGGAGTGGTATCTCAACCGCCCGCAGCCGGGCGAAGGCTATCCGTCGGGGCCGGGATTGTTTGATGAGAACAACGTCCCGACCACGGTGATGCCGGGCTACCCGGATGGTTCGATGTCTCCGATCCCGGGGATGCGCGGCAGCACGACGCAGGAAACGCTGCCGCCGCCGCGAACGAACCTCGAACCGTCGGGTGTCCCGGATCCGCCGCCCAATCGGATCCCGCAGCGTCCGCCGCAGCCGAATCCTCCGAACGGCGTCCCCAATGATCTCCCGCCGCCGGGAGCCAACTCGACTCGAACATGGTCGCCCATGCGAAGGTAGCGGTGCGTTTGGGTCGCCGTCGGGCCTGACCTGGCGGAAACACGACTCCTCTGTCCCGTCCACGCCAGTCGAACTCCATTGCCAGCCTTTTCCCTCTCGGCTCCCATGAAACTCTCTCCCATCGCCGCTCTCGCGCTGCTGCTGTTCGCCACCGGCTGCTCGACGACGTCTGTCTTCGAGCGATTGCGGGTGGGGAAGGCGAGCCCCGAAAACCCTGCGATTGAAGTGGTCTGTCTGTGGCAGCCGGCCAAGGGGACGGGCCCGAATGGACTGCCCACGCGCGGCATGGCGGGACAGATCATGTTCTTCACGCGCGGCAGCGCGGCTCCGGTGATTGCGGATGGGGACGTGCGGATCTACGAGTTCGACGATCAGGGAACGGCAGACGAGCTGCGGAAGCCGATCCATCAGTTCGACTTTCTCGCGGCGGACTGGCAGAACTTCCAGAGCCAGGGAACTCTGGGCCCGTGCTACAACATCTTCGTCCCCTATGTGAAAGGGGGACACAAGCAGGTCGAAGTGACGATGCAGCTCCGATTCACTCCGAAGGGAGCCCCGACGCTGTATTCGGATATGACGTCGGTCACGCTTCCGGGGACGATCGACCCCACCGATGATCGGGCGCCGCTCGCTCCGCCACTGGCCCGGAACAATGACGCAGCGAGTGAGGAACCGTCGGGCAGCGGCGCGTCGTCGGGACTTTCGGTGAAGTCGATTGACACGAATGCGGCAATGACCAGGAAGAAGGGCGAGCACCCGCTGGCCCGCACGACCGCTCCTGTGGAGTCGGCGACACCGCGTGCTGCGAGCGGCATTCAACCGGCTTCTTATGAAGTCCCCGCAGAGCAGGAATCCGGCAATCCGTCCGACACACGGATCCGCGAGCTTGAGCGAATGGTCCGCGACCTGATGCAGCAGCAGGCGGCCCGGCAGGGGAGCGTGGCTGCACCACAAAATCATGTCGCTCCGCGGACGCTCGAACGATCGCCGGCCCGGCATTTGACGGCTTCTTGCGTCGTCGGCGTCGACGTCGGATCGGAAGATGCCGACGAAATCGAGGAAGCGACCCCTCGCCGCCGGTTCCGTCTGAACGCCGCGAGCGCTCCAGATTCCAAGCCGGAGTCGGCCGGTGCCAGGACGATCTCGTCGAAGCCGCAACCTTCGGCCCATCCGCTTCGCTCGTTGGCTGACAGCGAGGACACGGCCGACCGTCCTCGGATGTCGCGTGCGGCGGACCGTTCGCACCGCGCGGAGGACGGGTCTGCTGAAGCGTCTGACGACGATGAGGCGTCCCCATCGGCCCGGATCCGGATGCGTGGCATTCGTCCGGCACGGACTGTCGAACCGGTCGAAGAGACCGAAGAGGCGGAGGTCGTCGCGGAACGACCCGCGAAACCGCGCTCTTTTGAGTGGCAGGGAGGCGATCCCTGGCAGTCGAACTGACTGGCGATGAACCGAACCGGTATGATATCGGTGGAGACGCGTGTTTCGTCCGATCTACCGCCCGCACTTCATCGTCGTTCGATTATGCTCGTCGACAGCTTTGGCCGCGTCCACACGAACCTGCGGATCAGCGTCACCGACCGCTGCAATATCCGCTGCTTCTACTGCATGCCGGCCGACAATGTGGTCTTCATGAATCGCAGGGAACTCCTCACGTTCGAGGAGATCGAGCGATTTGCGCGGGTCGCCGTGTCGCTGGGGGTCAACAAGATCCGGCTGACCGGCGGAGAGCCTCTCGTCCGCCGCGAACTGCACCGCCTGGTACGGATGCTGTGCGACATCCCGGGCGTTCTGGACATCGGCGTGACGACGAACGGGATTCTGCTGGGCGAGCAGGCCCAGGAACTATGGGATGCGGGATTGCGGCGGCTGAACGTCAGTCTCGACGCCCTGAGCCCCGAGAAGTTTCGCGAGATCACGCGTCGGGACGGCTTCGAGAAGGTGATCGAGGGGATCCAGGTCGCCCAGCGGGTTGGATTCGATCCGGTGAAAATCAACGCGGTTTCGGTGCGGGGACTGACCGAGGATGAGATCATCCCGCTCGGCCGTTTCGCCCGCGAGACCGGCGTCGAGATGCGGTTCATCGAGTTCATGCCATTGGACGCGGACAACGCCTGGGAACGCGAGAAAGTCCTGTTCGCCCACGAGATCATTGAGACCCTCTCGAATGGCATCATGCCGCTGGCGCCGGTCCCCGATCAGAACCCGCACGCCCCCGCCACCGAATTCGAGTTCGCGGATGGGGTCGGCCGCATCGGCTTCATCGCGTCGGTCAGCCAGCCCTTCTGCATGAGTTGCGACCGTTTCCGCCTGACGGCAGACGGGAAGATCCGTAACTGCCTGTTCAGCCTCGAAGAGACCGACATCAAGTCGATGCTTCGCGGCGGGGAACCGGATGAGGCAATCGCCCGGGCTATCGTCGAGAGCGTGTCGGCCAAGAAGGAAGGGCATGAGATCAACACCGCCCGCTTCATCCAGCCCGACCGGCCGATGTACTCGATTGGCGGTTGACGACCGCACCGGGTATTTCAGGGTCGGCTGAACCTGACGGCTTTGGAAGATGTCCGTTCGTTGAGTCCCGCTCACCATTGCAGGCTCGGTCAGGACAACTCATAATGCCGACTTCTCGATCCCTGAGCCGCACGCTCCTCCATCGCAAGACGGAACGGGAGTTGACTGGTTCGCCCCACGAGTGAATTGACGGGATCGCTCGAAAAGACGATTCACTCGACCGGCCAGCCGCCGGTTCCATTCTCTTGGAAGTGGTTGTCAGAAGAATGCCTCCGTTCAACAAGACCGATATCAAGAAGATCCGCAAGAAGCGGCAGCGTCTGAAGAAGAAGCTGAAGTGCCGCTTCTGCCCCGACGGCTGCGACCATTCGCCGCGGCCGGTTTATGTCGACTACAAGGACGTTCGTCTGCTTCGCTCGATGGTCGACCGCGAAGGCCGCATCATGCCGCGTCGCCGGACCGGCAGCTGCGCGAAGTACCAGCGGGCGGTTCGGGAAGCCATTCTTCGGGCGCGGTTCATCGGCCTGATGCCGTACGTGTCGGAAGACTGACGGACTGGGTGGATAGCAAAACAATACCAAGTTGAAGTCAAACGGGACGTGGCGCAGTCTGGTTTAGCGCGCTTGACTGGGGGTCAAGAGGTCGCAGGTTCGAATCCTGTCGTCCCGACTTTACAAAGCCTTATCCGACAGAGGTTTGCAGAATCGTCGAAAAGGTGCTGACGGGGTGCGATGCACCAAAGATGCACCCAAAACCCCTCAACAGGTGCAAACTGTTGAGGGGCTGAGAACAGCGAGCTTTCCACTCACTGCCTGCTTTTACAGGTGATTGGAGGGCTTGCGATGACGACGAATGCGAAACTGCGTCCCTGGTTCCGCCATCAGGACGGCTGGTGGTATGTGACCCGCCGCGTGAACGGCAAACGGGTCCAGACGAAGCTCGCGCAGGGCCAGGACAACGAGGCCGCCGCGCTGCAGAGCTTCTACGAGCTGATGGCGGCCGACGGCCGGCTCAACCCCGCCGCGACGCCCCTGATCTCGTTCAACGAGGTCTGCCAGCGGTTCCTGGTCTGGTCGAAGCGCGCGAACGAGCCGTCCACGACGTCGTGGTACCACCGGTTCCTTGCCGACTTCGACGACCACTTCGATGGCCCGGTCCAGTCCATCCGGAAGCAGCATGTCGAAGGCTGGCTCGGCAAGCATCCGGGCTGGAGCCAGTCGACGCGGCGTCAGGCGATGACCTGCGTGAAGCGGGTCGTCAACTGGGGCTACGAGGAAGGACTCCTCGCCGAGATTCCCGTCGCCATCCGCGGGCTGAAGCGTCCGCCGATGGATCGCCGGGAGACGATCGTCGATGACACGATTCACCAGAAGATCGTCGAGGCCACGGACGACGCGTTCGGTCGGTTCGTGGCGGGCCTTCGCGGGACCGGCGCCCGACCCGACGAATTGCGCCGCGTCACGGCCGCGGACGTCGACCTGGAGGCGGGGGTGTGGATTCTGGGGAAGCACAAGACCGGCAAGAAGACCGGCAAGCCCCGCATCGTCTACCTGACGGAGTCGATGCGTCAGACGACGCGTGAGCTCGTTCAGCGCCACCCTGACGGTCCGCTGTATCGTAACTCGCGCGGGGAACCGTGGACGGCCAATGCCGTGCGCTGTCGGATGCGGCGGCTGCGCGAGAAGCTGAAACTGCCGGCCGGAGTGGTGGCCTACGCGTACCGCCACACGTTCGCGACGGAAGGCCTGGCGGGCGGCGTCGGAATCGCGGAAATGGCCGAGCTGCTCGGGCACAGCGATACGAAGATGCTGTCCGCTCACTATGCGCACCTCGACAAAAAGGTCCAGCAGATGCGGAAGGCAGCCGAGACGGCAGCCAACTGAAGGTCAGAACTTCATGCTCTTCAGTTTTCCGCGTCGAACAGTGAAGGCTGGTGCGGGCGGAGCCTGACGGGATGCGGAGAGGTACGCGTTCAGATCCTCTTCCAGGATGCGAATCACGCCCCGGCCGACCCCTATCCGGAAGTGCGGGAGCTTGCCCATGTCAATCAACTGGTAGACGCACGACGCGCTGACCTGCAGCCTCTTCGCGACTTCGCGGACGGTCAGGTACATGGCAGGGAATTCCGATCCGGTTATGGACGGTGATGGCTTCGGTGAAGAAATGCCCGGCAGGTCCTCAAGCGAGGGCCTGCCGGGGTGAAACGAACCAGCGGGGTGATGACGGTCAGTCGCTGAGCTGGACTTCCGCTTCGCGGGCTTCGACGTAGCGCTGCGCCAGATCCATCACGCGGATCGCCTGGGGGAGTTCCGCCAGGTTGAACGACGAGGTGTACTTGACCTCCTCGCCGTCCAGATACCGCTTCTGGAGGCTGACGCTCCGCATCGTCCGCTTGCTGCCGTCGATCTCGACGTCATGCGCGAACACGGATGCGCTCACGAAGCCCACACGGAAGACCTTCTCGGGACGCTTTTGGGACATCGGCCTGCTCCTCTGAAAGGAACGCTGATTCGATCCCCGCCGCACGTTGCGGCAAGGAGGGGAGAGTGCCATGCGCTGCGACTCGGCGCAACGCGATTGACGGGAGCCTTGGCGCACGGAAGGGCGGAAAGGTCGTCCCCGTGCGGGAATCAGCGATCCATCGCCGGTTTCGTCCCGGTCGGCTGACTGGTCCATAAAGGACGCTGTCCGCCTCGTCCGGGATTCCTCATCCCCAGTCCGTCCGGGAGTCGGCAGGGAGCGACTCCCGGTGCACCGGACTATGTCTCGCTTCGATGGCGTTCGTCCGCGGTGGCGATGCATTGCTGCAGCAGCTCGCAGACGTCGCGCAATTCCAGTTCGTCGAACAGGGCGATCAATGGTTCACGGCCGCCCCGAAGGCGGACCTCGACGACGAAGCCGGCATGCCCGCACTTGTGCGTGAACTCACGCATGCGCACGAGCATGTGCTCGCCGACGAAGGTGTTCGTCAGCGCGAGGCCGGCGAGGCCGATGGGCTCGCGAACCAGAGACAGCACTCGATCGCAGAAGGACTGAAGGACACTCATGGGGATGGGGGGAATGGAACAGACAATCCAACGTCGGATCGGACCGCCGTCCCTGCGCGGCAGCCCGTGATCCGATGGTTGGTCGCATCAATCAGGCGGGCTTCGCCGGGGCCTTCGCAGGCTCCTGCCGGCTGCGGACCTTGACGGCCTTCTGCAGGCAGCCCCAGCAGATCGGGGCGTTCTTGAGGAACCCGTCGTCGAAGGAGGCGGAGACGGACTCCTTTTCCTTCTCGCACCAGGTGCAGCGGTGCTGCTCGTGCCACGCGGTCAGGGAGACGTTCATCGTTCAGACCTTT
>JADZEF010000324.1 GCA_020850695.1 Planctomycetaceae bacterium | reverse complement strand
CTGAGAGCGTCTCCTCTGGTCGAATGGAGCCGGGGCGGTTGTCGAGCCGTCGCGGCGATACCCGAGTTCTGGCAACAGTTTCCCAAGTCGATCGAGGCGGATTGCAGGGGAATTCGGATCGGCCTGTTCCCTGAAATGGGGACCGAGCTCCACGAGCTTCAGCCGGGCGAGCAGAAGACGCACACGGTGTGGCTGAGTCTCTCGCATTCCAATGGACCGGTGGAAGATACTTGTCTCCGTGCGAAAACGCATTCGTCTTCGCCGTCACCTTCCTCATCCCTGGAATGGATGCGGCAGCCGGTCGCCGTGACATTGCCGCCGGCGTGGTATGCGCGCTCGGCGACTCCGGCGTTCGTCGTCCCCGCCTCGGGCGACTCCGATTCTCGCCTTGCGGACTTTCTGCGAGGAAGTCTGACGGGGGATCTGAATCTCGCCGCACGCCGTGACCGGGCGGACGAGTACGGCTGGCGCCACTTTGGAGAGATGCCGGCCGACCACGAACAGGAGCACTTTCCCGGACGCGAGACGGTCGTCTCTCACTACAACAACCAGTTTGACGGTCTCTACGGAGCCATCATTCAACTGGCCCGCACCGGGGAACCTGGCTGGCTCGAACTGATTGATCCGCTCGCACGGCACATCATCGACATCGATCTCTATCACACCGACCGGGATCGTGCCGCCTACAACGGCGGGCTGTTCTGGCATACCGACCATTATCGAACCGCCGGGCGTTGCACGCACCGCACCTACTCGGCCGACAACCAGGTCCCCGGGCAGCCGTACGGCGGCGGACCAAGCTGCGAGCACAACTACACCACAGGCCTGCTTCATTATTACTGGATGACGGGCAACGTCGACGCGCGCGAGGCCGTGCTGAGCCTTGCGGGTTGGGTGACGAGGATGGATGACGGTCGGCAATCTCTGTTCGGTCTGGTGGATTCCGGACCGACGGGCCTCGCCACGGCGACGACCGAAGCGAACTACCACGGCCCGGGACGCGGTGCGGGGAACTCGCTCAATGCGCTCGTCGACGCGTGGCTGCTGACGCGCGATCACGAATGGTTGACCGCAGCCTCCGCCATCGTGCGGCGCGTGGTCCACCCGCAGCAGGACCTGGAGTCGCTGGGACTGTTGAACGCCGAGAAGCGCTGGTCTTACACGGTGTTCCTCGTCGCGTTGTCGCGCTGGCTCGAAGTGAAGGCGGAAGCCCATCAGATCGATGCGGACTACGCTTACGGCCAGGCGTCGCTGCTCCACTATGCCCGCTGGATGGCGCAGCACGAGCGTCCGTATTTCGACCGAGAGAATGAGCTGGAATATCCGACGGCCACCTGGGCGGCGCAGGAGCTCCGGAAAGCGAACGTGCTGCGGGTTGCTTCACGGCATGCGGTCGATCCAGAGCGAAGCGAGTTTCTCCGCCGGGGCGAGGAACTCGCAGTGCGGGCCTGGAAGGATCTGGAACGCTTCGATAACCGGTTTGTCGCCCGCTGCCTGCATCTCCTGATGACGGAAGGCGCCCGCGAAGCCTGGTTTCGCGACGGACACCCGGCCCAGTTGCCTCGGGCGGAAATGCCGCCGACATGGCCCCCGCACACTCCATTTCGCCCGCAGAAGGACCGCATCAAAGCGGCCCTGCGGTCGCCTCGGGGGGCGGTGCGAATGCTCTTCAATTCTCTCAATCTGCTCCGATGGCCGGCGACGGTGCGTTCGCTGATTCGACAACTCTGACGCTCCTCTGAAAACGCCTCGGCGGCTTGACCTTTGAAATGCTGGTTTGAGGGAAAATCAGGCGACATTCATGCAGCTGAAGCCCCCGACAACCCGGAGCCTGCATGCCGAGCCGCCCGAGAGTGGCGAGGTCGCGGTCCAGCGTGCGCCCGAACCGTCGCTCAATCCGCAGCGGCACGCTCGACCGACGATCTGCCAGATTGTGCATTGCCTTTCCGTCGGCGGCGCCGAGCTGCTGGCCGCCGATATCTCGCGACGCTTGAGCCATCGATACCGCTTCGTGTTTGTCTGCCTCGACGAGTTGGGTCCGCTGGGGGGCGCGCTTTTGTCGGAAGGCTTTCCGGTTCACGTGCTGAGTCGCCGGCCGGGCATCGACTTCCAGTGTGCTCGGCGGCTTGCGGCACTGTTCCGCGAGGAGCGGGCGGCGGCCGTTCACGCCCACCAATACACACCGTTTTTTCAGGCCGCAGTCGCCCGCGGGCTGCGCACGGGTCCGCCGATTCTCTTCACCGAGCACGGCCGACACTACCCGGACACGCGGAAGTGGAAGCGGGTTATCGCCAACAAGCTGCTGACCGGCCGACGCGACCGGATCGTCGGCGTCGGCGAAGCTGTTCGCGGAGCGCTCGTTCGGAACGAAGGCTTTGCCGAGTCCCGCGTCGGCGTCGTCTACAACGGCGTCGATCTGGATGCCGTCGGCGCGAATCGTGAAACCGCCCGCCGCGCTGTCCGTGATGAGCTAGACTTGGAAGAGTCTTTCGTCATCCTGCAGATCGCGCGGCTCAACCGTCTCAAGGATCATCCGACGGCTCTCGCGGCCTTCGAACGTGTTCTGACGGAGCGGCCCGATGCGCGGCTGGTCCTCGCGGGAGACGGAGACGAGCGGGCCGCGATCGAATCCATCATTCGTGACAAGGGTCTACAGCCTTTTGTCCGAGTGCTGGGAACTCGCCGCGACGTCCCGCAACTGCTGGCCGCCGCCGACGTGTTTCTGCTCAGCAGCATCTCGGAAGGCATTCCGCTGACGTTGATCGAGGCGATGGGAGCCGAGGTTCCGATCGTCTCGACCGACGTGGGCGGGATCTCGGAAATGATCCGGCATGGGACGACCGGTTTCCTGGCTCCGGCGGGGGATGCGGCGGGACTGGCCCGATACCTGCTGCAATTGGCGAACGATGCCGCACTCCGCCGGCAGTTTGCCATGGCGGCCCACACGGAAGCCCACGCGCGGTTCTCACGTCAGACGATGGATGACGCCTATATCACTCTCTACGAGGGAATGATCCATGGTTGACGCCGCTCGCCGCGTACCGTCGCTCCTGGTCTTTTCAGACGACTGGGGACGCCATCCATCGAGTTGCCAGCACCTCATCCGGGAGTTGCTCGCGACGCATCGCGTCTGCTGGGTCAACACGATCGGCACGCGCACGCCGAAGCTCGACCGGGCGACTTTGCAACGAGCCGCCGAGAAACTCCAGCAATGGAGGGTTGGGCGAAAAAAGAAAGCGAAGGCCACCGAAAGGCAGGCCACGGGGGAGACGTTCGACCATTCCGCATCCATCGCGCCTCAAGTGATCAACCCGCGGATGTGGCCGTGGTTCACGAGGGCACTCGACCGACGGCTCAATCGGATGCTTCTGGAGGGCCAATTGCAGAAGGCCATTGCGGAGATGCCGCAGCCCGTCGTGGCCGTGACCACGCTGCCGATCACCGCCGATCTCGTGGGGCGGCTGCCCGTCGCCGGTTGGGTCTATTACTGCGTCGACGACTTCCGTGAGTGGCCGGGACTCGACGGCCGGACGCTGGGACGGATGGAAGAACACCTCGTGCGGAAGGTGGACGAGATTGTCGTCGTCAGCGAGACGTTGCGCACGCGGATGTCGCATCTGGGACGCGAGGCGACGCTGTTGACCCACGGGTGCGACCTGAGCCGCTGGCAAGCGTCGTCCAGGGCTGTTGCGTCGGTCTCCGGCGCAGGTCCGGCGCCCAACGCCGTTTTCAGCGCCACCGATCGTCCAATTCTTTTCTGGGGGGTCATCGATCGTCGGACCGATGTCGCGTTTGTGCGGCGATTGTCCGAGGCGATTCCCGATCATCGAATCGTGTTCGTCGGACCGCAGCAGGATCCCGATCCCGACCTGCTGAATCTGAAGAACGTCGAGTGCCACCCGCCGGTGCCGTTCGACTCGCTGCCGAACCTGGCGGCTGCGGCCTCGGTGTTGATCATGCCGTATACGGATTCTCCCGTCACGCGGGCCATGCAGCCATTGAAGCTGAAGGAATACCTCGCCACCGGAAAGCCGGTCGTGGTGCGTTCTCTCCCGGCGACGCACGAGTGGTCGGACTGCCTGGATGAAGCGAGCACTCCGGACGCGTTCGCCGCAGCGGTGAAGGAGCGATTGAAGTCGGGCCTGCCGTCGTCTCAGTGGGCCGCTCGCGAACGGCTGAAGCAGGAGTCGTGGAGTTCGAAAGCGGAGCAACTGGGGGAACGGTTCAGAGCCGTGCTGAGCAAGCCGGGCCGTGAGTCGTCACGGTGGGCGAACCGTGTCGCGGAACTTGCCAAAGTCTGATTGCCGTCCGGCCTGTCCTCTTCCACGTCTCGTCGAGTTCCCCGTGATCGCTCTCACCTCACCCGTCGCCGGAAGTGAACCGTCAGCACGATCGATGCGTGACGTGGACACGTCCGATGCACCTCCGACGGTTCTCGAAACGCGCGTCGTCAGCGGGACCGGGGGAGGTCCGGACAAGACCATTCTCAACACGCCGCGGTTTCTCGAACCGTACGGCTATCGCACGGTCTGCGCCTATTTCCATCCCCCCGAGGATCCCGGTTTCGATGCGATTCGCCGCCGCGCGGAGGCTTCGTCGGCCCCGTTGATTGCGCTTCCGGATCGGGGACCGTTCGATGTCAGCCTGATCCGCAGGACGCTGGACGTCTGCCGCCGTGAGAACGTGGTGGCCTGGCACGGGCACGACTACAAGAGCAACCTGCTGGGACTCATCATTCGGCGATGGCATCCGATGCGGCTGCTGACGACGGTGCATGGATGGGTCTTCAAGTCGTGGAAGGCATCGATCTATTTCCGAGTCGATCGCTGGTGTCTCAGACGCTACGAGCGTGTGATCTGCGTATCTCCAGACCTGGTGGAAGAATGCTTGAAGGGGGGCGTTCCGCGAGACCGCGTGCAGTTGATCGAGAATGCAATCGACGTTCCGAACTACGAGCGAACCCAATCCAAGGAAGCCGCGAGAAGACAGTTCGGCATTGCCCCGGAGCAAGCGTTGATCGTGGCGGTTGGCCGGCTTTCACCGGAGAAGAATTTCCGGATGCTGATACAGAGTGCCGCGCGGCTGATCTCCGAAGGGCGAAACATCGCCGTGGCGATTGCCGGCGAAGGAAGCCAGCGAGAGGAATTGCAGGCATTGATCGCGTCGACGGGCTACGCTGACCGGATTCGGCTCGTCGGCTTTCTGTCCGATCCGCGACCGTTGTACGAAGCGGCTGACGTCTACGCCCTCAGCAGCGATCGCGAGGGGCTTCCGAATGTGCTGCTTGAAGCGATGGCTTACTCGTTGCCCGTCGTGTCGACGGCCGTTGCAGGAGTGCCGCGGCTCATTCAGGACGGTGCGAACGGGTTGCTGACGCCGATCGCGGACGAGCCATCGTTCTTCGAGGCGCTGCGGCGAGTCGTCGATGAGGTGGGTTTGCGCCAGCGACTGGGAGATGCGGGGCGAGCCACGATCGAGGCTCGTTACACCTTCGACAATCGCATGCGTCAGTTCGCCGCGGTGTATGCAGAACTGCAGATTCCCAAAGCATGGTGAACGCGGGATTGGCAAAAGCATGACTCTGGTTGCCACTGGAATACAGGACGCCGCACCGTCTGTCGTCGTCCGTGTCGCGGACGAGCCGGTCGGCTGGGACGAATACCTTCGCCCACACGGCTACGCCGGGTTCGCGCTGCGCCCCGAATGGCTGCGGATCTTTGCGCGGGCATTCGGGCACCGGCCCTGTTTCTTGGAAGCGCGGCGCGGCGGGAGACTGGCAGGGGTACTGCCTGTCGCGTTCGTCCGGAGCCTGTTGTTCGGCAGGCGGTTGGCCAGCCTTCCGTACCTCAACTCCGGGGGGCTGCTGGCGGATGACGAGGGGACGGCGCGGCTGCTGGTGGACCAGGCGGTGGCCCTCGCGGACCGATGGCGCGTCAGGAATCTGGAACTTCGCCATGAGAAAGCCGTCGAGCATCCGGCTCTTGGATCGACGCTGACGTCGAAGGTGCACCTGCGGTTGCCGCTTCCCGCTTCGGCGGACCTGCTCTGGAGTGGATTCAAGGCGAAGCTGCGGAGCCAGATCAAGAAGCCGCTAGCCAATCCCGCACTCACCTTCCACACGGGGCGGGAAGAGTTGCTGCCCGACTTCTACCGGGTTTTCTGTGCGAACATGCGTGATCTCGGGACGCCGCCGTACTCGATGCGGCTGTTTCATGAGATTCTCGTGCACTTTCCGCAGGAGGCCGAGCTGTGCGTGCTGCGGCATGAGGGCGCGGCGGTCTCGGCCGCGCTGCTGGTGCACGGTCCGGGAGTCACACAGGTTCCGAGCGCCAGCACGCTGCGTTCGGCGAACCGCCTTTCGGCCAACATGCTGCTCTACTGGCGGCTCCTGGAGCGGACGATCGAAAGAGGGCAGTCGTGCTTTGACTTTGGCCGCAGCACGGTGGGAGCCGGAACATACGACTTCAAGAAGCAATGGGGAGCGGAGGATCATCCGGCGGTCTGGCAATACTACGTGCGCGAAGGAACGGTTTCCGACCTGCGGCCCGACGGGGGCAAGTACGATCGCTTCATCCAGTTGTGGAAGCGGCTTCCGGTCGCCGTGACGCGGTGGATTGGCCCGTCAATCGTGAAAGGAATACCGTAGGAAGGCTCGGAGATTTCTCATTGGTCGTTGGTCAGTGGCCAGTGATCATCCGGGAAAATAACCAAGACCAAGAGCCAATGTTCCGCGAGAGGAGCGGCGTCCAGCGAGGGACTCCCTTCGGTCGCCCCCGTCCCCCTCTCACACGATCGTGAGGTACAATTCGCTCGCCTTGATCGATACGGATGTGTTTGAGTGATTGATGCGCTCCGGCGGCGTCGAGATTCCCCTCACTGGTTGCTTTCATGCGTGTCCTCGTCGCCCTGATCGCTGCGATCGGACTCAGCGTCTTTCTCGTTGTCCCCGATCCGTTCGCTCTGATCGGCATCAGCCGGCCCGAAACGAGGGACGCGGTTGAGAGCCTGCTCTCCGACAAGGCGCAGCATGCGATTTCGTACGCGGTGCTGGCCATCGCGCTGCGGTTCGCCTTTCAGGGGCCGCCGCGACGCGCGGCCCTCTGGTCGGGCGGTCTGGCGATGGCCCACGGCGCCGCCAGCGAGTTGATTCAGCACTTCGTCCCGCACCGCAGTTGCGACTGGAAGGATTTCCTCGCCGATGCGGTGGGTGCGGCGATTGGGTTGACCTTGTGGAATGCGGTGACGCTGTGGCCGGGCGTACGTCGGGAACCATTGATGTCGACGGAACTTCCGCGGGCCTGACGCGACGGAATCGGCCGCACGAGGTTGATTGAGTGAATCGCCCTTCACGTCGGGGCGACACAAGAAGAGAAGACGCGGTGCGCGGCGGACTCCAATCCGCGATGGATTCGGCGCCGTCCGAATCGTGGTGACGCGCGGGCGTCGGCGACGAATGAAGGATGCTCTTCCACGCGACACGGATGTCGACACTTTCGACATTCTGCGCCGCGGGACGGGCGACATGACGCTGCCGACGATCCTACGTTCGCGTGCCGTTCGGATAGGCCTTTGCGTGGGCGCAGTCGGCGCCGTCGCGCTGGGGGCTCTGTTCGGCTTCCACAAGTATCAGCTGACGCGCACCGCAGACCGGCTGCTCGTCGAGGCCCGCGCCGCGCAGGCGGAAGGTCGCCAGAAAGAGGCGGCCAGTCTGTTCGAGCAGTATTTCGGCCTGCGACCTCAAGACCGGGAACCCAAGGCGGAGTATGCGGCAGCGCTGGATGCCACGTTGACCAGCGTGCGCGGACGGCGGCGTGTGTTCATGACGTACGAGGATGCGTTGCGGCACGATCCCGCACGCGACGACCTGCGACGTCACCTGGTGAGGGTGGCTCTTGAGATCGGCCGCCTGCCGGATGCCACCGAGCACCTTGCCCGGCTGAAAGACGGTGGGTTGGACGACGGCTGGTACTGGCTGCAGAGGGCGCGGCTGCATGACGCACAGGCCCAGTACGCTCAGGCGGCTGATGCGTGCGAGACGTCGCTGCGCCGTGACGCGAACCAGTTGGGGGCCCTGGAACTGCTGGCACGGATCTATCGGACGCGACTCGACCAGGCGGAGGCGTCGGAAAGGATCCTGGAACTGATGGTCGACCGCGATCCGAAGGACGGTCAGGCATGGGCGACGCGGGCGCGGCTTCGCATGGAGTTTCGCGAACCGCGCAAAGCCCTGGAAGACTTCGAACAGGCCACCTCACTGCTGCCGGACGACGCGGGAATTCAGCGGGATGCGGGGCGGTGCGGTATCGCCGTCCTGAAGAGCGGGGACGTCGCGCGGGACCAGGTGGACTCTCTGGTGGAGAAGACTCGCCAACGATTGAGCCGCGCGGCGCGGCAGAGTCCCGAGAACGTCGACGTGATGCTGGCCCAGGCCGAACTGGAAGAATCGCTGGCGAAGCCGGCTGCAGCAATCGAGGCGCTGCGGGCCGCGCTCCAGGTGGCTCCGGATGACGAACGACTGAAGGTTCGATTGGCAGAACTCCTCCTTGCCCAATCGGAGTTTGAGGCGGCGGAGTCTCTCATCGAAAGCCTTCCCGAAGAACCTTTGGCTCGAGCCCTGAAAACCTATCTGACGGGCCGGCGGCAGATG
>JADZEF010000323.1 GCA_020850695.1 Planctomycetaceae bacterium | reverse complement strand
CCGGACAGATCCGTCCGCCGAAAGAGAACGAGCGCTACTTCGCGCTGCTGCGGGTCGAGGCGATCAGCGGTCAGGACCCGAACAAGCTGCACGAAAAGGTCCCCTTCGACGACCTGACCCCGCTGCATCCCGAGAAGAAGCTGAAGCTCGCCCACGATCCGAAGGAACTGAGCACGCGCGTCGTCGACATCGTCGCGCCGATCGGGCTGGGACAGCGGGCGCTCATCGTCTCGCCCCCGCGAGCCGGCAAGACGGTCCTTCTCCAGCAGATGGCGAAGGCGACGCTGGTCAACCACCCCGATTCGTACGTCATCGTCCTCCTTATTGACGAGCGGCCAGAAGAAGTGACCGACATGGAGCGTCAGGTCAAGGGGCCCAACTGCGAGGTCGTCTCCAGCACCTTCGACGAGCCGCCGAGCCGGCACATCCAGGTCTCGGAAATGGTCATTGAGAAGGCGAAGCGGATGGTCGAATACGGCCAGCACGTCGTCATCTTCCTCGACTCGATCACGCGTCTCGCCCGCGCCTGGAACACTGAGTGCCCGCACTCCGGCAAGATCCTCACCGGCGGCGTCGACGCCAACGCCCTGCAGAATCCGAAGCGGTTCTTCGGCGCCGCCCGCAACATTGAAGAGGGAGGCAGCCTGACGATCATCGCGACCGCCCTCGTCGACACCGGCAGCAAGATGGACGAGGTGATCTTCGAAGAATTCAAGGGGACCGGCAACACCGAGCTCCACCTCGACCGCCGCATGGTCGAGAAGCGGGTCTGGCCGGCCATCGACGTCAACAAGTCCGGCACCCGCCGCGAAGAGCTGTTGATGGACGACGAAGAACTCCGTCGCGTCTGGGTCCTTCGCCGCGTCCTCAACGACATGAACCCCGTCGAAGCGATGGAACTCCTCGTCAACCGCATGCGGCGCACGAAGACGAACGAAGAGTTCCTGATGAGCATGAACCTGTCGTGAGGTGACCGGCCGGAGATTTCTTCATGGCGACAACCCCCACTATCTCCGAACTTCAGCGGACCGCTCCGCTGTTTACGCTGACGTTGCAGCAGTACCACGCCCTCACCGAGTCTGGGATTCTCCCGGACGGCGAACCGGTCGAATTCATTGAGGGGCTTCTCGTTCGAAAGGACCGGTCGGATCGGGGAGGCAATCTCTTGAATCACGGCGTCCGGCCTGCGACAGGGGTTAAGCGTGGAGCACGTGTGATCGAACGCGCTACCCACGATCTATCGGTCCACGTTCAGGTTCAACTGCCAGTTACCCTTTCAAACCTCAGTGAACCCGAGCCGGACTACTGCCTTGTGAAGGGGCTGCCGGAAGACTTTGCGCACGCTCATCCCTCTCCACGCGACCTGTTGCTCGTCGTCGAAGTGGCCGACAATTCGCTCAGCTACGATCGCACCACCAAGTGTCGGGTCTATGCCTCTGCAGGGGTGTCGTGCTATTGGATCGTCAATCTCGTGTCGGACTGTGTCGAAGTCTTCACCGATCCGGACACCGCGGAGGGATCCTACCGGACGCACCGTACTTTCCCTCGTGGGGCGATGCTCGAGATTCCTCTCGGCGACGGAGCATCACGGCAGATTTCAGTCGACGACATCGTCTGATCTCGCCGTCGCGTGTTCCGCAGCCGTTCCTACCCGACGCACCACGAACGGTTTCGCACAAAAACGTCGCGTCGTACCAAACGCTTCGTTGCCGACGCTTCCTCCAGTTGCGACGATGGATGGAAGTTGATGCTGCTGCCCGGCATCGTCCGGTCCCTGCCCTCTTTGATCTGCCTCCATGCCCAGAACGATTGAAGGAAAACTCCTCGCGGGAAGCGGCGCTTATGCCATCGTCGTCGCCCGGTTCAACGACCTGGTGACCCGGCGTCTCCTCGACGGAGCGCTCGATACGCTTCGCCGGCACGGCGCCGAGGAGTCCCGCGTTACCGTCGTCTGGGCTCCCGGCTCGTTCGAGCTTCCCGTCATCGCCGACCGACTCGCCCGCAGCCGGCAGTACGTGGCGGTCATCTGTCTCGGCGCCGTGATTCAGGGGCAGACGACCCATCACGAGTACATTAATCACCAGGTCGCCGCCGGGCTGATGAAGTCGTCGCTGGAGTCGGGCGTTCCGGTCACTTTCGGCGTTCTCACCTGCCAGACGATGGAACAGGCCCTCGACCGTGCGGGAGGGAAAGCCGGCAACAAAGGCTGCGAAGCAGCGCTCGCGGCGATTGAAACGGCGAACGTCCTGCATACACTTTCGGAAGATGCGGGAAAGTAGCTCACGCGACAAGAGAAACCATTTCAACGCAAAGACGCTACGAGCGCAAAGAAACGCAAAGTTTGGGCTTCTTGTTACGCATTGACTGCTGGAAAGTCTTGACCTCTTTGCGATTCTTCGCGTCCTTTGCGTCTTTGCGTTAAAATGATTTCGGCTTTTCTCTTTTGACGGTTCTCAGTTCTTCTTGATTTGCAGGTTCATGGCCCGTCGAACTCAGGCACGCGAAGTCGCGTTGCAGATGCTTTACCAGCTTGACGTCAATCCGGACGTCGACGCCGATACTCTCCGCGCGCAGATCCGCGAGCAACTTCACGACGACGAAGCCGTCGAGCGGTTCTGCTGGCAACTGGTCGCCGGCGTCCGCGAGTCACGGGCGATGCTGGACGCGCGGATCCAGGAAGTCGCCGCGAACTGGTCATTGGCCCGCATGGCGGTGACCGATCGCAACGCGCTCCGCATCGGCGCCTTCGAGCTTCTCTGCACCGACACCCCGCACCGCGTCGTCATCGACGAAGCGATCGAACTGGCGCGGCGGTTCGGCGCGGCGAACTCGCCTCAGTTCGTCAACGGCATCCTTGACCGCCTTGTCCCCGCGGATCGCCGTCCCGCACGTCCCGCCGAAGAGTCGACGTGATCTGAAGCCCGCCTGTTCCGTCCGGTCGCCGCCGAGCCCCGCCGTGAGTGACGCGACACCTCCAACGGACGACGGGACAACAAGCGACGCAACGCGGCAGCGAACGGTCATCCGCCTCGGGATCGTTTTCGGCGGCCTCTATTTCATCCAGGGGATTCTCGAGCCCCAGGAAGGGATGATCTACCAGCCTTTGATGGCGATGCTGACGGTCCTCGGGCTGACGACCGAGGGACGCGGCGTCTTCATGTCGTGGGTAGGGTTCCCCTGGTCGTTCAAGCCGATCTACGGCCTCCTCTCGGATTTCCTCCCCATCGCCGGTTACCGGCGACGAAGCTGGCTGCTGTTGACCGGCGGGGCGGCAGTTCTCGGCTATGGCGTGACCGCCTTCTTCCCCGCGGCCCGCACTTCCACACTTGTCCTCCTCTGCTGCTTCGCCACGGCGAATCTCGCGCTCGCCTTCACCGACGTCATCGTCGACGCCGCCATGGTCGAGACGGGCCAGCCGCTCGGAATCACAGGGAGACTGCAATCGATTCAGTGGGGGTGCATGTATGCGGCCGTGGCGCTCGCCAAACTGGCAGGAGGCTATCTCACCACCCCCAATGGCCAGGAGCTCGCGCTGCTGCTCTGCACGGCGATCGGTTGCGGGACGCTCGCGTTGACGCTCTGGGGCGTCCGCGAACCTCGTTACGCCATCCCGCCCCAGGACCTGGGCAGCGCGATTCGCGCTTTCGGCCGGGCCTTTCAGAGCCCGGTCATCCTTCTCGGGGGAGGGTTTTTATTCCTGCTGAACTTCAATCCGTTCACAGGAGAAGTCCTCAATGCCTACGAGACGAACGAACTGAAGTTCTCCCCCGAGACGATCGGCCATCTCAGCTCGCTCCAGGCGTGGGCCCAGATGGGAGCCAGTTTCCTGTATGCGACCTACTGCACTCGCATCCGCTTCCCGTGGCTCGTCCACGCGTCGGTCGCCTTCGGAATCCTGGCCACCGTCGGCTACTGGGGTCTCCGCGGGACGACATCGGCCGTGCCGATCTTTCTTCTGACAGGTTTTGCCTACCAGACGGCCACGATGATCCAGCTCGATCTGGCCGCCCGCGTCTGCCCCCCGCAGATCGCTGGAACGATGTTCGCCCTGCTGATGGCGCTCTCGAATTCCGGCATCAGCGCCTCGTCCTACTTCGGAGGATGGTGGTACGACGCCCTGACCAGGCGCCACGGACCGCACGTCGCCTTCGACCTCCTGGTGGCAATCGGCGCGGGATTCACGGCCACGTGCTGGGTCCTGGTCCCCGGGATGCTCCGGATCGCCGCCCGCCATGACGCCGCACACGCGGTGTCAGGCGCCGCGGCGGCATTGCAGGGATCCCGGCAAGACCCAAGCCCTACAGACGGAAACCCAATCTGATACGATGGACGCCGTGGCTTCTCCCTACTCCTGTCCGAGTCACCGTCCGGCATGACGATCAGCCTGCCTGTCGTCGACCTCTATCGCGGCTTCGCCCCGCCTCACGCCTGCTCGTATCTGCCGAGCGAAACGACGCGATTCGAATACCGTCTTCCGACGTCCCTTTCGGGCGAGCAATGGCAGGAGTTGTTGCGGCGCGGCTGGAGACGACACGGAGTCAACTTCTTCCGCCCCGCCTGCCCGCACTGTACGCAATGCCGCAGCCTTCGGGTGGATGTGACGCGGTTCCGTCCCGGCAAGAGTCAGCGTCGGGCGATGAAGCGGAATGCCGACGTCGAAGTCGAACTCCACCCGGCCTCCGTCACGAGGGACCACATTCGACTCTACAACGACTACCACGCCGACATGAGCGAGCGCCGAGGCTGGCCCCACCGCTCGACCGACCGTAATGAATATTCCTCCGGTTTCCTCGCCGGCGACTGGCCGTTCGCCTTCGAATTGCGTTATCTGCGGGGGACTCGGCTGATCGGCGTCGGGCTGATCGACATTGTTCCCGAGGGGCTGTCGAGCATCTACTTCTACCACGATCCCGAATGGCGACCGCAGGGGCCCGGGACATTCTCCGTGCAGAAGGAATTCGAAGCGGCTCGCTCGTTTGGCGGCCGCTACGTCTACCTCGGCTACTGGATCGCCGACTGTCAATCGATGGCCTACAAGTGCCAGTTTCGCCCGCACGAACTCCTCGACCGGAATGTGGCCGACCACGAACTCCCGCAATGGCGCGAAGTCGAAGCGAGCGACGGGACCGACGACGCCGGCGATCCCTCGTGATTCCGCTCAGCCGACCAATTCCTCGATCGGCCGCCCGCTTGGCAGCACCGACGTCGGACGTCCCGCATGGTTCAGGAACTGCGTCTCGAGCGGGATGCCGAAGTGCTGGTACATCGTCGCCAGCAGGTCGTTGGGAGTCAGCAACCGCTCGATCGGTTCGTCCCCTTTCGGACCGCTGCTGCCGATCGCCTGACCCATCCGCAACCCGCCTCCCGACAGGAAGACCGACATCGTCCGCGCCCAGTGCTCCCGCCCCGGCTGGCCGTTAAAGTTGCTGAGCCGCGGCGTATGCGACATCTCTCCGGTCACGACGAACAGCGTGTCACGGTCGAGCCCGCGCGATGCGAGATCCTCAATCAGCGCCGAGCAGACCTGATCGAGCACAGGGAGCCGCACCTTCATCTCGTCGAAGATATTCCAGACGCTCGCGTGATCGTCCCAGCTGAAGGCCTTCTGGCCGGGTACGCACGGGAAATCGATCGTCACCATCCGGACGCCCGCTTCCACCAGCCGCCGCGCCAGCAGGCACCGCTGGCCGACTTCGTGCCGGCCGTAACGGTCTCGAATGCGCGGATCTTCGTCCTGGATGCGGAAGGCGCGCTCGACGGCGCCGCTCGAAAGCATCCCCGCCGCCTTGCGTTGAAACGTATCGAGCGAGTCCATCACGCCCGTCGTGTCCGCGGCCCGACGAAACATGTCGATCTGCTTGAGCAGGCCGAGTCGATCGTCGAAGCGGGCCGTCGGCAGTTCCCCGAGCCCCACGTTCGGCACCTGGAACCCGCCGTCGTTGGGATCGGCCGAAACCACGAACGGATCGAGCGATCCGCCGAGCCAGGCCGCCCCGTTGTACCGCATCCGCGGCATGGCGACGTGTGGGGGAATGCCGTCGCGACGCGACCCGGCCATGCGATTCGTCACGGACCAGAAGTCCGGGTGCCTGGGACGGAACGGCGGCGACTCAATCGCCTCGCCCGGATAGCCGGTCAGCATCGTATGCGTGCTGTTGACGTGCCCGTTGCTCTCGTGGCTCATGGATCGGAGCAGAGCGAAGCGGTCGCCGAGCCGGGCCAGCTGAGGCAAGTGCTCGGAGATCTGCAGCCCGGCGACCGGTGTGTCAATGGGCTTGAAGTCGCCGCGGAATTCGACCGGTGCTTCCGGCTTCAGGTCGAACGTCTCCATGTGGCTGGCGCCGCCCCAGAGCCACAGCACGATCAACGACTTGTCGCTCTGACGGCCGCCCTCTGAAGCCGTCGCCTCTCGCCGCAAAAGTTCGGTCAGAGAGAGTCCGCCGAGGGCCGACGCCCCCATCTGCAGAAACCCGCGACGGGGGAAAGTGCCCGGGCACCGAATGGGAGACGAGGCGTGGACATTCATGGGAAGGCCTGGACGGACTCGGACGTCGTTCTGTGGCGCAATCTCAAGGTGAATCATCGTCAAACGCCATGAATCAATCAACGCTTATTAGTCTTGTTTTGCCTCGCGGCGGTCGGAAACGTCGTCCATTTCGGTCGCATCGGTAGGATGACTTGCGGACGACGAAAGAACCGGGTGACGAAAGGTCATGAACGCGACGACGACGATCGCCGGCAGCAGGCCGTCCGCGAGTCTCGCGGTGGTGAAGGGCTCAACCCGGGTCTCGCTCCTCTTCGATCGGCCTGCAGTCAAGCTGGGAAGGGATGACGGGATCGTTGTCAACAAAATGAATGACAAGAGTCCCAACCCGATCGCTGCCAGCCAGGGATGGTCGAAAATCCGCTCGCGGCGGGTGCAGGGCGATGTCAGAGAGAACGTCAGCAGGGCGGCGGTGGACGCAACGATTGCGAGCGCTGCGGCGGACGAATCCGCCCAGACGAGCAGCAACGTCGTGGCAATCGCGGCGAGGCTGCCCCCCTGAACGCCGAGGCGGATATCGGAGGAGAACACGGCGGCCGCAGCCCCCGCGAGACCGACAAGGCTCCAGATCAGCCAGCCCCCCAGTTCCGGAGTCCATTCGTTCGGCAACCCTCCACCAGGAAAAGGTCCCCGAACGGCCGCAGTCAAAGCCGAGAGGAGGAGGCCGAAAGCGACCAGTCCGAGTCCGGCGAAGCGCCCTTTCGTCCCCGGCTCGGATGTCAACGTCGTGCCGATCCCAAAGCCAAGAACCGCCGCAATGATTGTCAGCAACTGCAGCGCCTTCGTATCGGGAGACAGCCTTCATGCCGGGCAGGGCAATCCGGCGCAGAAAGGGCCATCGCACTATGACGTGACAATTCCGGTCCCCTCGCATGTGCTGCACGGCTCCACAATGGAGAGGCCCACGTACTTCCCGCTCCCCTTGCAGGTGGGACATGGGAGTCGCTCGCGGCGTTTCCCGGTCATCAGCACTTCGATGTGACCGCCGCGGCTGCGACGGTCGTCGACGCGAAGCTGATACGGATCAGGGAGGCGATCGCGGCGGGCGGCGACAAGCGTATCAAAGACCACCATCGCTTCGTCCCCCTCGAGAGCGGCGGCCGGCTCATCCTGGAACCAGGCGCTCCAGCGGCCCGTTTTGGCCAGCCGCTCGACGATGATCCGCAATTCGATGGTTCCGGGGGGAAGTGCCGCGTTAACCACTGGCATCGCCGTTCTCCTTCGCACAGCTTACGCCACGCCAGCCTGTCGATTGTTCTTTCGCCCATTCTGCGCGCCGCGCGGTTGCAACTCAAGAGGCGGCGACCTGCGGCGACGGCCGGTCTCCGCATCGGATTGTTGGCGACGTTGCGGTGTCCTTGGAGTGGTCCGGCGTCCCCGGTAAGATCGAGCTTCGCCCGACCGGGAACTATTCTCGCGGAAGGCATCTCACCGAGACATCATCCTGAGTCGAGTGCTGCGGGAAAACTGAACCCGCTTGAGGAGTCGCCAGTCATGAGCTCTGTCCGAACGATGATCGGCTGCGGAATTGCGGGGGTGTTCGTGCTGTTGGGGGCGGCGAACGCCGAGGCGCAGGCTCTCTTCCCCGACAAGAATCTCGAAGCCGCCGTTCGCGACGTGCTGAAGAAGGGGGCCAACGACCCCCTCGCGGAAGCGGACTTGAAGAATGTCTACATTCTGAAGGCAAAGAAGAAGGGGATCGCCGACCTCACCGGGCTCGACAAATGCACCAACATGGCGGAGCTCGATCTGGCAGGCAACCAGATCAAGGACGCCAAGCCCCTCTCGACTCTCGTGAACTGCCAGTCCCTCGACCTCTCGGCCAACCAGCTGACCGACGTCGCCCCCCTCGCACCGCTGGTGAAGTTGCAGTATCTGCAGCTCGATGGCAATCAGATTGAAAGTGTCGAGCCGCTGAAGGATCTGAAGAAGCTCTCAGCCCTCTATCTTTCGAAGAACAAGATCAAGTCCGTCGCACCGTTGGCGGGGCTTGAAAAGCTCTCGTCGCTGTACCTGGACGAAAACCAGATCACCGACATTGAGCCGCTGAAAGGGCTCAAGTGGCTCTCGCTCCTCGGTCTCCGCAAGAACCAGGTGGCGGACGTCAACGCCCTGAGCGGCATGACCGAGCTGCGATACACCTTCCTCGAAGGAAACAAGGTGACCGATCTCGCCCCGATCGTCGCCATGGCGAAGAAGGACGCAGAGGGTGAGAAACGCTTCGCTCCGTACTGGCGGCTGTACCTGACGGAGAATCCGCTGAGTGATGCGGGGAAGCAGCAGGTCGAAGAACTGAAGAAGATTGGCGTTCGCGTGACGAACTGACTTTGCCAGGGTGAGATGTCGCTTGCGGAAGTCTGGTCTCGCCACGCGCCATGGGCGAGACCGGAAACTCGTGACGAACTGGCTGGGAGCCGACAATGATTCGCGGGATGCGTCAGTCGCTTGAGGCTTTCGTTGCCGTCTTTCTTCTCCTGTCAGCGCTCCCCGCGCGCGGCGAAGAACAGCCGCCCCTGGCGGCGAAGGACTCCCTCGACTCGCTGACCAACGATTCCGAAGACGCCTGCAAGTGCCTCGCGACCTTCGCCTGGAAGCCGGGACCATTCAGTGTCCGGCTCGATCCTAAAGGGCCTAAGGATCAATGCGACTTCCTCGTCCGGTTTCCGACGCCCCACCCGACGGGCGATGCGGTGAACGATCTGGTGGCGATGGAATGGTATCGCCCGAAAGACAAGGACGGCGTTGTGCAGAAGGCGCCGGCGCTCGTCGTCGTGCATGAGTCGGGTTCCTCGATGCCGGCCGGCCGGGCCATTGCCCGCGGCATTCGCGACCGCGGACTGCATGCCTTACTCATTCACCTGCCGCACTATGGATTGCGGCGGGCCGGGGGGAAGCGTCCGGACGAAACCGTCCTCATGAATGCCATCAAGCAGGGAATCGCCGATGTGCGGCGGGCCCGCGATGCGGTCGCGGTACTTCCGGACATCGACACCCGGCACATTGGCCTGCAGGGGACGAGCCTCGGCGGATTCGTGGCCGCGCTGACCGGCAGCCTCGATCATGGATTCGACAGTGTCTTCATCATGCTGGCCGGCGGCGACCTCTACGACATGGTCCAGAACGGTCGCCGCGAGACTCAGCAGTTCCGCGACAAGATGGCCCAGGCTGGGTACCAGGGCGAGAAGCTCAAGGAAGTGCTGAGCCTCGTCGAACCGACGCGGATTGCGCATCGCCTCGACCCGAAAACCACCTGGCTCTTCGCCGCAATCCACGACGAAGTCGTCCCGATCCGCAACGCGAGAAAGCTGGCCAAAGCCGCCAAGCTCGACGAAGACCACCACGCGGAAATGCTCGGCGGCCACATCTCGGCCGCGCTCTACCTGCCCGTGGTGATGGATCAGATCGTCAAGGAAGTCCGCGCCCTGGAAAAGCCGCTCGCCAAAGCGCCGACGCCCTGACGCGACGCGTTATGGCGGCTCGATTGGGAACGGTCGAATGATCCATCTTCCGGCAGTTCTCGGCGGACTCGTCATCGGCGCCCTGACTGCGTTCCTAGGAGTGCTTTTTACCGGCGCCGGTCACGGCTGGATGGGCGCTTTGATCCCATCCGGCATGTCGATGATCGGTGCGCCTCTCGGGTTGCTTGCATGGTCGATGAGGAGGAACGCCACAGGGAAGCCGCTGGCCGCTTTTGTAGTCGTGTGGGCGGCGATAGCGGACACCGGACTGATCGTTGCCACCCTTGCGGAAGAATCTTCGCACTTTTCGCGTATGTGGAACGGCGACCTGGATTTCGTGGTTGCCTGGGCGGTCCTGCTCATGACGTGGCAGATCCTCCCCCTGATCGTCGTTCTCACTTCGATCGGTGTCGACAAGCATCCGCCGGACGCCGATCAGATCCCGGCGGCCGTCAGAGCCCTGTCAAACCTTCCGATCAATTCCTCGGGCTCTTCGATTCCGACGGAAACCCGCACCAGCCACCTCGACACCCCGCACGACTCGGCAAAATCGAGCTCGCCGTAGTGCGCGAGAATCGTGTAGGGACACGCGAGCGTATACCCCATCCCAAGGTTCGGCCCCTTGCAGACGCGCAGCGCATCAAAAAACTGCGGCGCGCACCGCTCGGCATCCTTCAGGTCGAGCGACAACAGCCCGCCGTACCCAGCCCCCGGACGCAGGTAGCGGCGGTAGAGTTCGGGCGTACGATACTTGGGGAAGTAGACGGTTTCGACTCGCGGGTGCTCCTTGAGAAAGTCCGCAAGCGCCTCGGCGTTCGCGTTGACCTTTCGCATCCGCGATTCCAAGTCGCGTGAGTTCCGTTCGAGGGCGACGGCGTCGGCGTCAAACAGAAGATCATCGAACGTCCCACTCAGTCGCGAGACGATACGGGCGGCGTAGCGGCTTCGCGGGTTGACGATCACGGCCCCGCCGGTGACATCGCCCGTCCCCGAGAAATACTTCGTCAGGCTCATCCACACGACGTCCGCCACCTGCAGCAGATCGACGTTGAGGGCGCTCGCCACCGTATCGTCGATGACCAGCGGGAAGTCGTATTGCCGGGACAGTTCGCTCAGTGCGGCGAGATCGGGGCTCGCGAGCAGCGGGTTGGACGGAAACTCGGTATAGACCGCACTCACCGGCTCGGACGCGACTGTCGCGCTCAATCGCGCGAGGTCGTCCGCGTCCGCACGGCGGAAGAAGAGAGCGCCCGGTCCGCGTTTCTCCTGAATCTTCAGCGTGTCGACGTAGGGAAATCCGAACTGTACGCTGCGGCGATCCGGCGCGAGGTCGAGCAGCACGCGATGCAGTTGAAATCCCGCATTCATTCCGCACGGGAATAGCCAGACGAACTCGGGCGAGACGCCAACCACCCGGGCGATCCGCTCGCGGAGCTGAGTTTTCGCTCGCGGCCCGTCCCCTGCGTCAATGCCCTCGGGATTCGACGGGCAAACAACGCCCCACGCTTGCAGCACCGCTTCGGCCCGTCGCGACGAAACGCCTTCGCCCGAGTGCTGCCAGAAGCTCTTCGCCTCGCCAGCGTGAACTTTCGGAAAAAAGACCGCGTGAACGCCGCAAGCCGCGACGTCGATGACCCGCACCTCGCTCCCCGCCCGCTGCGCCATCCACTCGACGAATCGTCCCGCACTCGCAGCCGTCGAGAACGCCAGGCAGGCTTCGTCCGGTCGACCCCAGCGGGTCAGGCACTCGGCGAACAGCGTGCGGCACAGAGGGTGATACACGAATCGCGGATAACCCGCCCGCAATCGGTCGACGACGTTCGGGTCCCCCTCCTCATAGCCGACGTTGTCGCGCCATGTCGGCAGTGCGACCGACACCGCATGCGTCGACGGGGGTATGGGCGCTCCGAGGTCCTCGGCGCGCCACAACGGTTCGGCAATCATCCGGCCGATCAACGACGAATCCGACCCGCTCACGCCGCGTACTCCACCGGGTCCGTCAGCCCCGCTTCGGCAAACCCTTTAAGTCGCAACCGGCACGAATCACAATGCCCGCACGACCGTCCCGCCGGATCCGGGTCGTAGCAACTGTGCGTCAGGCCGTAATCCACCCCGAGCCGCGTCCCTAACTCAATGATGCCTGCCTTCGTCAGGTGAATCAGCGGGGCATGAACCCGCCACCGCGCTCGCCCCTCCGCACTCGCCTTCGTCGCCAGGTTGGCCATGGCCGTAAAGGCCTCGACAAACTCCGGCCGGCAGTCCGGATAGCCGCTGTAATCCACTGCATTGACGCCGATAAACAGGTCCCACGCCCCGAGCGTCTCGGCCCATCCCAGCGCCACCGACAGAAACACCGTATTGCGGGCCGGCACATAAGTGATCGGGATGCCGACGCCCATTTCCTCCTCGCTCCGATCCTTCGGCACGGCGATGTCAGCCGTCAGGGCCGAACCCCCGAAGGCCCGCAGGTCGAGCGGGAAGACAATGTGCCGCACCACCCCGCCCGCCGCCCCCACGCGACGCGCCGACTCCAGTTCAAATCGATGCCGCTGCCCGTAGTCGAATGAAATCGCGTAGGTCTCGAACCCTTCCAACCGCGCGACCGCCAGCGCCGTCGCCGAGTCGAGCCCCCCGCTGAGGAGCACGACCGCGCGGCGCCGGGAATCGCCTTGAGAAGTCGCATTCGTCATGCGTTCGACACTACCAACCGCCGCGCGGGGTCGCAACGAGGACCGAGACTTCGATTCTCCTGTTCACGCCGCCCGTTTTCGCCAGGCGTTGCGATCGGAAAACACGCCGTCATCGTCGGCAAGCTCGTGCCAATCGGAACGGGACGGACCGTGTGAACGATTCGCGCTCGATCGACGCTGAGTTCTTGCCGCTTTCGGGGTCGTTGTCTCGTTGATCGCTCCCGCGCTGCGGGATTACATTGAGCACCGCTCATTTTCACGCCAGAGCGTGAGTTGCCGATGCGCCACCTTGAACATCCCGTTGCACCTACATTCCTCTGCTTCAGACGGTCCCATGCGAATTGACGACATCCGGCGAGTCATGGTTCTCGGCGCCGGCCGCATGGGAACGGAAGTCGCGCTGCAGTGCGCCATCGGCGGGTTCGACGTCATCCTGCATGACGTCTCCGAGGAGCAGCTCGGGAAGGCGGCCGGCTGGCAGCAGATCCACTTCGACGAATTCCTCCGGGAGGACCGCCTCACTCCCGACGACATCGCGGCTGTCCGACGCCGCATCACCTCCACCACCGACCCGCAACTCGCCGCCGACGTCGACCTCATCAACGAGTCGGTCCCCGAAAACCTGAAACTCAAACGCGACCTCTTCGCGAAGTTTCACACCCTCTGTCCCCCGCACACCGTCTTCACCAGCAACACCTCGTACCTCCGCCCCTCGCAGATTGCCGGCCACGTCGGCCGCCCCGAGCGGTTCGCGGCGCTCCACTTTCACCCGCCCGTCTGGAAGTCGAACGTCGTCGACATCATGCCCCACGACGGCACCGATCCCGCGATTGTCGAACTCCTCAAGCAGTTCTCCGGACGCATCGGCCAGATCCCGATCGTCTGCCGCCACCAAGGGGAAGGCTACGTCTTCAACACGATGTTGCGGACGTGGCTGCTGACGGCCATCACGCTGGCCGACAGCGGCATCACCAGCTTCGAGGACATCGACCGCAGCTGGATGGGAGTGATGCTGAGCAAGGTGGGGCCGTTCGGCATCCTCGACAACATCGGCCTCGACACCGTCTGCGACATCCTCCACTTCTGGGGCATGATCCTCCGCGACCCGCAGGCGAAGAAGGCGTCGGAATTCCTGAAGCCGTACGTCGAGGCGAAGCGGCTCGGCATCAAGACGATGTGCGGGTTTTACAACTACCCGGATGCAACGTACCTCCGCGACGACTTCCTCACGGGCAACGTCGAATCGAACACGGCGGCCGACGCCCTGATCCGCCGGTTCGTCGAATCGGGCCCCAACGGCGTGCGAGCCAGAAAGGGGAACGCCGCCCGACGCACCTCGACAGGCGCTGAATCAGCGCCCCGGGCCACGTCGCAAGCTTCGTCTTCCACTCAACCCTCGGCTCCCGACGCGGCTGCAACCGCCGCCACGCCCGGTTCGCCCATGACGAGCAGCGATGACGCTCCGCACCGCTATCTCCTGCGTGCGCTTCCAACCGTCGTGCATCAAAAGCTCAAGCACCCGGTGCAGTTCGCCGGGCCATGCCTCATCGTCGGCGAGAATCCCTCGGCGCAGGCGCTCCGCGAGCGGCTCGAAAGCATGGGAGGAACAGTCGTCTCGCTGCCGTTGAAGGGAGCGCTGCCGGAAATCCTTCAGAGCCTCGACCAGTTGTGGTCCGCCAACGCCTACCCGCACCTCTTTCTGATGACGGGCCGAGACGCGGATGCCGCAACTCAGTGGGAGCACGACTGGTGGCAGCGACGGTACGAGCGGGGCGTCCTGCTTCCGTTCTATGCCTGCCAGAAGTGGTACGCCGAGGTGTTGCGTCGCGGCCTCTTCGAGACGGCGACGGTCGTCGGTGCGACGGCTCTGGGCGGAGACTTCGGCGTCGGCGGACGGATCGAGGCCGTCGAAGGGGGAGGCATTGCCGGGCTTCTGAAGACGGTCTACCTGGAGGGCGCCGTGCGGAGTTCGCTCGGACCGCAGGTGAAAGTGGTCGACGCCCCGCTGTCACAATCCCCGGAAACCACGGCCGAACAACTCTGTCGCGAGCTCGCCCTGGCTCAGGCGTCGGTCGTGACCGGCAGCCGCGATGAATCGCGGCGTCGCTACACCGAGCTCGAAGTCGGCTTCGTGAAGGGCGTCCGGCACCAGGTCTATCTTGAGCCGATCGAAGCGACGCCGTCCGAGCCCGAGGCCGATTGGGCGGTTCCGCCGGGAAGCACTTGGGTCGTCAGCGGCGGAGCGCGCGGCATCACAGCGTTCGTGGCACGCGAGTTGGGACGGCGGTTCCATCTCAGACTTCACCTCCTCGGAACGACGCCGCTACCGGAACAGTCTCTGGCGAATTTGACAGACGACGAGCTTCAGCAACTCGAAGAGACAACGCGACGTGAAGCCCAAGCGGCAGAAAATGATCCTGATCGCGCCTGGTCCCGCCTGAAGAAGGGACGCGAGCTGCAGCAGTCGCTCCACGAATTCGCCGCGGCTGGAGTCCGGGCAACGTATCACGCGTGTGACGTCACGAACCGCAATCAGCTCGCCGCAACGCTCGATGCCGTGCGTGCAGCCGATGGCCCCATCGCGGGAGTGCTGCACGGCGCCGGCCTCGAAATCGGCTCGAAGCTTCCCGATAAAAAGCCCGCGGACGTTGAAGCGACGCTGGCCGGCAAAGGGACAGGGATGGCGGCCTTGATGGAACTCACCCGCAACGACCCGCTGCAATGGTTCGTCGCGTTCGGCTCGCTCTCTGGCCGGTTCGGCAACTTCGCCCAGGCCGACTACGCCATGGCGAACGAGCTTCTCGCCAAGCAACTCGTCTGGCTCCGCACCGCCCGCCCCGACTGCCGCTGCACCGTGATCCACTGGCCGGGATGGAGCGACGTCGGGATGGCCGCCCGCGAGCAGGGAAAGGAAGGGCTGCGTCGCGGCCACCACAACTTCCTCGAACCCGATCAGGGCATGGCTCACCTGCTGAACGAGCTGACACAGGAAACCCCGGCGTCCGAAGTGGTGATCGTGCACCGCAACGAGGTTCCGCTCGAAATGCGAATCACCACCACCAGCGGTGGCAAGCGTGCCCCCACCTGGCAGAAGTAGCAAAGAATGTAGCCCTCATGCTCCGCATGAGGTTAAGCCTTCCGCGCATGGAGCGTCGACAAACCACACGGCATCGATCGTGACGACGGCTTAACTTCATGCGGAGCATGAAGGCTACTTTGGGTCGAGCCTGATATACTGCACAGGCGAACGACCGACGTCTCCGCTCGCCCCACGAGAGACCATGGCCTTCGACCCCGAGTTCGTCCGCAAGCTGGAACAGTTCGGCAAGGTTCTGACGGTGCGGCTGCTCGACGAGCGCGGCATCCCCACGTTCTTCCGCGACAATGAAGTCGCGCTGCTCGAACGCCACGTCAGCCTCGCGCGGAACAACTCGTTCCTCTTGCTGGGGCCGTCGGGGTGCGGCAAGACGGCAATCCTTCATGAACTCGCCTGCCGTCTCGGCAGCCGGGCCAGCGAGCCCTGGCTGATCCTTGAAACGTCCACGTCGACGCTGATGGCGGGAACGCAGTACATCGGCGAGTGGCAGACCCGGGTCCGTGACATGGCGCAGCTCGCCCGCCGCTGCGATCGAGTAGCGATCTTTTTCACCGACGTTTTCAACATGATGGGGGCGGGGCGGCACTCGAAGTCCGACGAAAACATGGCGAGCTATCTTGCCACGTACGTCGACGGGGGGGACGTCGTCCTGATCGGCGAATGCACCCCCGACACCTATCGCCAGGGGGTCGATCGCCATCCCTGGTTCAAGAAACTCTTCACCGTCTTCCGCATCGATGAACCGAGCGAGAAGGATGCGGGGGGGATCGTCCGCGGCGTAGCCGAAGCGCTCGCGGCGAAGGTGGCCGTCGAGAGCGGAGTCTCGCTGACGTTTCCCGATAACACGCTGACCGCGCTACGGCAGTTCGGAAAGATCTACTTCCCCGGGACGGCCGCGCCGAGCGGTGCCGTGCGACTGCTCGAGCACCTCGTGCACGGCACGATGGCCGCCATCGAGAAAGGGACGATCCGCGGCCCCGAACACGAGATTCAGTACGACGACGTCGTCCGCACGCTGGAAGGCTTCACCGGCATCCCAGGCCTCCTCCTCGACGATTCCCAGTCGCTGAAGATGTCGAAGGTGCGGCAGTTCTTCGAGTCGCGCGTCATCGGACAGTCGAACGCCGTCAACGAAGTCCTCGACCTCATCACGCTCATCAAGGGGGGCGTGACCGACCCGAAGAAGCCGATGGGCGTGCTCTTCTTCGTCGGCCCGACGGGCGTCGGCAAGACTGAACTGGCGAAGGCCCTGGCCGAGTTCATCTTCGGCCACTCCGACCGGATGTTCCGCTTCGACATGTCCGAGTTCAAGGACTTCGACTCGTACCAGAAACTCATTGGCTTGCAGCACGGCCGCGACGACTCCCCGCTCGAACAGGGGGCGCTTCTCAGCAAAGTGCGGCAGCAACCCTTCTGCGTGATCCTCCTCGACGAAATCGAGAAGGCAAATCCGAACATCTTCGACCTGTTCCTGCAGCTCTTCGACGACGGACGCCTGACTGACGCCCAGGGGCGAACGACGAACTTCTCGCAGTCGATCGTCATCATGACGTCGAACCTCGGAAGCGGGCTGCAGCAGGAAGCCTCGTTCGGATTTAACCAGCAGACCGATTCGTTGCGGCTGGAGAACAAGATTCGCGAGGCGATGGAAGAGTTCTTCCGCCCCGAGTTCCTCAACCGCATCGATCGCATCATTCAGTTCCAGCCGCTGGAGCCAGAACACGTCCGCATCCTCGCGCAGCGCGAGCTGGGACAAGTGCTGATGCGAAGCGGCATCGTGCGGCGGCGCGTGCATGTCGATGTTGATCCGGGCGTCATCGACGTTCTGGCCAAGGAAGGGTTCAGTCCGACGTTCGGGGCGCGGCCCCTCAAGCGAGCCGTCGAGCGACTGGCGCTCCTCCCCGTCGCACGGCAACTGGTGCAGATGACGGGCGAGGACGCCAAGCCGATGCTGCGTCTGCTTCCGGCGGGCGAACGGATCACGATACGCGTCGTTGACGATCCGGCCAGCCGTAAGGCGGATGCGATCGGACGCGGCGTCAAGGTGCACGACCCGATCCGCGGCCGCGACGACCGCTTGAAACCCGATCAGATCGAGCAGGAACTGCTGGGGCTGAGGACCGCGACCGACATGCTCGAACGCCAGTGTGTCGATGCGCGGCTCGAAGAGCAGAAGAGCACGCTCGTCGAGCAATCGTTCCGCCCCGACTTCTGGGACGACCCCGCCCAGGCAAGCGACGCCCGCGACGAAATCTACCGCATCGAGCGGATTCTCGATGCCGTCGACAAGGTGCGGAGTGAGGTCAACCAGGTCGCCGAGCAACACGCTTCGGCCGTTCGTGCCAAGGATGCCGATCGCCTGGCCGAAGTGGCCGAGCGGATCCGCGGCGTGCGGCAGCACTGCGAAGTCGTCCAGTACAGCCTGCAATGCCGCGACCGCCTCGACCGCTGCGACGCCTTCGTCAGCATCGCGGCGCTCGACGAATCCAACGTGGTCACCGACGACGTCGTCGGCCAGATCGCCGACATGTACTGCAACTGGGCGCGGCTCAAGGGATTCGAGGCCCGCATCATTCACGAAGACCTCATCTCGGCGAAGCTCACCCGCGAGATCGTGCTGGTCGTCGAGGGGATCGCCATCTACGGACTCCTGGCAGCCGAAGAGGGGATCCACGAACTGATCTACGGACGCACCTCTCACAGCGAGAAGCAGTCGAAGTTCGTGCGGGTGCGGGTCCTGCCGCTGGTCGACGACCGCACGCACGCCCTCGCTTCATCAGACGTCACCGTCGAACGCAAGAAGGCCAAGGGGAACGGCCGGCGCTGCAAGCGGTACAAGTCGGAAGTGAAACTGGTCCATCGTCCCAGCGCGCTGACGATTCAGGGCCGCAGCGATCTTTCGGTCGACGAGGCGGAGGACCTGCTCCTCGAACTGCTTCAGGCCGAACTCCACCGCACGCACTACCTTCAGCCGGGCTCGAACGCCCAGGACGGCTCGCGCGAGTCGATCATCCGCAAGTACACGATTCGCCCTCACGCCCAGGCGAAGGATCCGCGGACCGATGTCACATCGAGTTTGAGCGACCTGTGGAACGGCGCCCTCGATCCGTTTCTTCACGCGGCGCTGCCGCTCCGGCATAAGAAAGTGGACGGGGCGCCTCTTCCGACATCGGCCGCAGGCGGCTCCTAACCGACGCACTCGAGCTGGGACAGCGCGGTCTCCTATGGCGCAGGTGGAACCAGTTGGAGTTCCTTCAGATACCGTCGCAGGGCGTCCTGCCACGTCGGCAGCGGACGGCCGATCAGCCGGTGGAGCTTATCACAGTTGATTACGCTGAACTTCGGCCGACGCGCCTTCACCCCCATCGCCGCGTTGGTCGTCGGTTGAACCAGGACGGGATACTGAACGAGTTCGAAAATCTGTTGCGCGAACTCGAACCATGTCGCGCTTCCGGAATTGGTCGCGTGATAGATCCCGTGCAATCCGGCCCCCTTCGGTCCACTTCGCTCGATCGCCCGGATGAGATCGGCGACCGCGTTGGCGAGATCAGCCGTCGACGTCGGCGTGCATCGGTGGTCATTCACGACGGTCAGGGGTTGGCCCGTCGCCGCACGCTCCTTACCAATCCGTAACATCGTCTGGACGAAGTTCCCTTTCACCGCGGTCGGCTTCATCCCATACAACCCGCACGTCCGCAGAATGAAGTGCGCCGGCCATTCTGCCTCGATGAATTTTTCACCGGCGAGCTTCGTGTTCGCATAGACGCTCGGCGGACTGGGGAGGTCCGTCTCGGTCCACGGCAGCGAGTTCAGCGAATCGCTGCCGGTGAAGACGTGATCCGTGCTGAAGTGGACGAGTCGGACATCCGCACGCCCCGCGACCGTTTTTGACCGCGCACACCATCGTGCCAGATTCCGCGGACCCAGCGCATTGACCGCGAAGGCCGCGTCAGGTTCGTCCTCGGCGCGATCGACGGCATTGTAAGCCGCCGTGTTGATGACCCAGTCGGGCATCGCCGCATCAAGGGCCGCGTCGACGCTCTCCTGTCGGGTCACGTCGATCTGCGACCGGCCGAGCGGAATCAGCGTGAAGTCATCAACGGCCATCAGCGACCGCGCGAGGTCCCACGCCAACTGCCCGTCAGATCCCACCAGAGCGATCCGCATTTCTTCACGATTCCTTAGTCCAAACGGCAGACTTTCCGTCGACCGCCGTTCTTTCCTCACACGACCCGCAGGACAAACCCATCCCGTCCCCCCGGCATACGCGTCTTTTGCATTCTATTCCGAAGTCAAACCCGACAGGATCAGCGCTGTTGCGAATATCCAACACCGCAGGGCATCACCATGTGGGATGATTGGGCCGAACGCTTCATTTGTTGACATGCACCCCTCTGGCGATGCGGTGGACTCCTGGGGCGCAAATCCGGATTTACCGGCAATTTCGGTCGACAAAGTGTTCATTTGATGATGTTTCGCTTGTAGAGATGGGAAGTCTGGCGGAACTGGCGTATTGCAAGTTGGTTTTCCGACATGTATAGTCTTGCGGGTCAGGGGACTTGACACGACTGCGATCAGAGTGGGTCAGCTTTCGATCTCAGTCGAGTTTTCGCGTGGGTTCTTCCGTGATCGAGCCGCCATGGTGGTTCCTTCACACAGGAGCAAGAGGAACCTTTCAGGAGGACAGGGACGCTGGTTGGTGTGAACTGAGACAACTTCCTCATGGGATACGTTCTCGTTACCGGGGCCACGGGGCTGCTGGGGACTTATCTCGTCCGTGACTGGCTGAAGGCCGGAGTGCAGCTCGCGCTGCTCGTCCGACCGACGCGCTGGGCGTCTGCCAGGCAACGGGTCGAGTCCCTCGTGGAGCACTGGGAAAAACAGTCAGGCTACGCGCTGCCGCGTCCGGTCGTGCTCGAAGGGCACCTCCAGGATGGCTCGCTTGGTCTCGATGAATCAACACTGCGCTGGGCGGCGACCAACTGCGAAGCGGTTGTTCACAACGCGGCCAGTCTCACATTCTATTCCGAGGGTCCGGACTCCGAGCCGTGGCTCTCGAACCTGCACGGCACCAAGAACCTGCTGGGATTCGCCCGTCTGGCGAAGATCCGCAAGTTCCATCATGTCTCGACGGCGTACGTCTGTGGCAAGCGCCGCGGACTGATTCGCGAGAACGAGCTCGACGCCAGCCAGGGCCACGGCAACGACTACGAGATCAGCAAGTTCCAGGCGGAAGAGATGGTCCGCCAGGCCGACTTTCTCGATAATCCGACCGTCTATCGTCCCGGCATCATTTTCGGCGACTCGCAGACCGGCTATACGACGACGTTCCACGGCTTCTACGTCCCGCTGAAGCTCGTCTCGACGCTCCTCAACAAGATCGCCGGCTTCGGCGTTCCGGTCGAAGAGATCCGCGCCGAAATCCAGCAGGCCGGGCAGCGGCTGCTCGAGGTGATGAACCTCAACGGCAGCGAGCACAAGAACTTCGTGCCGGTCGACTGGGTCTCGGCGGCGATGGTCGAGCTCTTCCTCGATCCGAAGCACCACGGCAAGACGTACCACCTCACCCCGAGGAACCGCACGCTCGTCTCGACCGTGCAGGATGTCTTCCAGCGGGTGGCGCTTGAATATGTGAAGCCATCGGCCGCCGCGGACGACGGCACCGACTGGTCCAACTTCGAAAAGTACTTCTTCGACCAGATGGGCGTGTACCGCGCCTACTGGCAGGACGACCCGGAGTTCGACCTCACCAACACGACGACGGCCCTGCCCGATCTGCTGTGTCCCGAGGTCGACGAAGCCATGCTGATCCGCGCCAGCCGCTATGCGGTCGAGGCGAACTTCGGCTGGCCCCGTCCCGCCATGGTGAAGCCCGACTTCGACGTGCATCAGCATCTGGGTGAACTCCTGGCCGGCGAGCAGGCTTCGAAGAAAGAGACCAAGGCCGCCCACCTGGGCCTGCAGGTGAACGGTCGCGGCGGCGGGCAATGGGAGCTCGTCCTCGCGAATGGCGAAATCGTCTCGGCCCAGCCCGGCATCAGCCGCCGCTGCACCGCAACGTACTACCTCAACAGCAACACGTTCGAAGGCATGGCCGCTCGGAATCTTTCCGCCGCCCAGGCCATCGGAACGGGTCGGGTCGTCATTGAGGGCAACGGCGTCCCGATGGATCAGCTGACACAGGCCCTGCAGAGGGTCGCCCGGCGCGAGTTCGCGCTTCCTGCGATTTCGTAGTTTCCTGGTCCCGCCCGATCGGGTGGGACATCGAGATAGCCTGGTCACGGACGGCCGGGAGGTGGTGAAGACACGATGTCAGTGCTCGCGAATTGAGTTTGAAGACAAAAGGCTTGTCGATCGAACCGGCGCTCTGTGGGTCAGCGCGACGGGTCGGGAACGGCAGGCTGGGGTCGTCGAGTTCGTCTCGATGACAGGAGATCGTTCCAACATGATCGAACGGAGCCCGCACGTGAGTTCCACCTTTGAGATTTCTTCCCCGGCGTCCCGCTCGTCCGATGGCGAGCCGGAGTCGAGGATCATCCACTTCGACGCCACCGAGCGCCGCCGCGAAAAGATGCGGAAGGCGGCGGCTGGCGAGAAGGCGGCGGAAGCGACTCCGTCCCGGCCCGCTCCCGCGGCCGTGAAGACGGCCCAGGCGGCCGTCAAGGCGGCTCCCGCTCCCAAGGCCCTGAAACAGGCCAACCCCTGGCAGCCGGCTCCGGCAGCCATCGGCAATAGCGCGCTTCCGGCGGCGGGCCCGGCCTTTGCGGCCAAGCCTGCCGTCAACGGTTCGTCTCACGCCGGAGCCAACGGTGCGGCGAAGCCTGCTGCGGCTCCGGTCGCCAAGGCGGCCAGCCCGGCCGGCGGCTCGATGGACCCCAAGGCCCTCGAGACGTTCCTGATCAACTTCGTTGTCGAGCAGACCGGCTACCCGAGCGAGATGGTCGAGCTCGACGCCGACCTCGAAGCAGATCTCGGCATCGACAGCATCAAGAAGGCTCAGTTGTTCGGCGAGCTCGCCGAGCATTTCGAAGTGACCGCCTCGGCCGACCTGTCGCTCGACGACTTCCCGACCCTGCGGCACGTCATGAACTTCCTGAAGGACAAGCCGACCCGCGGTGCGGGGGGCGCTTCTCCGGCGGCTCCGGCCACCAACGGCGTCCACACCGCGGCGAAGCCCGCGACGAACGGCGTCCACACGAACGGCTCGACCAACGGCCACCACGCGGCCCCGGTCGCGAAGGCCGCTCCGGCTCCGGCTCCTGTGAAGCCCGCTCCGGCTTCGGCGGGAATGGCTCGGGCTGACCTCGAGAAGTTCCTCGTCAACTTCGTCGTCGAGCAGACCGGCTATCCGGCCGAGATGGTCGAACTCGACGCTGACCTCGAAGCCGACCTCGGCATCGACAGTATCAAGAAGGCTCAGCTGTTCGGCGAACTCGCCGAGCACTTCGAAGTGACCGCTTCGGCCGACCTGTCGCTCGACGACTTCCCGACCCTGCGTCACGTCTGCAACTTCCTGGCCGACAAGCCGGCTCGCGGTGCGGGCAGCGCGGTTCCGTCGGTTAGCGCTCCCGCGGTGGCCCCGGCCACGAATGGTGCGGCGAAGAACGGCGTGCATGCGGCTCCGGTCGCAAAGGCTGTGGCGGCTCCGGCCCCTGCGAAAGCCGCACCAACCGGCGATTCGATGCCCTCGGCCGAACTCGAGAAGTTCCTCATCAACTTCGTTGTGGAACAGACCGGATACCCGAGCGAGATGGTCGAACTCGACGCCGACCTCGAAGCCGATCTCGGCATCGACAGCATCAAGAAGGCTCAGCTGTTCGGCGAACTCGCCGAGCACTTCGAAGTGACCGCTTCGGCCGACTTGTCACTCGA
The DNA here is from genome assembly GCA_020850695.1 of Planctomycetaceae bacterium. Classification (GTDB taxonomy): domain Bacteria; phylum Planctomycetota; class Planctomycetia; order Planctomycetales; family Planctomycetaceae; genus JADZEF01. The sequence goes on along the minus strand of JADZEF010000323.1, from coordinate 11,820 downwards.
TGACTTCCCGACCCTGCGGCACGTGATGAACTTCCTGGCTGGCGTTCCGCGCCGCCGTTGAGTTCCGACGACACGCCCGCCCCGTCGACACAACCCGCCTCTGATCGCAGAGGCGGGCCGCGCCCCCGATCCGACCGTCGCGCCGGCCGCCAGGCCAGCGCGGACGGTCTTCGGCCGTAGCTGGGCCGATGACTGAAATCCGAAGCTCGAAATTCAATGTCTAAGGAAAGTCTAAAGCTCGAAAAGCCAAAAGTTGAAGTGCCATCCTGCCGCTGAGCCCGATGCTCATGCCCGACGCGCCGGATGCTTAGGAAACTGACGACACCACCTTTTTGATTTTTGTCTTTTGAGTTTCCTTAGGCCTTTAGTTTTCGACCTTCGAGCTTAGTCCTTCCCCGCCCGCCCGCCGATCGCCCCGACAACCGGACTATCGCCCGTGAGCACGCAGAACCCGACCGAGATCCCGCTCGCCATTGTTGGAATGGCCTGTCGCGTCCCCGGCGCGGACAACCTCGATGAATACTGGCGGCTGCTGATGGAAGGCCGCACCGTCCTCGGCGAGCTTCCCGCCGAACGGCTCGACCGCTCGCTCTACTACAATCCGAAGAAGGGCCTCCGAACCAAGTCCTATACGACGCTCGGCGGATTCGTCCCTCACCGCCCCTTCGATGAAAAGAACTGTCCGCGCCCCGGCAAGCTTTACGACCGCGCCCACAAGGTTCACCTCAACCTGCTCGAAGTCGCCGCGGCCGCCGCACGCCATGCGGGCTACGATCCGTTCCACATGCCGAAGGTCTCGACCGGCGTCTATGTCGGCCACACGCCGCCGAGCTCGATGGTCAGCCGGCTGATTCACGCCCGCCTCGCGGCCCACACGGCCCGATACCTCAAGGATGTCCCGGGCGTCGATGCCCTGCTCGGCGAGCAGACCGAAGACGTCGTGCAGGACATCGTCCGCACCCTGCGCGGCGAGTTCGTCGACACGCACCCCGCGCACCGCATGAACTGCAACGCCTACCATGGTCCGGGCGCCATCGCGACGGCGTTCCAGACCGACGGCCCCTGCATGTCGTTCGACGCCGCCTGTGCATCGTCGATGCGGGCGCTGGCTCACGGAGCGCGGGCTCTGCAGCTCGGACAGATCGACATGGCGATCGTCGTCGGCGCGTCGTTCTGCCACGCCGACACGCTCATTCTCTTCTCGGCCGCTCAGTCGCTCACCTCAAACTTCTCGCGTCCGTTCGATGCCAACGCTGACGGCCTCATCGCGTCAGAAGCGTATGCGGTCATCATGGTGAAGACGTTGGAGAAGGCGCTGGCCGACGGCGACAAGATCCAGGCGGTCATCCGCGGCATTGGCCTCTCCTCGGACGGCAAAGGGAAGAGCCTCTGGGCTCCGCGCCGCGAAGGTCAGATCGAAGCCGTCCGCCGCGCCTACCCGCAAGGCTTCACGCCGGCGAAGCTCCAGTACATCGAAGCCCACGCCACGTCGACGCAACTCGGCGACGCCACCGAACTCGGCGCGCTCCACACCGCCATCGGCGATCAGTTGCCGGCCGGTAAGAAGCTCATCGTCGGCAGCGTGAAGGGAAACATCGGCCACTCGCTCGAAACGGCCGGCATGGCGAGCATCGTCAAGACGGTGCTCGCCATGCAGCACGGCGTTATCCCGCCGCAGTGCGGCCTCAAGGACCTGAACCCCGACGTCTCCTGGAACGACGTCCCGTTCACCGTTCCCACCCACCAGACCGCATGGCCCGCTCCGGCCGCCGGCGAGGTGAAGTGCGCCGCGGTCAACGCCTTCGGTATCGGCGGCCTCAACGTCCACGTGATCCTGCAGGAGCATCAGGAACCGGCCAGCCGCAAGCTCATCAGTGCGGTGCCGGGCCCGAAGGCCGGCCAGCCGCTCGACGTCATGAAGGACGGCCCGCTGCCGCTCCGCGATGGCATCGCGATCGTCGGCATGGGCGCCGTGCTCCCCGGAGCACGCACCGTCGATGCCCTGTGGGACGTCTTCGGCTCGGGCCGCGACCTGCGCATCCAGGCGCCCGAGGAGCGATGGATCGGTGAAGGCGAAACGCGCGGCGTCGGTCAGGGAAGCCTGTGGCTCACCCCCACCCGCACCGGCGGCTTCATCACCGACTTCGAGTACGACTGGAAGAAGCACAAGGTTCCCCCGCGACAGGTCCAGTTCGCCGATCCGCTGCAGTTCATGCTCCTCGACGCGACCGACCAGGCGCTCAAGAACGCCGGCTACGACACGAAGCCCTTCGACCGCACCCGCACCGGCGTGGTGGTGGGAACGGTCTTCGGCGGCGAGTTCGCCGACCAGCTCCAGATGGGTCTCCGCCTCCCCGAGTTCCAGAAGCTCCTCAAGGAAAAGCTCGCCGTGCGCGGTGTCTCGGGCGAGGAATGCGAACGCATCGCTGACGAATACGAAGATATCCTGCTCAAGCGGATGCCCGCCCTCGTCGACGAGACCGGAAGCTTCACCGCCAGCACGCTCGCGTCGCGTCTCACCAAGACGTTCGACCTGATGGGCGGTGCGGTGGCCGTTGATGCGGGGGATGGATCGGCGACGGCCGCCCTCAGCAACTGCATCGATATGCTGCTGGCGGGCGATACCGACATGATGATCTGCGCCTCAGGGCAGCGGAACATGGGGTACGCGTGGTATCTCAGCATGAATCGCAACGAGTTGCTCTCGCAGGGCGAGCCCTCCGCTCCGTTCGATTCGAAATCGACGGGCGGCGTGCCGGGCGAAATGGCGGGCGTCGTGGTCCTCAAACGCCTGTCCGACGCTCTCCGCGACGGCGACCGCATCCACGGAATCATCCGCGGCATCGGGTGCGGCAATCACGACGACCTCGAAAAAGGCATGTCGATGGCGATCCGCCGCGGCCTGCAGTCGGCCCGCATCACGGCGGACCAGGTCTCGGTCCTCGAAGCGGGTTCGTCCGGTATTCCCGAAGATGACCGCAAGGAACTCAAGGGGATCATCAACGTCTACAACACTCCGACACGCACGCAACCGCTGTACGTCGGTGCGGCCGCGGGGCAGATTGGCCACACGCAGGGAGCGTCCGGCATGGTGGGCCTCATGAAGGCCGTCACCGAGTTGGGCCATATCGAAGTCGCGAAGAACGTTGGCCTCGCCGATCCCCTTCCCGAGTGGAAGGCTGGCGACGGCAAGTCGCTGTCGGTTCAGCCGGTGTTCGCACCTTCGAAGCTGCAGGGAATCAACGAAGACGGGCGGATGTTCGCCGCGGTCAACACGCATTCGACCTGCAACGGCGCCTTCCACCTGATTCTCGAAGGCCCGCAGCGCGTGCCTCCCGCCGCACGGCCGACGAAGGCGACCGCCACGATGGCGACGAATGGCGCGCCGTCCACCGCGCCGCGGCGCGCCGCCCTGACGCCGGAAGCCGCCGCCTGGAAGCTCGTTCGCTTTTCCGCTGCGTCCGTCGAAGCTCTGCTGGCCGAAGTTGCGCAGGTGGGTTCGTCCGCCGCCGCCAGATTCGCCGCTGGTGCGGGCTTCGACGAACTGACGGCAGGCGGGCCGTCAACGTATAACGTCAATGAACCGTTCCGCCTCGCGGTCGTCGCGAAATCGGCTGCCGAACTGGCTGACCTCTGCGGGCTGGCCGTGAAGCAGTTGCCGAAGCCGGAAGCTCGCGGCCCACTCGCTGAAAAGGGAATCTTCTTCGGCGAGCGTCTCGCCAAGCCGCGCGTCGCCTTTCTCTATCCGGGACAGGGCTCGCAGTATAGCGGCATGTTGAAGTCGCTCGTGACGGGCTTCGGCCCCGCTGCCGATGCCCTGGCGATGGTCGACGGCGTGCTCGCCCGGCTCGAACTGCCGGCGTTCTCATCGTTCGCCTGGGACGACGCCGAACGTCTCGGAACCGACGTCTGGATTACCCAGCTCGCGTTGCTGGCGGCCGACACCATTGCCAACGCCGCCGTCCGCAGCCTTGGCCTGAAGGCCGAGCGCGTCGGCGGTCACAGCTTCGGCGAACTCGTCGCTCTCGCCGCGGCGGACGCCTGGACCTTCGAAGATGCCGTCCGTGCCACCGCGGGTCGCTGCCAGTCGATTGAAGCCTGCAGGAACGCCAAAGGCGCGCTTCTCTCGACGACCGCACCGGCCACTGTCGCCGACACCTTCTGTGCGGAAGTGTGCGGGACGGAAGTCGGCACGCGCGTCTATGTCTCGCACCGCAACGCTCCGGACCAGTCGGTCGTCGGCGGCGATCCTGCGGCGGGGAAGTTGGTTGGCGAAAAGCTCGCCGCCGCCGGCTACCGCACCAAGATGCTCGACGTCCCCGCCGCCTTCCACACGCCGCTGATGGAAGAAGTGAAGGGACCGTTCGGCGCTGCCCTCGCAGGCATTCCCCTCGAACCGCCGATGATCCCGCTCCTCTCGAGCGTCACGAATCGCTACGTCTCCGATCCGGCCGACATCCGCGACAACCTCGTCGTGCAGATGACGCAGCCCGTCTACTGGATCGAACTGGTCGAGCGGCTCTACAGCGAAGGCTTCAACGTCCTTGTCGAGGTCGGCCCGAAGCAGGTCCTGACCGGGCTCCAGAAGCAGATCCTCGCCGGCAAGGACGTCTACCTCGTCGGTACCGATCACCCGAAGCGCGACGGCCTCCAACAGCTCATGTTTGTCCGCGCCTGCGTCGAAGTCTCCGGCGCACTCGATACCGATGCTTGCGGCGTCGCGGGTCCGTCAATCGGGGTGGCACGCCCTGAGTCCTTGAAGGGCGTGGTTGGAACGGTCGAAACCGCTCCCGCAGCGGCTCCGGTTCAACCGGCCACCGTTCAGCCTGCCGCGCCCCAACCCGCCGCCGCTCAGGCGGCCATTGAATCGATTGAACAGATCGGCACGGCCCGCGTCCTCCGACTCTCCGGCTCGCCCTACGAGATGGGCCTGCAGCACGGTCGCGCGGAAGGCGAGAACATCCGCCGCGTCCTGCGTCGCTACGCCGACCTGGCCGGAACGCGATGGGATATCACGCCGCAGGTCGAAGAAGCCGTCGCCAATCCGGAAGTCTGGTTTGGCGCCGATGAACTCGAAGAGCTCCGCGGCATCGCGAAGGGGGCGGGTGTCGCCCCCGAGGCGCTGATCGCTCACAATCTCCGCATGTTCCTCGACGTCGGTGCGGGGGGACTGCACTTTGCCATTCGTCACGGCGAAGGGGGCGCCTTCCTGCACGGCGGCAACGAAGACCTGCAACCGGCCCTCTGCCTCCGCGACTGCCTCGAACGCCATGTGCAGGTCCGCACGCCGGCGAACGGAATTCCCCACATCGCCTTCTGCATTGTGGGACAGGTTGGAACGCTGAACGGAATCAACGCGGCGGGGCTGGCCCTCAGCACTTCGGCCCTGGTCGACGTTCCGAAAGGAGACGTCGCCGCCCAGTGGCTGCACACGGTCCTCGTGAAGCGCGTGCTCGAGAAGGCGACCGACATCGACTCGGCCATTCCGATCATTCGCACACAACGCAGCGCGGGAGCCTGGACCGCCTGCCTCAGCCATCATCCGTCGAACAAGCTCTGTTACGTCGAGTTCGACGGCCGCGAACTGAAGGTCACGCCGTCGGCCGATCAGGTGCTGGCCGCCAACCACCGTCAGTTGAAGACGTTCGCCGCGGCGGAGAAGTCGCTCCATGGCGGCGTCCCGGCTCATTCCAAGAACCGCATGGACCGCGTGCGACGTCTCCTTGACGATGTCTTCGAACCGATCACGCCCGAGACAGTTCGTGCGGCCCTCCGCGATCGCTTCGACACCTCGCGCGGCCGCGACTCGGAGTATCCGACGCTCAACACCGTCCGCCGCGTCGACAACCAGATCAGCTTCGTCGTGCATCCTGCCAAGGACGAACTCTGGATCACCGCCGGCCCGCTCGCGAACGGCCACGCGAACGACTTCCAGTGCCTGAAGCTCAGCCGCCTTCTTCCCGCAGTTGCTGAGGGGCAGAAGTCGGTGGCGGAGCCCTCTTCCGCGTCGACAGCCAAGACCGACTCGCCCAGGAGGGCTTCAAAGAACGTTGAAGCGGCGAAAATCACGACGCGGAATGCGAACGCCCTGCAGGAGACCTCAACCGGCATCAAGAAACGCGATCTCGCGACCTCTTACGCGAACGCCAAGTCCGCCAAGGAGAAGTCGGGCGATGTCTGCCAGCGATACGTATTGCGGGTGGTCGAGGCTCCGCTGAAGAGCGGCGCTCCGCGCGTCACCGGTTCGGTCATCGTCGCCGGTTCGAATGCAGCGGCCGAGGCCTTGAGCAGGCAACTGGCGGCTGCGGGACTGAACGTCTCCCGCCTGGCGATTCCCGCTTCAGCGAATATCGACAGTCTGCAGGCCGAAGTCGACGGACTGATGGCCGCGACGCCGTCCGCGACACTGATCATGATGACGGCCTGGGACGAAGCCGCGACGACGACGCTCGCCGGCGACGAATGGTCCGAGCGTCGCCAGACCGGCGCGTCGGTTCCGTTCTTCGTCGCTCAGCGATGGTTTGAACGAGTCAACGACGCGAAGGCCCTCGACACCGCGACGTTCGTCGCCGTCACCACGATGGGTGGCGACTTCGGAGTGAGCGGCACGCTGCAGGGCGTCGAAAATGGCGCGCTGTCGGGCCTCGTGAAGGGGCTCGACATGGAAGTGCGGTTGAGCCGCGGTGCTCCGAACTTCCGCGGCAAGCTGATCGATTTCGCCCGCTCGGCCGACGTGAACGACGTCGCGGCCAGGGTGGTCCGGGAACTGACCGCCGGAGACGACGAGCAGGAAGTCGGCTACTTCAACGGCGTGCGGGTGGCCGCTCGTCCGGTTCCGCAACCGGTTCCCGCGGCGACGCAGACTCCGGAAGCAGGAAGCATCTTCGTGGTGACGGGCGGGGCTCGCGGAGTGACGGCTGCCGTCGCTCGCGATCTTGGTCGCCAGTTTGGCGTCCGGCTGCACCTGATCGGGGCGAGCCCGGTTCCCGCGGTGCCTGCCGAATGGCAGAACCTTGACGAAGAGGGCCTCAAGGCCGTGAAGGCCCAGGTGATGAAGGACGCTCTCGGCCAGGGGCAGAAGCCCGCCGACGCGTGGAGCCGCTTCGAGAAGGCTCTTGAGATTCACCGCACCCTCAGCGAGTTCGCTGCCGAAGGCCTTCATGCCACCTATCACGCTTGCGACGTCGGCAATCGAGACGCCCTCGGCGCGGTGCTCGACACCATCCGTCAGGATGGCCCCATCACAGGCGTCATCCACGGGGCGGGCTTCGAGCGGGCCTGCCGCTTCGAGAAGAAGCAGCGCGATCTCGTCGAACGCACGCTGTCGGCGAAGGTCGACGGAGCGGCCAACCTGATGGCCCTCACGCAGAATGATCCGGTCCGCTGGTTCGCCGCGTTCGGATCGGTCGCCGGCCGTTTCGGCGGCGTTGGGCAGGCCGACTACTGCGTCGCCAATGAAATGCTCGCCAAGCTGATCGACTGGTACCGCACGCAGCGGCCCGAGTGTGCATCGGCCGTCTTCCACTGGCACGCGTGGGACGACGTTGGGATGGCGGTGCGGCCCGAGTCGGCTCACATCCGCAAGCTGCACAACATCAAGTTCATGCCGGCCGTCGAAGGGACGCGGCACCTGCTGAGCGAACTGCAGGCCGGGTTGCCGGAACGGGAAATCGCCATCACCGAACTCGACTACTGCCTGCAGCGGTACGGACAGGTCAGTGACGTCGAAGAAGTCGAACCGCGTCCCGAATCCGAAGCCGCTCACTACCCGCTCGTCGATCGCGTCCTCGTACACACGGCGGGCGAAAGCCTGACGACCGAGATCGATCTCGACCCGGTCCGAGACGTCTTCCTCGCCCAGCACCTCTTCAAGGGGCGGCCGCTGATGCCGGTCGTCGCCTCGATCGAAGCGCTGACCAACGCCGCCATGCAATTCGCCAATCCCGGCGAACGCGTCGTGGCCGTCCACAACGTCGAACTCATCACCGGGCTCCGCTTCCTGACCGATGCCCCGCAAACGGCTCGCGTCCAGGCCCAGCGGTTCGACAACAAGGTGATCTGTGCCCTCACCAGCGACGTCGTGAACCGCAAGGGACAGGTCCTGCAGAAGGACAAGCCGTACCTGCGGGCCACGGTCGAACTCGGAACCGACGTTGCTGCGCCCACGGCGGAAATGCCCGTACCGGTCGACACCTGGTACGACGTCTGGTATCCGGAAGTAGACGCCGTCATCTGGCACGGTCTGCCCTTCCGCTGCCTGCGTCAGATGACGTCCTACCAGGAAGACTGTGCCCTCGGAACGTTCGTCGCTCCCGCGTCGAACGGACTCGCCCCGCAACGGGCCGGCGAGTGGCTCACGCCCGCCGCCCTGCTCGATGCGTGCTTCTTCGCGAGCGGTGTCTTCCTGTGGTATCGCCATGCGGGAGTGGTTGCCATTCCCGACGGCATTGGCCGCCTGTCGCTGGGACGCATTCCGCGGGCGGATGAGAAGTGCCTCGTCATCATTCGCGACAACGGACGTGACGGCGACAAGGCCACGTTCGACTTCACTCTCTTCGGCGAAGACGGTTCCGTGGTCGTCGCGGTCGAGGGATATCGCAATGTCATTGTCGCGGAGGAACCCGCTCATGCCGGTTGATCCTGACAATCCTGTTCCCGAGACGGGCGAGGTCGCGAACGTTCGCTGGCAGTACATGCCTGCCGCGTCACTGGCCAGCGCGTCCGAGGCCTGGCTCTCGCCAGCCGAACGGGCTCTGCTCGCCACCTTTCGCAGTCCGCTGCGGCAGGCCGACTGGCTTCGCGGGCGGATGGCGGCGAAGCAACTCCTCATGGAGATGGGCGTCGTCCGCGACGCACGGCCGTCCGAACTCGAAATCACCACGCGAAATCTGCGCGGCCAGGGCATCCCCCCCGAAGTCCGCCTCGGCGGCGAGCGACTGCCGGTTGTGCTGAGCCTCTCGCACACGGCGGAAGGAATTCTCGTCGCGTGCGGGGACGACGTGCGGGCGCGGGTCGGCGTCGACCTTGTCCGCCCAACCGAGATCCATCCCGAAGCACTCTCCGTCTGGCTGACCCCGGGCGAGCGCTCGCAGATCGACCGCACTTCCGCACATGATGTGGCGGCGGTGTGGGCGGCGAAGGAAGCGGTCTACAAGGCGGCCTGCGTCAACGAGTCGTTCGCACCGATGCAGGTCGAAACCGTCCGCAAGGGCGAGACTTGGAACTGCCGCTTCTTCGGCCGCCGCATCGACCGGCTCTCACTCATTACACGTGAAATGGACGGCCAGATCGCGGCGATTGCGGTCGTGCAACCCGCCCGCACTCTGGTCCGCGAAGTCATCCAGCGCGACGGCGGAGCCCGCGACACCGCCACCGACAACCCCAGTAAGCCGCACACCGGCACGCTGCGGGTGGTCTTCGCTCCGTCATGAAGTCATTTTCAACGCAAAGACGCAAAGGCCGCGAAGGAACGCAAAGGGAAGACAGGGTCACTGAGATCTCAAAGGCTGCATAAGGAGTTGAAGGGCATTTTTCTCACCACGGAGACACGGAGAAAGTCAGAAATAGTCCTCTGAAGCATCGGTGCACAGGGGATGATGTCTGACGATCGCCATCGGCAGTCAAACCGCTCTCGATAGATTTCCGCAATTTATTGTCTCTGGCTTTCTCCGTGACTCCGTGTCTGTTCCGAAAATAGGCGTCACGCCCCCAAGCCATGCACAGGTGATGCCATTTTCATCATTGAGAGTGCGGCGAAGGCCTCATTCTCGACTCCGTGGTGAATAAGGCTTTTGTTCTGATGATGACTTCCCGAACGTCCTGTCCGAGAAGTGTACTCACCCAAACGTAGACTCGATCTCGTGACTTTCCTTTGCGTCTCTTTGCGATCCTCGCGCCTTTGCGTTCAACGCCTTTTGCCTTGCTTTCAATCTTCTGACAAATTCCGACACGTCCCGCTCACTGCCCATTCTCTCCTTTGGTGATCCCATGATCGACTTGACCGGAAAAGTGGCTCTCGTCACGGGTGGCTCTCGCGGCATCGGCCGTGCGTGCGCCCTGCGTCTCGCCGAGGCGGGCGCGGACATCATCCTCAACTACGTCTCGAACCGTCAGGCGGCGATGGAAGTCGCCAGCCAGATCGATGCCCTGGGCCGCACCGCCTACGTCATCAAGGCGGACGTCGGCGAGGAAGACGACGTCGAGTGCATGCTCGACTTCGTCAAGCAGAACATCGGTCGCCTCGACATCATCATCAGCAACGCGGCCACCGGCGGCTTCCGCCCGCTGCTCGCCGCGAATGCCAAGCACTTCCACACCACGATGAACATCAACGTTCTGTCGCTGGTGTATCTGGTGCGGGCCGCGCTGCCGCTGCTCGCCCGCGGCGAAGGCGAAGAGCGGGCGAAGGTCATCGCCCTGTCGAGCCACGGCTCGCACATGGCCCTGCCGATGTACGGCCTGATCGGCGGCTCGAAGGCGGCCCTCGAAAGCGTCGCCCGCCACCTCACGCTCGAAGTCGGCGAGAAGGGCGTGAACGTCAACGTGATCAAGGCCGGACTTGTCGAAACCGATTCGACCCGCAAGATTCCGTTCTCGGGCCAGATGTTTGCCGGCCGCGTCGAAAAGTCGATGATGGGGACCCGCGTCCTGGAAGCGGACGACGTCGCCAACGTCGCCCTCTTCCTCGCCAGCCCGCTCAGCGACCTGATCCAGGGCGAAACGATCACCGTCGACGGCGGCTCGGCCATTCATGTGTGACATCCGACGCCACGAACCCCACCGGGCTTGCGCCGGTGGGTCCTGGTTCGCGGAGTGCGTTTCGTCGACAGCTGTTGTGCTCTACCGAAAGTTCAAGACGTCATGTCCTCCGGACTGCATTCTCCCGAGATGCGGCGGTTCTCCTCGGACGAGGACCCGACGCGTGATTCCAACTCCATCGGGGGACATCACGTGTCGAAGGATTCGCCCATCCTGACGACGACCATCGACACGCCCGCCCCGCGCATCCCGAAGCAGGAACGCACCCGCAAGCTCCTGCACATGCTGCCCGGGCTGCTCGTGTTCCTGATGGCTCCCATCCCGCACTACGATCCGCTCGCCTGGCACGAGGTGGGCATCGTCGCCGGCGTGGCGGCCATCGTGCTGACGACCTATCTGAAGCTGAAGCACAAGGTCCAGCGCGACGGCGAAGATAACTTCCTGATGACCGCGTGGAGCTACGCGATCTGCACGGTGACGATGTCCGCGCTGTTCCGCTCGAATCCCGAGTTCACAGCCCTCGTCGTCGTCATCCTGGCCCTGGGCGACGGCTCCGCCTACTTCGGTGGAAAGCTCTTCGGCAAGCACAAGCTTCCATGGAACCGGCAGAAGTCCTGGATGGGGACGTTGAGTTTCATCCTCGTCTCTGCTCCCATCGGCGCACTGGCCTTCTGGTTCGAGGCCCGTCCGACAGTTCCGTTCGAACTCGCGGTGTGGTGTGCTTTGGCCGCGGCAGTCGCCGGTGCCATCGCCGAATCACTGCCCGTCAAGCTGACCGATAACCTGCGAGTCGGAGTCGCCTCGGGTGTCGCCTGCGCGGTGACGTTCTTCGCCCTCGCGCCGCAGTTCAGCTACCACTCGTTGTGAGTCGTCTGAACTCGCCAGGCGAAGACAAGAAGATGTAACCACGGAATACACGAAATACACGGAAAGAGGAGCAAAGCAGATCAGGCGATACTCATCGAAAGCCGATGACCATGACCGAGCACGCCGTTCGGTGAAGCTGGTTTTCTTCCGTGTATTCTGTCTATTCCGTGGTTCCTGCCTTAGCTTTGAATTCTG
>JADZEF010000322.1 GCA_020850695.1 Planctomycetaceae bacterium | reverse complement strand
CCTGGACCAGCGGCATGTCCAGCAGCGCCGCCAGTCGGCAGCAGGCCTGGATTTCCGCGCCGGTCCACTGGGAGTCGTCGGGTTTCCGCTGCTCGGCATCCAGTCCATAGCTCGCAATCGCCATTCGCCAGATGGCATCCTTCTGGGCCCGGCCGGGGAGGTCGAGGAAGAAGATCCCGTCGAACCGCTGCGCCCGGCTGAATTCCGGCGGCAGCCGCGAGACGTCATTTGCCGTGCAGACCACGAACACATCCGACTCATGGTCGTTGAGCCAGGTTAGCAGCGTCCCGAGCATCCGGGTCGAGACGCCCGAATCGTTGGCTCCGCCCGATCCGCCGAGGGCCTTCTCCACCTCGTCAATCAGCAGGATGGCGGGAGCCATCGCGTCGACGGTCCGGAGCGCCTGCCGCGTCCGCTCTTCGGTCTGACCCACGAGCGAGCCCATCAGCGCTCCCACGTCGAGGATCAATGTCGGACGCTGCGTCTCCTGTCCCAGAGACTTGGCCAGGGCCGACTTGCCCGTCCCCGGGACGCCGAGCAGCAGAATCCCGCGGGCTCGCACGGGAGTGCTGATGGCGGGCCGTCGCAGAGCCCGCAGGCAGAACGCCTTCAAAGCGTCGAGTCCCCCCAGCCCGGCGAACGACTCACGGCCCCGGTGAAGCGACAACAGTCCCCCTTTGAGAAGCGTCTGGCCTTTGAGTTGCCATAGGGCTTCGGTCTCCAGCCGTCCCTGTCGCGCGATGGCCAGCGCGAAGGCCCCTTCGGCTTCGTACCGTGTCAGCCCCGCCGCCGCATCCAGCACATGGTCGAGGTCTGGCCCCGTGGGGAGTTCACCCTCCTCCGTCGCGATTCCCCGAGCAATCTCGGCCAACTGCTCCCGGCCGGGGAGCTCGTGTTCGATGACGACAAACAGTCGTTCGAGTTCGATCGGAATCGCCACGATCGGGGCGAGGATCACCACGAAGGCACGGGACTGCTTCCCGGCCAGGATCTGCCGGACGAGGGTCTGGATGATCTCGGGGCTGGCGAGAAAGCGGTGAAAGTTCTCCAGGACGAGAATCGCTGTTCCGTCCTGGCCCGCCATCGCGGGGAGTGCCCGGAGAACAGCCAGCGGATCCTGGCCGGCCTCTTCCACCGAGGTGGATGGGCGTCCGACGACCGTGAGGCCCGACGCAATGTTCCATGTGGCGAGCCGCCACGATTCTTGCTGGCAGAGCGCGGCGATCTCGGCAATGGCGTCCTGGTGTTCGTGAGACTGGATCCACAGGCCGGTGAAGCAGGCGCGCACCGATTCGGAGACGCGCTCGGAGAGCGTCATGGAGAACTCCTGACTGAAGAAGATGGAAAGGAATCGAGAGGGGCTCGCCGCAGAACGCGGCAAGGAAGGGATGCGTCGGCTTAGCCGTGCAACGGACGAGAGAGAATGCGTTCGAGCCGGGCCATTTGTTTCTGACGTTTGGCGACCTCGCGACACGCACGCCGGAGCTGCGTCATCCCGCGTTCGAATCCCGCCCGCTCCTGATCGAGCTGGGCGGCTTGTCGCGGACGCTTTCGTTCCCGTCGGATGTCGGAGTCATCCATCCGCGGAGCGGGCCGCAGCAGGCGGCGGGGAGTGGTCAGGACCGTTCCTCAATGGTCTGGGGGAGGACAGTCGTCTGATGAAACTCGTCTGTGAGCCGCTCGGCCGTGCGTGCGCCCAGCGCCTTCTCCAGGAAGCTGCTGGCGTCACGGCACTCCGCTCCAGCGAAGCCCCGCGTTTCCAGCCGCGTCTCCCCCGTCGGTGAAACAACGATCTCGATGGTCTTCATACAGGACACCTCTTTCGTGCGATCGAATGAGAAGAGGACGGGACCGGACCGAGTGCCGTCAATCGGCGACCTGGATCGAGAGCCGGATTGAACCGTCCGTGAGCGGCTGCTCGGTGACCGACTGCCCCCGTTTGCGAGCTTCCAGGGACGCTTTCTCTACCGCATACATTTGCTGGAACATCGCCAGATGCCCGGGGTTGCCCCAGCGGCCGCCGAAGTGGTCGTACTTCAATGTGCCTTGAGCGAGGTCGCAGACCACCGGGTAGCGCCAGTCGGGAAGCTGGACGCCGAGCCCGGTCTCCTCTCCGCTGAAGAGGCGATGCACGCCCTCCCTGGGGGACGGCCATTGCAGACGCCGACAGGCCGCTGCGACGGCGACCGCATCACGGACCTGGGTCTGAATCATCACGGTGTGGGACATAAGCTCTCCTGTCTGTTCGAGAAGTCGGTGTGACCTGAGGTAAGTTGAGGATTCGTCCGAGAGCGAAGCGAGCGGTACACCTTTTATGACGCGATCACCGGTCGAATTTAGTTTGATGTTGGCTGGGCGGAACTCGTCGGCGGATCTAGCAGACTGACGCTCTTTCCTATCGTTGCCGGCGCGGGCGGCCGCCTGCGTTTCCAGCGCGACGCCTGCGGCGGCTTCTCCATCAGCACTCGATACGGATCGCTGAGATGGGCAGCGTTCATCCGTCGCGCGTAATCAAACGCCCGCTTGACCGTCATGCTGCTGACGCCAAGGCGTTCGCCGATCTTCTGGAAGTTGAGTCGGGGATGGTCCTGTTTCCAGCGAATACAGGATTCAAGGAGTGCGATATGCCGCGGCGGTGAAAACAGGTCGACCGTCCTCGTTGGTTCCTCTCCGTCCTCTGAGTTGGACCGCTCTTCGAGGAAGCCCAATCGCCCGATCACGGCCCGCGGTCTCACCAGCGGCGTATCCAGCGCCTGCACGGGTTGGATGCGAATGTCGGGCATCAATTGCCGCATCTGGTCGGCGAACTCCAGGGATGTCCGGGAAATCTCCAGGAGTCGCGCGGCGAGGGACTCGTCTCCTGAAAGATTGGGGGCGCGGACAGCGTCCATTTCCTGGAGCTGCTGGCGGACCTTGTCGAGATCTCCCGTCACTGTCGTCAGACGGGCGATCAGCGGCGTCAGGTCACCGCCACGCGCCACGGCTTCCGTCAGGCGGTTGGCCTGTCCTTCGAGTACCTGAACCTCGCGAACCAGGGCGTCCCGCCGAGCTTCCGAGTGGACTCGATCGGTCTCGGCTGCCACGACACTCATCAGTGCCGTTCGCAACTCGGTGTGCCTCTCGGCGAGGGTCGTCAGCCAGCCGAATAGTCGTTCGCGCATCTCCTCGATGTCGACCTGGACGTGGTTCCAACACCGGCCGGAACCTTTGTCGCGAGCCCGAGCGCACTGCAGATGTTTGCCGAACGAGTGCATCAACCCACCGCACGCACCACACCGAACTTGCTGTCCGGGCCACCGCGTCCGCGATCGGGAGCGTCCCTGACGCACGGTCGACGATGCCGTCCGACGGCGTGTTTCGTCCGCCCGCTGATCCATCACGCTGCGGAGTGCCGTATGTTCTTCCGGCGTGAAATGGGCCAGCTCCGGGTGCTGTGTCTTCTCCGGTTCCGGATTAGGGATCCGGCGGTGTTTTCCCGTCCGGAACAGCGGTCGATGCAGCATCCGGCGGAAGAGGCGCGTCCCGCTGAGAATCGGATCGGCCAACAGGCCCTTCACCAGACGGGCCGTCCACATCCGGGCGTAGGGCGGAACTTCGATTCCATCTTGCCGCAGCCAATCGGCGACCGCCTCGTAGTGCTGCCCGGCCAGAACGCGATCCTTCATCTGCCGCAGGATCGGAGTGCATTCGGTGCGCCGGGCAATCCGCAAGCCGGTGGGCCCGAACAAGCCGGAACGGGCTTCCTCAATCGACAGCTTGCGGTAGCCGAACCGGATCTTGAGCACCATGCCGCCGCCATGAAAGGAATGGGTCGCGGTGCGGCGGACGCGTCGACGGATGTCAGGGATCGCCGTGCCGTGACGCAGTGCGGCGGCCCCCATCATGATCTCCCAGTTCTCGTCAGCACTGTCGAGGTTGTCGGCGATGCAGATCACCCGGGTCTCGGCATCGACGGCATCCTGGACGAAGCGGAACTGATGCCGGGGATTGCGGAAGATCCGTGACAGGTCTTCGGCGATCACCAAGTCCCACAATCCGGTGGCGATCAGATCTTCGGCTTCCCGGACCGTCGCGCGGTCTGTCAGCATGCCGCTGGCCTGCTCGCCGAGGTGCCGCAGGTCGAGCGGTCCGGCGTAGTGCTGCCGGAGGTAAGTTTCGACGTAGCGATAGGACGCATCAATGTTCTCGATATGCTGGTGGACGGTGGAGATGCGTCCGATGACGAGGACCTTGAGCGGGCCGGCGGGATCCTTCGGGGACAACGGAACGGTCGCGGAGAACATAAACTGGCTCCCAAGTGGTTTGTG
>JADZEF010000321.1 GCA_020850695.1 Planctomycetaceae bacterium | reverse complement strand
GTCGCCCGCCAGTCCTGCAGGAAGATGATGACCACGACGAACACCAGGACGAAGGCCTCGATGAGCGTGTGTTCGACACTCTTGATCGACTCGTCGACGAAGATCGTGGTGTCGTACTCGATGCGGTACTCGACCCCTTGTGGAAACTTCTTCTTCAATTCCTCGAGTTTGGTGCGGATATCTCGGGCGGTCTGAAGGGCGTTCGCCCCGGGCAGCTGGAAGACGGCGAGCGTGATGCTGGGCTTGCCGTCGAGGTAGCTGTTGACGTCGTAGTTCTTCGCCCCGAGTTCGACCCCCTTGCCGACGACGCGGCCCAGCTCGTCGATAGCCGGGTCGCGGACGACGTCGCGAAGGTAGACGAGCTGACCGTTGCCGCCGCGCTTGAGGATGATTTTCGAGAAGGCGTCTTCGGTGGTGAGCCGCCCCTGGGTGTTGATGGCCAGCTGGAAGGGAACGTCGGCTCCGAGCGGGACAGGGGGCTGGCCGAGCCGGCCGGCGGCCACCTGCAGGTTCTGCTCGCTGATGGCATTCAGCACATCGCTGGCCGTCATCTCGCGCGAGGCCAGCCTTTCGGGATCGAGCCAGACCCGCATGCTGTAGTCGCGCGGGCCGAGGAAGGCGACGTCCCCCACCCCCTTGATGCGGGCGAGGTCGTCTTTCACGTTGAGCGAGGCGAAGTTGCTGAGGTAGAGCTGGTTGTAGCTTTCGTCCGGCGAGATCAGGTTCACGCACATCAGAATGCTGGGGGACTTCTTCTTCGTCGTGACGCCGATCTTCTTGACCTCTTCCGGCAGCTTGGCCTGGGCGACCGCCACGCGGTTCTGCACGAGGACCTGGGCCATGTCGAGGTTGGTGCCGAGCTCGAACGTGACGTCCAGCATCATCTGGCCGTCGTTCGTGCACTTCGACGACATGTAGAGCATCCGCTCGACGCCGTTGACTTCGAGTTCGATCGGCGTGGCGACGGTCTCGGCCACCGTAACGGCGTTGGCTCCCGGGTAGGTGGCCGTCACCTGCACCACTGGAGGGGCCACCTCGGGGTACTGGGCGATCGGCAACTGCTGGAGGGCGACCAGCCCGATGATCACGATCACGACCGAGAGGACGGTCGCGAAGATCGGCCGATCGACGAAGAACCGCGCAAACATGAGTTGCCCACCTGTGGGACGTCGTCGCGCAGAGAGCTGCGCGAGGGAAACTTCAAGAGAAGATCGATGCGGCGGCGGAGCGGCCGGGCGAAGTCAGTTTTTCTTCGCTGTGGAGATCGCTTTGCCGTCCTCATCGACGGGCTCGACCGGGTCGTTCACCCGCGCCCGCTGCAGGCCCATCACGATCACCCAGTCGCTCACGCTCAGGGCGTGCTTCTGATCGGTCGGCGGCACGATGACGCGTTTTCCGTCCGGCAACAGCTTGCCGAGCTGAATGTTTCGCCGCAGCACGACGTTCTCGTCGTTGAGGACCAGCACGTACCGCTGATCCTGGTCGCTCAGGATGGCGACATCGGGGACCAGCAGGGCTTTATACGTGTCCGAGATCGGAACCTGCACCCGCACCCGCGATCCGGGAATGAACGAGCCATCCGCATTCGCCGCGTAGCCTCGCACCTCGATGGTTCCTGTGCCCGGATCGATGCGGTTGTCGGCGAAGTCGAGCATTCCGGGGTGCGGGTATCCCTTCTCCGTTTCGAGGCCGAAGTCGAAAGGAATCTTCGCGGCCTTGATGTCGTCATTGCTCTTTCGAGGGGCTGCCGCTTTGGCTTCGTCGCCTTCGGCCCCTGGGTCATTCCCGGCTTCCCCGTCCGCGGCCTTCGCGGCGGGGGGTTCCGCCTGACGCGCCGCGTTGCGGGCGGCCCGCGACTCGCGATACTTCAGCAGTGCCCGTTCGTCGACGGGGAAGTAAACGTGGATCGGGTCAATGGCGACGATGGTCGTCAGAATCGGGTCGGTGCCTCCGGCGTTCACGAGGTTCCCCTCGGTCAACTGCGCCCGCGAGATGCGGCCGGAAATATCGGCGGTGATGCGGGAGTATTCGAGCTCGAGCTCCAGTCGGCTCACTTCCTGCTTGGCCGCGGCGACCCGGGCGACCGCGGTGTCTTTCTGGGCGATCGAGCGTTCGTATTCGGCTTTGGAGATCGCCTTCTTCGAGAAGAGGTCGGTGTCGCGATCGGCCTCGGCGGTGGCGAAGGCCATTTGTGCCTTGTCGACGTCCAGCTGGCGTTTGGCCCGTTCGATGTCGGACTCGTAGGGCCGCGGGTCGAGCTCGAACAGCAGATCCCCTTTCTTCACCATCTGTCCGTCGGTGAAGTGGATCTTCTTGATGTGCCCCCGCACGCGCGAGCGCACCTCGACCATTTCGGAGGGGCGGGTCCAGCCGTTGTAGGTATCGTAGTCGACAAGCTCCCGTTCTTCGGGATGCTGGACCGTCACCTTGGGGGGCGGCGGGGCCGGTGTTGCGGCGACTTCCGCACATCCCACCACGGACAGTAAAGACGTCAGGAGGACGCCTGCCGCAATGCGTTCGAATCCGCACTTAACAATACTGGAAAAAATCGTTCGACCCATAAGGGTGTGCCCCCACGCACGCACGAACATGGATCTGATGACGAAGACTTCTCGACAGACGGACGAGTATACCGACACGCGCGAGAATCTCTTTCAAAAAATGATGATCGGTTTCGCCGATTCTCCGCACTGGACAAGTTGAGTCTCATCGGTCGTTCACGTTGACAGTCTGTGGTGTGGACCGCTATCGAATGGTCTTCGCCGCTCGCCCTCATTCCCATCGACCCGTTCCATCGAAAGAGACATCGCTCGTGACCAGCCAGCGCCCCGCGAACATGGCCCGACATGCCCGTGCCCTCCGTTTCGGCGACATCGTGTTTGTGGGCGGACAGATGTCGCTCGACAGTGAAGGGCGAGTCGTCGGGAAGGACGTCGCCACCCAGACGCGCAACTGCCTTGAAGGGTTGAAGCGGGCGCTGGCCGAGGTGGGGGCGACTCTGGCGGACGTCGTGAAGCACACCGTCTATTTTGTGTGCGATGGAGACGATGCGGCGCTCGAGAAGTTCATGCAGGAGATGGATTCGGTCCGGTTCGAGTACTTCAAGGCTCCCGGCCCGACGACCGCCGAGATTCGGACAGGGCTCGACATCGAGGGGGCGCTGCTGATGATCGATGCCTGGGTCGTCATTGGCGGAAAGCGTGAGGTGCTGTCGCCGCCGGATCACTGGAACTGGAAGCGTAAAGGCCCCTTCGTGCACGGCTGGAAGGTCGGCGACATGATCTTCATGGGGAGCCAGCGGTCGCTCGACAAGAATGGCAACGTGCTGGGCGTGGGGGACATCGAGATCCAGACGGAAGAGACCTTCCGCAATCTCGACACGCTGCTGCGGGCGGCGGGGGGCGATCGCAACAACCTGATGCGTCAGAACACTTACTTCCGCTTCTTCGGCGAAGGGCGCGAGGTGACCGAGTACTGGGAGAAGATGACGAATGTGCGGCGGCGGTATATGTCGTCACCGTCGGCGGCCGGAGCCGGGCTGCGGATCACGGGGTTTCCCAACACCGACGAATTGATTCAGGTGGAGGGGATCGGTGTCCTCGGTGAGAAGAAGCAGCGGCTGCAGCCCGAGAACCACTGGGACTGGAGCATCGGCGGCAGCAACTTCACCCAGGGGTGGAAGATCGGAAAGATCGGATTTATCGGCGGGCAGATTTCGGCCGACAACCAGGCGAAAGCGGTCGGAAAGAACGACATCGCCGCCCAGACCCGCAACGTCTTCCAGTTCATCCGCAAGGTGATGGCGGAAGGGAATCTCAAGGAGAGCGACGTCGCGAAGCTCTACATCTACTACTACGCCGACGGGAACTGGGAACAGATCGCGAAGACGCGGGCGATCATCGATGAGATTCAGCGCGAGTTCTACGGCGACGAGGGACCGACGGTGACTTCGCTGCGCGTCTCGGGATTTGCATTCGAGGATCTGCTGATCGAGATCGAAGCGTTCGCCGTGGTTCCGGAGTGACGCGGATTCTCCTGGCCGCGCTATCGGTTGGCGTCCCGAACTCGATATCCTTGAGAGTGTCCAATTCCCAGGGAGCCGCGAGCGAAACCTCACGGGCTCCCGTGGCTTTTCGGGGTGAGGGGACGGCAGGGGCGTGGCGCGGTACTCGGTGAAGGAAATCTACTATTCGATTCAGGGAGAGGGTGCGCACACCGGTCGGCCGGCCGTCTTCCTGCGGTTCACGGGCTGCAATCTCTGGAGCGGCCGCGAGGCCGACCGCAGCACCGCAGCATGCCAGTTCTGCGATACCGATTTCGTCGGGACGGATGGGCCCGGCGGCGGTCGATTCGAGAGCTCGGAAGAACTGGCCGAGGCGGTGACGAAGGTCTGGCCGGTGGAGTCGCGCGTCGCGAAGTACGTCGTCTGCACCGGAGGCGAGCCGCTGCTGCAACTCGACTTGGCCGCGATTAAAGCGCTCCATGCAGTCGGCTGCATTGTCGCCGTCGAAACCAATGGGACGCTCGCCGTTCCCGAGGGAATCGACTGGCTCTGCGTCAGTCCGAAAGTGGGGGCCGATCTGCGTGTGACGCGCGGGGATGAACTGAAACTCGTCTATCCGCAGACGGACGACGACCCTGCTCAATACGAGGCCCTCGCGTTCTCGCACTTCTACCTTCAGCCGATGGATGGCCCCAACGTCGAAGCCAACACGCGACAGACGATTGCCTACTGCCTGGCCCATCCTCAATGGCGGTTGAGCATCCAGACGCAGAAGCGGATCGGGCTGCGTTAGGGCGAGTGACCGCCGCATTTTCCGTAGTCCGGCTTTCCAAGGTCGGAGAAAATCTCACTCCCGGCCTTGGAAGGCCGGGCTACGAAGCGGAACATCCGTCGGTAATGCACCACAAGCAGTTGTGCTTCACACCCGTCGAGCGAGGGAGGAAAGCCCTTTACAACCGCCCGCACCCCTCCGTATATCTAACGGGACAGTCATCAAGGATTTACCGGATTGGAAGGGAGCCGTGCCGATGTCCGCGGGGATCGTACCTTACCGAGTGGAAAGCGTCGGTCAGGTCGCGGGTCTGGTGTGGCACTATCTGCGCGATCATGGTCCGGCGACGTTGAGCAAACTGGCCCGCGAAATTGACGCGCCGCGCGACCTCGTCATGCAGGGGGTCGGGTGGTTGGCGCGAGAAGATAAAGTTCAGTTTCACGAGGGGAACCGCAGCAAACTGGTCTCCCTGACCAATACGACGCCCTGACGACGGCCGATTGCGGTCGTTGCCGTGGTGGTTCCTCTTGCCGGAGGCCCTGAGGCGGTCCGCAGACCGTTTCGGCAGTTTGTCTGCCGGAACTCGGCAAAGGCATGGTCCAGGGCGGCTGGGGTCGAGTTCTGCGAAGCCGCTACGAACGTCACCGAGACCCACGAGGGCTCGCTTCGACTTCACCCGGATTGCTGGAACAACACGACAGGCTGGAAGCCTTTCCCCTCGGGATTGAGGCCGCGCCATGAGCGATGAGACCACTGCCGATCTGCTGTTGCAGGCCCGCAACGCCCTGCGTGCGGGAGACCTCGACTGGGCGGCCGAGTTGTACCGATCGGTGCTGGAGGACGAGCCGTTGAACTACGAGGCCCATGAGGGGCTCGCCATGGCGTCCTTCGCCCTCAAGGATTATCCGGCGGCCGTCACGCACTTCACTCGCATGACGCAGCTCAAGCCGACCGACGGCAAGCCTTGGATCAACCTCGGCGCCGTCTTCAACAAGATGCAGCAATACCAGAAGGCGGTCGATGCGCTCCGCAAGGGGATCGCCAAAGAAAAGAAGAGCGGCGAGGCGTATTACAACCTGGGACTGGCCTACAAGGGTTTGAACCAGTTGTCGATGGCGGTCACGGCCTACCGGGATGCCGTCAAAGTCAACCCGCAGATGGTCGAAGCTCATGCCAATCTGGGCAACGTGCTGGTGGAGATGAAGAATTACCAGCAGGCGATTGCGCATTACCGGCAGGCGCTCGAAATCGATCCGGATTTCGAGCGCGCCCGGCGCGGCCTCGAGCATGCCGACCACGAAGCCCAGACGGCGAAGAACTCGGTAAGTCCGTTCGGGCGGCTAGTCGATGAACGGACCGCAGGCCGCGGCGTGGCGACGAACGCCATGCACCGCACCATGACGGAGGTCGAAAGGCACGAGGACCGGATGCGGTTGTGCGGGCTGTGCCCCGAGATCGAAGTGGCGGCGAAGCAGTTCGAAACGAATATCCGCATCGACCTCGAACGCCACCTGCTGGGGATGAATCGGGCGATGGCGCTGGGCGAAGACGGCCGGGCGGAGCTTCTTCATTCGACCGAGAACTTCCGCATCGCCGTGGGCCGTTTTGTCGAGTTGCGGCGGGCGCTCAAGCGCAAGTTGCTCGAACTCCGGGCACACGAGGAGCTCGTGTGTATGCCGTCGGTGAGTGGGTAGCGTGCAGTTGGTAGTGGGTAGCCAGAGAAAGCAGTGCAATCCGCCTGCTGGCTACCAACGATCCACTACCCACGTCTTCCTAACCAATCCTGTCGACGCCAACCCACGGGCGCAGCACTTCGGGAATCATCACGCTGCCGTCGGCCTGCTGGTAGTTTTCGAGGATGGCGATGATGGCGCGGGTGCAGGCCACCGCTGTCCCGTTGAGCGTGTGGACGTACTGGGTTCCTTTTTTGTCTCCCTGCTTGCAGCGGATGCCCAGACGGCGCGACTGGTAGTCGGTGCAGTTGGAGGCGGATGTCACTTCGCCAAATTCGCCCGCTTCGCCGCGGCCCGGCATCCAGGCTTCGAGATCGAACTTCCGGTAGGCCGGTCCGCCCAGATCCCCGGTGCAGGTATCGATCACCCGATAGGGGATTTTGAGGGCCTGGAAGATCTCCTCTTCGATGCGGACGATCTCGAAGTGGAGGGCGTCCGAGGCCGCGTTGTCGGCGGCAGTGTAGCCGAACATTTCGACCTTCGTGAACTGGTGGACGCGGTAGATTCCGCGCCCGGCCCGGCCCGCCGCGCCCGCCTCGGTGCGGAAGCAGTGTGACAGCCCGCACAGCTTCAGGGGAAGCTTCGAGATATCAAGGATGTCGTCCTTGTAGATGCCTCCCAGCGTGATTTCGGCCGTGGCCACCAGGTTGAGGTCGGTACTCTCGATCGAATAGATCTGCGTCTCGGGACCGCGGGGATTGAAGCCGATTCCGACCAGCACTTCGTCCCGCGCCAGGTCGGGCGTGGTGTAGAGGGTGAAGCCTTCCTTCCGAAGCTTTTGAAGGGCGAACTGCACGAGCGCCATCTCGAGCAGCACGGCTTCGTTTTTGAGGTAGTAGAAGCCATGGCCGGCGACCTTCGCGCCGCTCGCGAAGTCGATCAGGTCGTGCTTTTCGGCCAGGGCGACATGGTCGAGGGGCTTGAAGTCGAACTTGCGGATCTCGCCGTAGGTGCGGACCGTCTTGCTCTCGTTTTCGTCCTTGCCGACGGGAGCGTCCGGGTGCGTCATGTTGGGGACGCGCATCTGCTCGGCCCGCAGCTCCGTCTCGATTTCTTTGACGAGCGCCTCGTTGGCGGCGATCTTTTCGCGGAACTCTTTCCCCTTCGCGACGAGGGCCGGCTTGTCGGCGGCGGACGCCTTCGGAATCTGCGCGGAGACGTCTTTCTGCTGGTGGCGCAGCGCGTCCCCTTCCTGAATCGCCTGACTGCGTCGATCGCGGAGCGCGAGGATCTTGTCCAGATCGACGGTGACGCCGCGGTTGCGGCAATTGAGGAGGACGGCGTCCTTGTTGTCGCACAGGTACTGCAGATCGAGCATCGCTTTATCCGACTCGCGGTTTTTTCAGGCCTGCCATCGAAGTACGCGGATTCTAAGCAAGGAATGATCCGCGGTCGATTGAAGGCGTTCCTCTTGAGACGTCTGCCATCCGGCCATCGAAGCTTCGGGGAGAACCCGGGAATCTCAGGGACGCCTGATGGACAAAAGACCCCGGCGGACCGAGCCGGTACGGCTTTTGCGTTCAAGAGGTTCAGGCAGGTTGGAGAATTGCCGTAACGTCGCGTCAGTACGCCGTTATCTCAGGCGATGTTTCGCCCGGAGCCGAAAAACCGGTCCCGGGCAAAGTGTCCTGTAATCGGCCAGTGCGAGTGGCAAGCCGTCACGCCTTTTGGGGATGCACAACAGGTTACGAAAATGAAAAGCGGTCAATCCCTGTTCTATGAAAGGCATGGCGGGCGGGTCACCCTGCTGGGATTCCTGCTTCTCCCGTTTCTGGTATGGGCGGCTCTGAAGGCTGTCGCCACGAACTCGAACGAAGTCAAAGACTGGCTTCCGGCGGACTATGTGGAGACGGATGAGCTGGAGTGGTTTCGCAGTCACTTCCCGAATGATGAATTTGTGGCGGTCACATGGGAAGGCTGCACGCTGGATGATCCACGGCTCGACAAGTTCGCCGACATCGTCCAGCGGCCGGAACACAACACGCTGCCGGGCGGACGGGAGCGGTTCCCCCGAGTGGTCACGGGGCGCTCTTCGCTGCGTGAGATTCTGGATGCTTTCAGCGACCTCTCGCGCGATGAGGCGATTCTGAAGCTCAAGGGATCGCTTGTCGGGCCCGATCTGAAGCAGACGTGCGCCATCGTCTCGATGAGCGAGGCAGGACGGCAAGACGTGCACAACTCGCTCGCCCTCGTCCGCCAGGCGGCCGCTGAAGCGGGAGTGAGCAAGTCGGATCTGCGGGTGGGGGGAACGCCCGTTGTGAACGCGTCGATTGACCGCGTGAGCGCATCGTCGCTGTTGCGGGTGACTCTGGCTTGCACGGTGGTGGTGACGATCATTGCCTGGTCGCTCATCCGCAACCTGCGCGTGATGTTTTTGATCCTGGTCACCGGGCTGTATGCGGCGGCCATCAGCCTCGCCGTGCTGTGGCTGACCGGGACATCGATGAATGCCATTCTCATCACGATGATCCCCCTGGTGTATGTCGCGGCGACCTCGGGCGCCATCCACGTCTCGAACTACTATATGGAGAGTGTCCGCGAAGGGGGGACGGTCGGGGCTGCCGATCGCGCCATCGCACATGCGTGGGTTCCACTCGGGCTGGCGACCGCAACGACGGCTGCGGGGCTGATTTCCGTCTGCTATACGGATCTTGTGCTGATCCGCACCTTCGGCATCTATTCAGCCATCGGCGTGGCGCTCAGCTGGGTTGTGCTGGTGCTCTGGCTCCCCTCGGCACTGGCGGCCTGGCGCCCCTATCGCTCGGAACAACTCGAAGTGACTGAAACGGAGAGCGAGACCGGCGAGGCGCCGCTCCCACGTTTCTGGCAGTGGCTCGGCTCGGTCATCTCGCTGAAACCGGCGGGCTTCGCGATCGTCTGCCTGGCCATCTGGCTGGGCTCGATGCCGGGGCTGTGGAACGTCAAGGTTTCGATCGACTTTCTGAAAGAGTTCAGGCCGCAATCGGAATTGGTTCAGACCTACGTGTGGCTCGAGAACAAGCTCGGACCGCTGATGCCTCTCGAGGTGATCGTTCGTTTTGACGAGGACAGCCCGCTGGCCATGCAGCAGCGGTTGCGTCTGGCAGAGCGATTACAGGCGCGGTTTGAGTCGCTTGAGGAGACGGGGGGGACGATTTCCCCCGCGACGTTCATCCCGGACGTCAACGACTCGGATATCGGATGGCTGCAGCGCGGTTTCCGCAACAAACGGATCGAGGCAGAACGGGATCGGGTGATCCGGAACGGGTACATCGCCGAGGCGAAAGGGGAAGAGCTGTGGCGGATCAGCGTGCGCGTGACGGGGCTGCGGGAGATCAACTATGCGCATCTGGTCGATCGGTTGAAGCGCGAATTCCACGAGGAGCTTGCTTCGAATCCCGAGCTTTACGGACAGGGAGTCTCCGCGACATATACCGGCGTGGCCCCTGTCCTCTTCAGAGCGCGGCAGTCGATGGTGGACGGATTGTTCTGGGGAATCATGGCCGACCTGTTGCTGATCATGGTGACGATCGGGGTCCTGATGCGGCACTGGTCGAGCGGGATTCTCATGATGTTCGTCAGCCTGTTCCCCACATTCGTGGTGCTGGGCTTCGTCGGGTGGACGGGGATCGAGATCGACATCGGAGCCATCATGGCGCCGTGCGTGGCGCTGGGGGTGACGGTGGATGACGTCGTCCATTTCCTTCTTTGGTTCCGCACCGGCGTGCAGCGCGGGATGAGCCAGCGCGACGCGGTGATGCTGGCGTACCGCGCCTCGGTGCGGCCGATGTATCAGAGCTGCGCGCTGCTCGGGATGGGGATGGGCTGTCTTATCATCAGCGAGTTTCTGCCCATTCTGCAGTTCGGAATGATCATGGTGGCCATGCTGGCGACCGGGCTGGTCGGAAACCTGATCTTCCTTCCGGCCCTGCTGTCGGGCCCGCTTGGACGAATTATTGCGACTGCCGCGCAGAGAAGGCAGGCGCGTTCCGCCTCGGTGCGAGCGACGAACGCGGCGAAAACGCTGACAAGCGCCTGAAGGTCAGAAACAAGGGGGTGTCCGGTTCAGGGAGCGATCGGATTCGAGAGACGCAGGATGCCTCACGACGGGCGAGCGGAGGTGGCCGTGGGTTTCTTCAGACGACTGATGTCGCGATCGCATCGCCCAGGCTCTTCTTCCGAGCCGGCCGCCCCCGCGGCCTCTCCGACGCATCCGTCCCCGGTGCGCATTCTGCCGTTTGTCGGGTACGGGTCGGCCCAGACAATCCGACTGCAGGGACGCATTCTCGAAGCCGTCCGTATCACGCCCGGCAACCTCGCGAATACGGCCTGGAAGAACATCGGCAACTTTTACCGCCGGCTGCGGGCGGCGGCGCTTCCGGGCGTCGACGTCAACATTCGGCTGGGCGGGATCCATGCGCAATCTGTGACGAGCGAGGACGGGTATTTCGAAGTCGCCGCGGCGAACTCGACCGGCGTGGCGCCGGGCTGGCACGATGTCGATATCGAGCTGCCGGATCTGCGCGACCCGCAGCAGGGGGCGGTCTCGGCGAGCGGGCAGTTGCTGATTCCCCCGGACGACGCGCGGATCGGCATCATCAGCGATCTCGACGACACGGTGCTCAAGACACACGTCGTCAGCCGGCTGCGGATGCTGGCGAACGTCGCTCTGCGGAATGCCCGCACAAGAATTCCCTTCGCCGGCGTGGCCTCGTTTTATCGCGCCCTCCAGCGCGGAGCCTCGGGGGACGAGCAGAACCCCCTCTTTTATGTCTCCGCCTGCCCGTGGGACCTCTTCGACCTTCTGATGGAATTCTTCCGCATCCAGAACATTCCGCTTGGCCCCATGCTGCTTCAGCGCTACAACCTGCGCACGCTTCTCTCGTTCGAAGAACGGGACACCCACAAACGCGCGGCCATCACCTCGCTGCTCGACTTTTACCCGCATCTCTCGTTCATTCTCATCGGCGACAGCGGCGAGCGCGATCCGGAGATCTATTCACGCATCGCGCGGCGATTCCCCCACCGCATCCGTGCCATCTACATTCGAGACATCGCAGCCCGCCGCCGGCACGAAAGCTCGATCCGGCATATGGCCCGCGAATTGAAGGCCCTGGGTATCCCGCTTGTCTTGACTCAGGACAGCGAGGCCGCGGCCGAGCACGCGGCCGCCGAGGGATTGATCGGGATTGATGCGCTCGATGCGGTCCGTTCGCGAAAACGCGCCGATGCCTGGCCGGAGGCACTCCGGAGCCTCCCCGCCATCGACAGCAAGCTCGATAGCCGGGCAGACGACGGCGCACCGGATCCGCAGAATATGAATTCGCGTCGCGCCGCGGACGAAGCGTGAAAGAGGGCGGGGCCTGACTTTCCCCTGTCGCGATCTCAATACCTCGTCAACGTCGGGTCGATCTCCGCCGCCCACTGGTCGATCCCGCCGGCCATGCTTTGGGCCCTGGCAAAACCCTGCTGGCGAAGCCACGCGGCGACCCGCAGGCTGCGGCCCCCGTGATGGCAGTGCACCACGATGTCGCGATCCCGTTGCGGCTCCAGTTCGCCGATGCGCGACTGGATCTCGCTCATCTGGAGGAGCTCCGCCCCGGCAATCCGCACCAGCGCGTGCTCGTCGGCCTCGCGGCAATCGAGCAGCAGGAAATCGTCCTGGCGATCAAGCCGCGACTTCACCGTCCGGCAATCGACTTCCATGGGAACCGGAGCGCCCGTTGCACCGCTGGTGGTCATTGAATCATCCAGAAAAACAGGTGAGATTTCGAATGGCTGTCGCGGGTTCCGCGCGGCCCAGCGAACGTCAGCGGGCGAGCGTCAGCCCTTCTTCCACCACGACGGCTCGGCAAACAGTTGGGCCACATCGATTTCGAAGCCCTCGATGACAGGATCTCCCCGCAACACGTCCCCCGTGCTGAGTTGTTGCGGGGTGCGGCCGCGGGCGATCGAATGGACGCGCTCGCTCAGTGGGTCGATGACCCAGACCAGTTTCACTCCCCGCTCGTGCCAGGTGATGATCCGTTCGCGGAGGTCGCGACGCCGATCGTTGGTCGAGGCGACCTCGACAACCAGCGACGGCATGATGTCCGTCAGAACCTTGTCCGATTCGCCGAACCGCGGTCCTTCGTTGAACCAGCTGACGGCCGGAAACAGGACGGTATCCGGACTTCGGCGGATGATCAGCCCCAATTCATAGCACGCATAGCCGGCGGCATCGCGGCTTGTCTGCTCTCCGAAAGCCTTGGTCAGGTTGAGGACGGCATTGCCGTGCGAGAGATCGGGGGGCTCAAGCGTCACGACGATGCCCGTGACCAGTTCGGACCAGCGGCCGCCGTCCGCGAGTTCGAAACGCTTCTCGGCGAATTCCTCCGCCGTCAATCGGATTGCTGTGGACGCCATGACCCGCACTCCAGGGACGCGCCGTGGGAAGGACGCTTTCCCTGAATCATAGCGAAGGCGAGGTTCGAGCGGATGCCATCGTGTTTGCGGCCGGGGCTCCACACCGCTATGGAAGTCATTGACAGGCTGGAAGCCTCTCCCACCGGGAAGCGTCAGCTGAAGAGGATCGGGTCGCCGCCGTAGATGTGGTGCGGGCGGCCCTGCTCGTCCTTCCAGGCGGCCGTCGCCGGGATGCCGAGGGCGTGATAGATGGTGGCCGCAAGTTCTTCGGGACGTTGCGGGGAGGAAATGGGGTAGGCCCCGTCCTTGTCGGACGCGCCGACGACCACGCCGCCGCCTGTTCCGCCGCCGGCCACAAAGAGCGACTGGCAGGCTCCCCAGTGGTCGCGGCCAACCGTCCTGCTTTCGCCGCGTCCGGCGTTGATGCGCGGCGTGCGGCCCATTTCACCGCACATCACGATCAGCGTTTCTTCGAGGAGGCCGCGCTCGCCCAGGTCGTCCAGCAAGGCCGACAGGGCACGGTCGGTGGGAGGCAGCAGGCAATTCTTCAGCAGCGGGAAGTTGTTCTCGTGCGTGTCCCAGGTCTCGTTGTTGCCGAGGTTAACCTGGATGAGGCTGACCCCCTGCTCGACCAGCTGGCGGGCCATGAGGAGCGACCAGCCGAAGGCGTTGCGGCCGTAGCGGTCCTGGTCGCGGGCGTCGGCGTTGTGGACGTCGAAGGCCTGCTGCACTCGAGGATCGGTGAGGAGCGAAATAGCCGCCTGGCGGTGGCGGTCGAACGATTCGACGGCGGCCGCTTTTTCGAGGTCGGCCCGCTGGCGGTCGACGAGGCCGAGGAGCTCGTTGCGGCGGCCGAGCTTTTGTGTGTCGAGCCCCTGCGGCAGCGAGAGGTTCGGCGCCTGGAAGTTGAGCTTGGGATTGCGTTCGCGGCCGCGGACGAAGTGGAACTCGTATTCGGGATAGGCGCCGTACGACTTCGGGTTGTAGGGCGAGGCTTCGACGAACCAGGGATCGCGGTTCGAGCCCATCAGGCCGCCGAACTGGCCCGGAAGTGTGCGGCCTGAATTGTGGATGAGGCGTTCGGGCAGAACGACGGCGGGCGGCAGGTTATTGCTGCGGCGGACGACCGAATTGCCGGCGACCGAGGCGATGGACGGCCAGTCGGTCGATTGCGGCTTGACCGGGCTGTAGCCCGTCGGCATCGGCGTCTGGCCGGTGAGGATTGTCGTGTGACCCTGCGAGTGTTCGTTGTAGGGATGCGTCAGCGAGCGGACGAGATTCCACTTGTTGGCGCGGGCGGCGAGCATGGGCAGGTGCTCGCAGATCTGAATCGCCGACGACTGCGTCGCGATGGGGGTGAACTCACCGCGGATCTGAGCGGGGGCCTCGGGCTTGGGGTCGAAGCTCTCGTGATGACTGAGACCCCCCGAGAGGAAAATGAAGATGACCGACTTCGCTCGTCCGCCCCCCGCTGGCGCCGACGAGCTGGCATCCGCCTGACGAAGCGCCGTCAAGTGGTTCATGCCGAGGCCCAGGAGGCCGACCGACCCCGCCTCGAGCATCGTGCGGCGGGACAACTGTTCGTGGCGGAGGGGCGCGATTGGCATGCGAATCCCCGGATTAGGCGGAAGGCGGGATGCGAGGGCGGGCGCAGCAGAAGTTTCCTTCGGCGGCGCGAGCGCCGTCGCCGAAGCCCATTCACCATAACGACGATTGTGAGGATAAAGCAATCGCAATCGGAATGACGGAAGTGGCCGAAAGCTCAGGTGTTGCGGACTGCGTCGAGGGCTTTTGCTCGGCCTCCGGTAGAAACGAACAAGCCTCGGGATTCGTCCCCGAGGCTTGCGGTTTCATCCGGCTTTCAGCCGACTGGCTCACGGTCCGGAAGTGCGATTACGAAGTGTGGTCACTTCGACCCGAACTTCTCTTTCAAGGTGAAGCTGACCATCAGGGCGCCGTTCTTGTCCGGCTCGGCGTAGCTGCCGGTCGCCGGGAGATACTTTTGAATGACGCTGAAGTCGGGGAGCTTCGAGAAGTCGATGTCGTCGGTTCCGGGGATCGGAGCCTGGCCGGACTTCAGCATGTCGTACAGGGCCTTCACCTGGGCGTCCTGGCGCTGGAAGCCGGCGATCGACGACTTGCTGGGGAACTTGCGGGCGATCTGCTGATATTCGGGATCGTCCGAGAGAGGCTTCTGGTCCTTGTCGTTCCGCAGGACCTGCTCGAGGAGCGTGACGTCCGACGAGACCATCAGCTTGTTGTCGGCTGCGGCGATGCCGAACGAACCGCCGGCGGCGGCGGGAACCGGGTTGCGGATTTCGAAGATGGTGGCCCCTTCAAAGTCGCGCTTGGTGCCGGGGAAGCCCGGAGTGGCGGCGAGCTTCGTGAGGGTTCCCTTCATCTTCTCCGTGTCCTTCAGAGAGAAGGACATGAGGGTGCGGTTGAGCTGCACTTCTTCGGCTTCGGCGGCGGCTTCCGCGGGAGGAGCCGAGTAAACGTCCATGCGACCGCTGAGAAGGTCGAAGAAGTCGCGCTTGAGGTGGAGCTTGGGGCCCCCTTCCTTCTTGGCGAGGTCGTCGATCAGGTTCGAGAAGGTGCCGGCGCCCTGAAATCCGTCGACAAGCTTCTCGATCGAGTTGTATGCGCCCGTGACATCCCAGTTGATGCCATACCAGGTGCTGGCGGTGTTGGGGACCCACTTCGGCGGCGCCTGATCGACGGCCGGGAACTGGAAGACGTTCAGCACCCCTTCGGCGGGTTGATCGACATACAGAAGAGTGCGGCTGACTCCGTCGAACTCTTCGGTCGACATGTCGTAGCTGCCGCCGAGCGCCTTGAACTTGTCGAGACCGAGGGCCGGAAGAAAGCCGAGGGCCATCTGGGCCTGGAGGTTCCCCTGGCCGGCCTGCTGCACACCGGTGCGGACGAGTTCGAGCGGGTTGAGATACCAGACGACAGCGGCGTCGGTGTCGTCCGTGGGCTGAACGCGTTCGAGGATGTACTGATAGACGTCGTTATCGGCGAACGTCTGCTTGTGCTTACCGTCCCAGCGGGTGAGGACCGCTTCGAGCGCCGCGGTTTCCGAGCTGACGACGAGCCACGAATCCTTCTGGAAGTAGGAGACGGTGTTGTCCTTCGGCTTGCGGGCCGGGGCGTCTTCATCGTCCCCCTTCTTCGCCATCACGTAAGTGATGATCGTGGTGTCGTCCTTGGACGACTCCCGCTTCTTCGCCCCGGATTCTTCGAGGGCTTCTTCGGCCTTTCCGAGGAGTTTCTCGACTTCTTCGTCGTTCTCGCCGTAGTTCAGCAGGGCGATAAAAGCGGGGCCCTTGCCGGGAAGCGACACGACGGCCAGCGAGACTTCGCCGCCCGGGATCTTCAGGATGTCTTCGAGCGGCAGTCCGACTTTCTCTTTCGTCTGCTCGGACCATTTCTTCCACTGGCCTTCGAGTTCCTTGATGAACTCGGCCATCTTCGGTTCCTGGCGGAGCCGCCCCATCAACGACTCGTTCCAGCGCGTCTCCAGCTGCTCCCAGTCGGGCACGGTGAGATAGAACGAGACATTCGGCGGGAGCAGTCGATCGGTCGGAACCGATTCGTCCTCGGCGCGGACGATGTGTGGGCTGGCCAGCAAGAGCAGGGCCGTGGCCCATAGAAGTTTCCGTCCGGCACGGTGCGTCATCATGAGGGTCTACCTTGGAAAAGTGTGGTCACCGACCCGGATGTACCTTGCGGCGCGGCGGGCGGTTTCATTTCGGGGGACGACGAGGCGAAACAGTCGTCACAATCGCTCCAACCGTCGTAATGAGTGAGTTTTAAGAGTTTGCCCCAGGCGCAGCAAGAGGCACAGTCCTGGCCCGCCTTCCGCCTTGAAGAGATCGCCAACAAGGTCGACGCCGAGTTCCAGGCGATGTCGATGGGGTCGACGCACCACTTTTCATTCAAGCGTACGGTGGAAAAGGCGATGTCCGCGGCCGCCTGTGCCTGAATCACCCGTCCCGCCTTGTGCCACTTGTCCGACCTTAGTGGTCCATTTCAGAAGTTTCTGAAAGGTCAAGAAGGGTGGCTGGGGTCGACCGACGGGAGCCCCCAGCTTTCGACGCGGAGTTCGCTGGGGGCTCGCAAAGCCTCGACCCCAGCCACCCCTTTCTGGTCATTCAGGTTCGCTGGAACCCTCCTGAAACTTGTGAAATGGACCACTTAGAACT
>JADZEF010000320.1 GCA_020850695.1 Planctomycetaceae bacterium | reverse complement strand
GAGACGCTCTCAGGCCCTGTTGATCACCGTTCGGCGCGGCGACTGTGAAACCATGCCGCCGCACCGGAGACCGTCCTGATCGATCGACATGAACGGCCGAGTCCCATGCGGGACCGCCGCTCGAGTGCTGCACAATTCGCAGCTCGCCCGCATCGGCGGTATGCCACGTCTCATTGGGGGCGGTCTGCCAGGACAGCGTCGTCGACCGATCAGGCTCGCACTCCGGCGCACCATCGGCGGGCGTCATGACCACGGTGAAGGACCGAAACAGGAACGAGTTCGGATCGCCAAGGTCCCAGAGTCCACCGGCATGTCGGGCCCGGTTCGGATTGTGGAGTCGGACGTCCAGCCGCACCAACCCCGTCCCGGCGAACAGGCTGACGCGCGCATGAAACCGCAGATCACCGCAGCGCTGGAAAGTGCCGTTGACCAGCAGGGTCGAACGAACCGGGCCGACGGTTTCCCAGTGTGCCGTCAAACGCCGCGGCTCGATCACTCTGGGCGACGGTGTCTGAAGCGGGAAGCGGAACTCCGCCAGCGCGGCTTCTCCGTCGAGAATCCACAGTCGGTCGTTTCGCACTTCGACGCGCGGGTCAGCCCGGTGCCGGATCTCGGCAATGGCCGCTTCCTCAAAGCAGCGGAGCTCCCATTGCGAAGGGCCGGGTTCGACGACCGGGGCCACGAAGTCCAGCAGAACCCAATGCACCGACTCATCCGACCACCGCGCCAGCGTGCGATATTGCAGCGGAACGCGTTGTCCCGACGGGGACCGCAGTTGCAGTCGCTCCACCGAGAGGAGCTCGCCGCGCGGAAAAGGAACGCCGACCGTCACGGGCACCTGACAAAGGACCGTGTCCGCCGGATTGTGCAGGGTCAGTGTCGTCACCAGATCCGTCGTCTCCATGTCATCCGCAGGGGACGATGGCGTGGAAGCAGCGCGTTTCGTGGCGATCTGGATCACGGCAGCGGGTTGAATGAGGTTACGAAGAAGCTTCGACGACGAATGAACCTACCCTCTTAGCGAATCGAGGCCGATGCGGCGGCTGAGGGGACGGCAGCCGCTCGCGTCGTGGAGGAAGAGTTCGATGTGCGACTCACGGAGGTGGCCGAAAGGTACTCCTCACACCATCGCGCCAGCACGAGCAGCGACCACAGCACGTGTCCGTGTCGTCCGGTCCCGCTCTGGTGCTGGTCGAACAGTCGCCGCGCGACGGACTGCGAAATCAGCTCTCCCACGGAATGCCCGGGGGAGAGGACGCTTTCCCGGAATACCCCTGCGAGCGGGCCTTGAAGCCATTGATGAATAGGAATCTCGAAGCCCTGCTTCGGGCGCCGCGTCAGAGTCACAGGCAGCCGAGGGAGCGACGGACGTTGCTCGCGATCGGGCGTTCCCGATTCGGCCGGGTCCATCAATTCCTTGAGCAGCCACTTGGTCTCGCCGCGGCAGACCTTCAGGCTCGAAGGAATCTGTGCGGTCAACTCCAGGAGTTCGTGGTCGACGAAGGGGGGGCGGACCTCGAGGCCGTAAGCCATGCTCGCCCGGTCGACCTTGGTCAGAAAATCGTCCGGCAGCAGCAACTCGATGTCGGCAGCCAGCATCCCGCCGAGAGGATCAGGAGGATTTCCGAAGGCCTTCGAGACAATCGACTCCGGACGATACCCCTCCAGCAGGCGTCGCAGATCGGGGTTCAACAACTCGCGACGCAGCGGTTGCCGCACAATCGACAGCGTATTGGCATAGGCCGCGGAAGGATCAAGCGAGAGGTTCGTGAGCGCCGACTTCCATCGCAGCGGACGGGGGAGCCAATCGGTGCGCGGCCACGCAGCAGCGGCGCCGCGCACCAGAGTTCGTCGCAACCAGGCGGGCAGCAGCGCGCGAATCCGGGCTTCCTGCAGGTCATGGGCGTAGCGGGCGTAACCGCCAAACGCTTCATCGCCCCCATCGCCCGACAACGCCACCTTGACGTGCTGGGACGCCACGCGGGCCACGGCCATCGTGGGAATGGCGGACGAGTCGGCGAACGGCTCATCGTAGAATCGGACCAGATCTTCCAGGCTTCCGATCGCCTGCGGGCGGACCACTTCCTCAATGTGGTCCGTGCCGAAGTGTTGCGCCACCTGCCGTGCGTAGGGAAGTTCGCTGTACTCGGCCTCGTCAAATCCGATCGAGAATGTCTTGAGCTTCGCCCCGCCATGTGCCGTCAGCGCCGAGACCACCGTGCTAGAATCGAGTCCCCCGCTCAGAAAGGCCCCGACCGGCACATCGGCAATGCGATGCGCGACGACCGTCTCGGTCAGCTTCTCGGTAACGGCCGACTTCCAGTCTTCGACGGACCGCGTTCCATCGGGCCGAAACCTCAGTTGCCAGAAACGGCGGGGCTCGACATCGAAGTGTGGGGCTTCGACCGTCAGGCGATGGGCCGCGCGGAGCTTACGGACCCGTGTGAAGATCGAGCGCGATCCGGGAATCATTCCGAAGGTCAGGTAATCTTCCACCGCGGCCGGATCGAGCGTCCGGTCGACGTCCGGGTGCGCGAGAATTGCCTTGAGCTCCGATCCGAAGATCAGCTTCTCGGCGTCGCGGTAGAGGTACAGCGGCTTCTGCCCCACATGGTCGCGGGCCAGGGTCAGCCGGCGACGTGGCCGATCCCAGAGAGCGAAGGCGAACATCCCTCGGAGATGCTCGGTCAGACGTTCGCCGTGCTCCTCGTAGAGATGCACGAGGACTTCGGTGTCGGAGTTGGTTCGGAAGCGGTGCCCGCGCGATTCCAGTCGACGCCGGAGCTCGACGTAGTTGTAAATCTCGCCGTTGAAGACGACCTGGATCGAGCCGTCTTCATTCCCGAGGGGCTGATCGCCCCCCGCCAGATCGATGATCGAAAGGCGGCGGTGGATCAGTCCCAGGCCCGGATCGATGAGAAACCCGTCGGCGTCCGGGCCGCGATGAGCGATGGACGCCCCCATCCGTCGCAGGACTTCAGGGTCCGGCGGACGCCGCGGATCGGAATACAGGACGCCGGCGATGCCGCACATGGCGAATGCGCAAAGGGTTCGAGATTTCGCCGGAGATCCGCAAAGGGCGCGATCCTCCCGGGAACGCCGCGACGGAGCCGGCCGTTCGGCTGAAGTCTAGCGAGCGTTCCAGAGACTCAGCCGAAGGTGCCTCGCGAATCCCGCGCGAAGCGTGAGGCGCTTTTGCCACATCCGCCCCGTGACCACACGATTCATCCCACCGGAAGAATCGTTAGCGTCGGATTCGCCGTGTGAACTGTCCGTTCAGCCGCTCAATCCACGGTCCGCCGACGGCGCTGATGTCAGATTTCCCCGGTCATTGCGGTTCATCTACGGTCACTCGAGCGGCCGGGCCTCGAATTGCTCGAAGGTTCCCGCCGACCCTGCTATCGTGGGGCGCATTCGCCATTTCCAGCTGCCCGGAGACCGCTCATGCGCCTGCTGTTCGCCGCCTGCCTGATGGGGAGTTTGCTGATGCCGGTTCTCGCCGCAGACTCTCCGAACCCGAAGCAGGCGTTTCTCGACGCCGAGTCGGCCGGCCCCGATTTCGCCATTCAAGGGGAATACGAGGGGGTGATCGGACGCAAGACGCGCGTCGGCGCCCAGGTGATTGCTCGCGGAAACGGACAGTTCGAAGCGGTGTTGCTGGCGAAGGGTTTGCCTGGGGGCGGATGGGATCTTCGCAGTCGGGTCGAACTGACGGGAGAGTCGAAGGACGGCGTCGTTGAGATGAAGGGGACGAATTTCCGGGGAGAGATCCGGGATGGGGTGCTTTCAGGCAAGGCCGAGGCAGACGTCGACTTTCGTCTGACGAAAGTTTTCCGAACATCATCGACCCTGGGCGCCGCCCCACCGGAAGGAGCGATCGTGCTGTTCGATGGGAAGAACACGGACGCCTGGACGGGTGCCAAACTGGAGGACGGAGACCTGTTGGGCGTTGGCGGCCGGACGAAGCAAAGCTTCCGTGATTTCCATTTGCATCTGGAGTTTCGCAGTCCGTTCCAGCCTTTCGCGCGAGGTCAGGCGCGGGGCAACAGCGGGATGTATCTGCTCAATCAGTATGAAGTGCAGATCCTCGACTCTTTCGGATTGACGGGACTCGACAACGAGTGCGGCGGGATTTACAAGGCGTCGGCTCCGCGGGTCAACATGTGCCTCCCCCCGCTGTCGTGGCAGACGTATGACGTCGATTTCACCGCCGCGCGGTTCGATGACGCGGGCAAGAAGACGGCCGACGCGGTCGTGACGGTGCGTCACAACGGCGTCGTGATCCACGACAAGCTGGCGCTGAAGACGTCAACTCCCGGCGGAGGCCAGAGCGATGAGAAGCCGGGCCCGCTGTTCCTGCAGAATCACGGCGACGCGGTGCGGTTCCGGAACATCTGGCTGGTTGAAAAGCCTTGATCGACGGCGGGTCTTTCAGAAATCCGGCGTCAGGATTTCGGCGACTCGGACACAGAAGTTGTCGTTGAGGACGAGCACTTCCCCTCGCGCGATGAGGCGGCCGTTGACCAGGATGTCGACCGGGTCGCCCGCAAGCTTGTCGAGCGGCACGACCGATCCCTCGCGCAGCTGCAGCACTTCTTCGATGAGCAGCTCGGCACGTCCGAGTTCGATCGAGAGATCGAGCTCGACGTCCTGGAGGGCGTTCAACCCCAGCTGGTCCGCTCCGGAGTTGCCACCGCGACTTTCAAAGGTCTGAAGCTGGAAGGGGCGAGCCTCGGCGCCGTTGGTGGCCGCTCGCGAAGGGGCGGCCGCGGGGGCCTTAGCAGCCGCCGGGCGAGGCGGCGCACTGGGAGCAGGCCTCGGTGCCGGAGGAGGGCTCGGGCGGGAAGCGGGGGCTGGCGGGGCTGCCGCATGCTGTGCGAGGAGCGCTTCGATCTCGCTTGGGTCGAGCAGCGTGCTGTCCGCGGGCTTTGGCGCTGGCGCGGGAGCCGCCGGCCGGGATGGAGCGGGAGCGCTGCTGGCGGCTGCGTTGAGCAGCGCCTCGATCTCGGCGGGGTTCAGTAGATCGTCGCTCGGTCCCGCCACTCGTCGGCATCCTGCCTGGGTTACTGTTCGATCGTCTTGAAGTCGCTGATGACGACTTCCGTGACATAGCTCTTGCGAAGCACTTTGTTGATCTCTTCCCGAAACAGTCGCTTGATCGAGCTGAGGTCGGGATCGCTGAGGTCTTCCATCGAGGCGCTGCGGGCCACCTTCAGGACCGTTTCACGAACCCGATGCCGATGCTCCTCGTTGGCGGCGTGCTCGAACGCGGTGCGCTGGGCGGTGGCGACGATGCAGACGAGCCGGAACGTCATGTGAATGATCGAGCCGGGCGACGCCTTGTTGTTCGTCGTCATGAACGTTTCGAGCGTCACTTCGGTCGACTCGCTGTCGCCCGCCGCGGCGTCGTGACCGCCATGCCCGCCGTGTCCACCTCCGTGTGCTCCGGAAGCCCCATGGGCGTCGTGCGATTCCTCGCCAGCGTGCTCGGAAGTCGCCGCGGGGCTCGATCCTTTGCCCAACATAAAGAACAAACCGACCCCTTCGAGGCTCATCACCACGACGATGATGATGATCATCTTCATCATGCCCCCTTTGCCGCCGCCAGCGGCGGGCGCTGCGGCATCGTGGGCTGCGGGTGCGGCTTGTTCGGTCGCGGCGGACATATAGGCTTTCGAGCGGAATGCGTCAATGCGGGATTGTGAGGCCCGTGGGTGGATCAACGTGCGCCGGGACGCTTCGGGTCACGGAGCGGCCCGGCGAACTGGACTTACCGGCCGAGGACCAGCAGTTCGTCGACCAGCTGCTGCACCGAGCTGATGACGCGGGCGTTTCCGCGGTAGTTTGTCGACGCGACGATCAGGTCGACGAGGTTGCGGCCGATGTCGGTGTTCGACAGTTCGATGGCACCGGCCCGCAGCGTCCCCGCACCGAAATTGCCGGGCGTCGCCAGGAACGGCGGTCCCGAGCTCACCCCTTCCTTGAACGTCCCGGACCCATTTTCGACGAGCCCCTGCGAATTCGAAAAGCGGGCGAGCGTCACCTGGCCGAGCGTCCGGATCACGCCGTTGTCGAAGACGCCGTTGATGATTCCCGTTTCGTCGATGACGAAGTTGGTGAGCGTTCCCGGGGCCGAGCCATCCTGCGATCCCAGGTTGAGCGTGCTTCCCGCCGACGAGGACGAGATGCCCGAGATCTGCGAGAGGTCGACCAGAATCTGCATGTTGTTCGCCGCCG
>JADZEF010000319.1 GCA_020850695.1 Planctomycetaceae bacterium | reverse complement strand
TGTCGCGTGCCCCACCACCGCTTCGGATCACATCGTCGCCGCGACCGCCCTCCAGGTAGTCATTCCCCGCTCCGCCGTCGATGTCGTCATCGCCTCCATCGCCGAAGATCCGGTCGTCGCCGCCGAGGCCCGTCAATGCCGTGCCTGACTCACCGGCCTCGGCTCCGAAAATGACGTGGCTGCGATTGCCGGGCAGTTGCAGCGGGGCAGCGAGGACGGTGTCGGTCGCCAGATCGAAGTAAGCGACATTGGCACGCAGTCCGACCGGGGTGGCCGTATCCGCTTCGTTACGCTGCACCAGCCACTGCACGTATTCCCCACGGGCCGAGAGGTACTCCTGGGTAAAACGAGAGGCAGCATAGGCCACCGCATCGATTGCAGTGCCCGCACCGACCACGGCGAATGACAGGCCGTTCACCATGGCGAAGCGCAGCGCAGCCCCTTCGTCGCCGGACACGGCGGAGGCTCGCTGCACCAGCTCACCGAGCGAAACGCTCCCGAGCGCGACGATCCGGCCTGGCTGCTGATCGCCCGCCTCGAAGCGCTCGATCAACCCGAAGATCGTGACATCCCCCTCTCTTTCAGAGATCGGGTCCGCCAAACCATAGAAAAGCCTCAGCGCGGCGGCGAACGACTCGAAGGAGGCCGGCTCGTCGTTCGTGACCGATTGCAGCACCGCCTGCGTCAGGCTGGCATCCACGTCAGGATCGATCAGCGACAACAGATAGGAACTCGCCACACCGGAAAGCAGGTTCGTCATCGAGTGGCCGGCCATCACCCCTGCGCCGAGACCCGACTCGATGAAGATCCGGTCAACGCTGCCGTAGGTGCCATACAGACCGGAGACGACGTCCGGATAGGCGTCGCTGACGAAGTTGGAGATGCGATCGGCGGGGATGCCGGTGCGGTCCTCGTAGACGAGGCCAGGCGCGTTGAAGGTAAATGAGTGAGCGAGCGACCCGGACAGATCGTTTGCAAACCACAGAGCCAGGTGCCCTCCGAGAGAGTGGCCCGTGACATTGACCTGCCGGCCCGCGAGCTGCTGCTGGAACTCCGCGTCGATCCCGAGCGATCCCGAGCTCAACCCATTCCAGTGGATCTGCATCGCTGCACGCTGGTTCCAGGCGGAACCCGTCAGCATGATCTGCAGGTAGTCGGCCCGGAAGTCGTCAAGGCTGCCCTGCTCGGTACCGCGGATGGCGAGAGAGAACCCACCAGTCGGGTCGTCTGGTGCGACTTCCCGACGACGGAACAGCGTCCCCGAGTAGCCGGATTCGGTATTGGGCTGGTGGTGCACCACACCGAAATTCTTGGCGACGTAGGCCGCGGCGGCGGCGGACATGATCGGGGGGCCTTCTTCCTCGATGGATTCTCCAAGGCCTTCCTGCAGACCATCGCTATCCGAGAAACTCACCCCCTCCAAGGCGGCGTAAGCGGCCCTGGCGAGCAGAGCCTGCTCGAAAACTTCCTTCAACGTCCTTGTTGAGTTTGTCATCTAACTCCCTCCATTGGAGCTTTTTTGTCAATCAGGTTTCAGGATGTCCTCACGTCTAAACCGAATGCGTCGCCCATCCGCTTCGCTGGTGTGTATCCACGATGGAATCCCGATCTGACGCCCGATCCAGCTAAAGAAATCCACTTGTATGCTCTCAGCAAGAAGCCTGTGAGACATGCGATCGGTAACCCTCCGCCAAACCAGCCTCACCGGCCACAACCCCTTCGAGTTCCCGTAGTAGTCGATCCCAGATGCCACCTCGTACTGGCTCGTCGGGACGGGGCTGACTGTCCAGAACAGGCAGCGATCCTTCAATGCGTAGTACGCACGCAGGGATTCAGCGTTCTGCAAGGAGTCGAAGAGGCGGCATCGTTCGTCGTCGCGCGGCAGCAAGCGGTACGTGTAGTAGCCGGCACCCTGCTCGAAGCGATCAAGCACCCCGGTTTTGCCGGTACGATGGATTTCAACAAAGCTGTAGGCGGAATCCCGCAGATCCGTCCAGCAGCTGTTGCAGTCCGTTTTGGTGAGGTCCAGGTAGCCGTCCGCCTTCGCGGTCTGGTGGATCCTGACACCCGCGACCTCCCGAACAGCCTTTTGGTAAAGGTAGTAGCCCGGGATGACATCCCAGAACGGCAGCCAGACCAGGAAGATGATGGTGACGAACTGCGGCCAGCGCCTACCGGAAAGGCGGCGAACACCCATGCCCACCCCGATGGCGATCGCGAGCCACAGCAACGCAGCGCCGAGGATCATGAGACCGATCATGGCGTTGCTATTCCATCGCGACTGACCTTAAGCGACATCCCCACCCTTCCCTGGACGTGTACGGCAATGGCTGAAGAGTAGCGAGATTCCCGGCCCCTCTCATCACTCATATCCGGCGCATTCATGCAGAAATGCAACGCAACAAAGCGCTTCGTGCAAACACGCTCGAGGCATGGAGAAAAATATCGCGAGATGACTGGGCGTGGTCTACCCATTTTCCTTGCTCACGAGTAGAATACTGTACATCTGAACAGTCCCAAATGCATCGCCACGGCGCAAGGAGAAACTCATGGACGGAGGATTTCCCACGGCACCCCGCTCCCTCTCCGATCTGGAATCGGAGCTGACTGAACTGACAGCCAACTTGAACGCCGCGACGCATCGCTGGCTGGCCCTGGTGGCCGAGTTCGATGAACGCAAGGGATGGGTAGGCGCTGGAACGCAATCGTGCGCTCACTGGTTGAACTGGAAGTGCGGCATGGCGATGGGCGCTGCTCGCGAGAAGGTTCGCGTCGCTCACGCGCTGGCTGCCCTGCCCCTGATCTCAGGCGCCATGGCCCGCGGC
>JADZEF010000318.1 GCA_020850695.1 Planctomycetaceae bacterium | reverse complement strand
GGGGGGACGAACCAGGCTCTACCCCGACTCCTCAGCGGTTTGATACGTACGGCCAGGCTCAGGTCAACCTGAGTCACATGTATCTTGACGACAACCCGACTACGACCCCCTCTGACAATGTCCAGGTCCGCATCAAGGCATGGCAGGGAACGAATTTCTGGACCGTTGATCCGGTCGCGCTGACGGTCAACAACGTCGCACCGGTGGTGAGTGGGCAACTCTCGCTGAGCAACAGCACGCCGACCGTCGGCATGATGGTCACGGCCAACGCCAGCTTTGCCGACGGAGTGTCTCCCTCCCAGGACACGTTGAATTGGAAGATTCTGTGGGGTGATGGAGCGTCCTCGGACGGGACTGCGAATAGCGGGATCGCCATTGCTCATACCTACGCCGCCGTTGGTGAGTACACCGTCACGCTGAAGGTCTGGGATGACGACATGACGGAGGCGGACGCTATTACCCGCACCACAACGCTTACCGTCTCGACGCCCTCGACGCCTCCCAACCACGACCCAGTCGCCAGCAACACCACGCGCCGCTACACCTACCACTTTCCTGAAGATCTTGAAGTCACTTCGTCCAATGGCCTGAAATCGGGAGTGATCGACCCGGACGGGGACACACTCCACATCATGGAAGTCGTCGAGAACGTGTCGCATGGAACCATCGAGATCGACAACGCCGGAGGCTTCCGTTACGAACCCGACCCGAACTCAGAGCCGACCACGGATCATTTCAAGTATTACGTCCATGACAACCGGGGAGGACGCTCCGCCCTCATCGAAGCGGTGATCGAGCCCATCAACGCGGTACCGTTCGCCAGGCCGGACGCCTATTACGTCCGGGCCGAGCAGATGTTGGAAGTCACCCGTGAGCAGGGAGTGCTGAGCAACGACACGGACGAGGATGACGAGACGATTTTCCTCGGAGCGTGGATTGTGGATGCTCCCGAGCATGGCGAACTGGAACTCGACGCCGACGGCGGCTTCCGCTACACCCCCAACGAAGGGTACGTCGGCCACGATTCGTTCCGATATCGCGTCAGCGATCCGGGATCTTATGACGACGAGGAAACCGTCCACCTGGAGATCATCCAGCCGCCGGTCGTTCTCGCCGTTGACGCGACGGCGGTCGAGCCTCCCATTGCCGGGATGACGGCAGAGGATATGACGCGATTCGAGATCACCGCGGCGGACGTGGCCGATTTTCACGCATATCGCAGCCGGGTAGACACGATTGTCGGAACGGCATCTGTTCCCGTCACCGCGACGGGTTATTCGGACCTGCTGGGATACGTCGAAGCGGCTGAGACGGCCCTCGCGGCGGCCCGTGAGCGAGCCGATCAGCTAACCGTCCTGATGAACGACGTTGAAACGGACAAGCACGACTTCCTTGCACAGTTGAAGTCGGCCGTCGGCAGTTTCCAGCTTTACCACCGCGCATGGATGGAGGCTCAGATCTGCGAGCGTCAGTTCCGGCAGGCGCAATGGTGGACGAGCAGTGCCGATCGCGCCCTCATGGATCGGTGTGACGAGTTGCCAGTTCAGGTCGGAAGCCTCGCCACTGACTTCACCGCAGAGCAATGGAACGAGATCCATGCGGAGATGCGACTGGCCGCCGCTCAATTACGCGCACAACTCGACAATTACGACCGCGCGGTCGGTGCGTTGCAAGGGGCGCAAACCGTCCTTCATCAGACGCTGATTGAAGGGGGCAAAATCGCCATCTTGTCCGTCATCAGCCCGGCCGCAGGATTGGCCTACGCTGGCAGCCTTGTGTACAGAGGATATCAAGAGGCGCTCGAGTATCGCGAGACGCACGGGATGGACGCCTCATGGTTCAGCCTGGCCCAAGATCTGTCCGGCGCAACTTCGTTAGCAGTGGCCATCACGGGGGTCGATCCGGCGACGGGACTTCCGGTCAGCGCATACCAGCAAGGACAGGCGTTTGGCGCGGGGATCACGCAATTCGCCTTGACGGCGAACGCATTGGATGACTTTGCGATGGCCTATTTACAGCCTGCGAACGGAGGTTCTTCGGGGGGCAACAGCGGGGGTTCATCGGGAGGCGGCGGTTCGAGTGGAGGCGGAACCGCAGGCGGCGGCACGATCCTCACCAGACTCACGCTTCGCACACCGGCATTGGCGGCCGAAATGGCCCTCGAATGGCCGACCCTGCTTTCCAGAATGCAACTGGTGGCGGCTGACTTGACGCAAGCCATTGAAGGCACTGTCCGATTCGGCCAGAACCTTGGCGACACTGTTCTCAAGTCAACAAATCAAATCGTCCAGTCCGCTAAT
This sequence comes from Planctomycetaceae bacterium, assembly GCA_020850695.1. Lineage (GTDB taxonomy): Bacteria > Planctomycetota > Planctomycetia > Planctomycetales > Planctomycetaceae > JADZEF01. Next base: position 35,914 of record JADZEF010000318.1, on the reverse strand, counting down.
TCTCTGGCACAGAACACGCAAGGAATTCAGATCGCGGCGGCATCCGTCAAGGGCATTCCGGTCATTGTGTTGACGATCGATCCCGAGGTTGCCGCCACAAACGCTAATTCGGCTCCGGCTCCTGCGGAAGCCACAGCCACTGGAGATTTGACACCTGAAGGAGATCCGCCAGATGATCTCCCTGAGGATCCGTCGACGCCCCAAGGGCCTGCGGCTGACAACTATCGTGGCAGGTATCAGTTTGATCGTTATCAACAGGGCAAGTCGCGATTGCCTGATGACTGGGACGTTCATCATCGCATTCCGCAAGAATACATCGGCCATCCTGAGTTCAATAACTTTGATTTTCATCATCCATCGAATCTTCGTGGGGTGCAGGGGAGTCGTTCTGCCAACAACATCCATCAGCAAATCACGAACCGATGGGCTGATTTTCGGACTGCCACGCCCAACGCAACTCGTGTACAAATCGAAGCGTTCGCGGATGTGATTGATGGTGAGTTCGGCCAATTCTGGTTCCAGTAATCCGGTGTCTTCTCAACATGAACATGCAAGATCTTCTGACGCACATGAGCGTTCAACTGACCAAGTTGGCATCCATTAACTTCGGCTATCCGATCGGTGAGAATCGGATTCGGGCAGCTTTACCTGACTCAACTCAACGCCTTCAGCAGGACTCGATCCCGATCTGCGTTTCACGATGGCTCGGCGAATTCTACAGTCAATGCGATGGGTTCAGCCTTCCCGATGTCCATGTTGGGTATTTCGTCGATTCCTTGGACAGAGTCACCTCACACGATTCGACGTCCCGTCCTGAGTCCGTTCTCCTTCAAAATGGCGAGACACCGGTGCGTGCTTTCGGTTCCACGGGGGGTGGAGGCCTGTTCGTCGTCGAATGTGGCACGGGATCTGTCTTGTTTCTGCCGCCCGGACCACTCCGAAATGCCCAGTACGACGGTCGATCTACGGCCGTGAAGGTTGTGGCGCCGGAGTTTTCGGAATTCATTCGCCTGATCGTATCGGACGTGACGGCATTCGTCCGAAGCGATCGAAAGCACCAGTACGTCGCAAACCGCTGAAATTAACATGTTGGGTGGCGCGACGCCTCATCCATCGACGCGGCACATATGGTGGGCGGTGCCCAGCCTCCAGACTCGATCAATTCAATGAACATCGCCCGGGCATTTGACGGCCGGCCGCATTACGTTCGAGATGACGGCATTTCGCTCATTCGCCTCGCGATCGTCGCCTTCTTGCTTTTACCAGCCGCGGCCGGTGTCGGGTGGGTTCTGAACTGGATGTATCTCAACGAGCATTACCATGCCGTTCTCGATGCAGCGGTGGCCGGCTTGGTGATGGCAGGCCTGCTATACCTCGGCATCGGCAAGGCACATTGCCGCAACGGCTCTGTAGCAGGATCGCTCGGCGCCTTAGCGGGCACCTTCGCATATCTGTCGTTTTACTACTTCGGCATGCTCGCCCACCTGCCGCAACTCGGTCCGGAGCGGGTCGACGCGCTGCCGCACTACATCGCGCAGGTCCGCCTCAAGCGAGATGCGGCGGTCAACCTTCTGCGTCCGTGGGACAGGAAGGCGCTCAAGCCCAACGAATCCCTGAACCGCTTCCATTTCGTCATGGAACTGGGGTTCCTCATCGTCATGCCCGCGGCGGTCGCAGTCCGGCGGAGCCAGAGGGCCTACAGCCGTCGGCACGGCGATTGGCTGACGTGGAACGCGGCGCGGTTCAAAGCGCATTCCGGGAGGGAAATTCTGGAAGCGATCTTGATGGGCCTCGGCTTGCAGCCCTTCCCGCGGGTTGCGTCGTTCAATCAGGGCGACGGCCCGTGCCGGGTCGTGCTGGAGACGGCTCCCCAAGGAGTGGAAGACGTTTCTCTGTTTCCCGCCTATTTGTCGGTCGAGGACAGTCGGTCGCGTGCCCTCTCGAAGCATCTGGTGAAGCGGATCGTGTGGCAGGTGGAGTTGACCTTGCCGGAGATCGAGAGCGTCCTCACCCTCTTCCGCGAGGAAGCTTCTCGCTGGCGTGTGTCCCGTTCTGGGTCCTTCGGAGAAGCCAAAGGCACCTATGCGGAACCCGATTGATCTGTTGACGTCGAACGTACCGCCTGAAGAGCGGAATAATCGTGTAGCCAAGAATCGAGCAGGCTCCTGCATCTACTTTGGTTTCGCGGAGATCCGCACTATCTCCCCATCAATCACGAACCGCGCGCCGATCGGTTTGCAGATCGCGTCGAAGAGTTCGCGGGGGGTGGCGGACGAGAGGTCGAGGGCGATCGTCTTGCTCAGGTCGACGCCGTCCTTTTGGAGCTGCTTCGCGTCGTAGCGGATGTCGAGGCCCGATTGCTTCAGCTTGTCGAGGATCGCCGAGGCGGGGGCGTCGCGGGTCTTGAGCGTGAAGGTGCGGCGGGCGAGCGGGACCGGGCCTCCCTTCGCGGGCTTCGTCGGCTTGCTTCCTGACGTTGACTTGGCGCCCGGCTTCAGCAGGGCGGCCACCGCTTCGTGCTGCTCAAGCGTGCCGCGGACCCGGATCTCCTTCCCGTCGGCCTCGGCGTCGAGCCCCGGGATCTCGGACGTCCATTTCTGGATCGCCTCGGTAAGGGGCAGGGTGCGGGGCGGGGCGTAGCGGCGTTCGAGCGTGACCGCTTCGGGCACCGGAACGATCCGCACGCCGGACGCATCGGGGAGCCATTCGAACGTCAGGTCGAAACCGCTGAGGACGATCGTCAGGGCCTCGGATGCATTGACGTCGGCCAGGACGCTCCCCGCCCACAGGTCGTGCGGGACGCGGTCGAGACCGTCGATCGTCAACTTCCAGCGGGTGGCGATGAGTTCGAGGACCGACTTCGGCTCGTCGAGATCGTTCCATCGGAGGGTGCGACCTTCGGCCAGCGAGAACAGCCGCCGCTTGACGACCGTCCCTTTCGCCCCGGCGACGACGGCCGAGAGTTCTTCCACCCGCAACTGGGCGAGGGTACGGAGCCGCCCCGCCGCGGGGATCGGCGCCAGGACGCCCGTGCTGCCGAGTTGCGTCACCGCCGCGTCGGCTGGTTCGACGATCTCGACGAGCGACTCGCGGAGCGTCTTGCCGGTCGAGTCGAAGGTGAGCACCCGGTTCGGGTCGAGGCGGCGGTCGAGGAAGAGGGCGGTGCGGCGGGTTTCGGCGATGCGGGTGAGGAGCGTGCGGAGTTCCGCGTTCACCCACGACCCGCTCAGGGGGGCGTCGAGAGCGGCGGTGAATTTCCCACCGGTGAGGGGGTCGACGGGCGGGGCAGGGGTGCCCAGAACCGGGGGGGCGGCCTGCCCCAGAACCCCGCACAGAACTCCCATCGCGACATGCAGCATGCCGTTATGCCCCCTGTTTTTTGGTCAGGGGCAATGATAGCATGGATGGGTGGTCAAGGACGCCGCCGTCCGGGATTTCGGACGGAAGTCTTGAACGGAATGTCGATTCCGGTGACGAGCATCCGTATTGATACCAGTCGAGTTTGACACCACGATCAAAGGCATTTAACGCAAAGACGCGAAGGCCGCAGAGAAACGCAAAGGAAGAGCCACAAGCAACGAATTGCGGGGCAACTTTCGTAGTGACTACGGGCCGGGGCGGTTTGCGTTAATTCAGTCCTCATATCCCTTTGCGGTTCTTTGCGCACTCTGCGCCCTGGCGTTCCTGCTTCTCCGCTTCGCCATCTCAGGACTCTCCGTCCCGAACGCTCCCGGCAGCCCGAGACTTCTCTCCGCTATGCTCAATACACACGCCGTCGGCATCGACCTCGGAACCACGTACTCGTGCATCGCCTACCTGAACGAGCATGGCGAGCCCGTGACGCTGCCGAACCAGGAAGGCGAACTGTCGACCCCCTCGGTGGTCCTCTTCGACGACCATGACGTGGTGGTCGGCACCGAGGCCCAGCGGAACGCCATCCTGCGGCCCGACCGGGTGGTGGCCAACGCCAAGCGGTACATCGGCGACGCCTCGCACAAGTGGTTCATCGGCGGCAAGGCCTACTCGCCGGTCGACATCTCCTCGTACGTGCTGAAGAAGCTCATCTCGGCCGCCCAGGAGCAGATCGGCCCGATCGAGCAGGCGGTCATCACGGTCCCCGCCCAGTTCTCCGATGCCCAGCGTCACGCCACCATGGAAGCCGGCCACCGTGCGGGGCTGCAGCGGGTCGACATCATCAACGAGCCCGTCGCCGCCGCCCTCTGCTACGTGCTGGGAACCGAAGGTCTCTGGTTCACCGAGCTCGCCGGCGAGCAGAAGATCATGGTTTACGACTTGGGGGGCGGCACGTTCGACCTCTCGCTGGTCCGCTATCAGCAGAACGAAGTCAGCGTGCTGGCCAGCAGCGGCGACCTGCACCTCGGCGGCATCGACTGGAACGACGCGCTGCTTCAGGCCATCGCCGCCCAGTTCGCCAAGGAATTCGGCGTCGACCCGCGGACCGATCCGTCGAGCCTGCAGGCCCTCGTCCTCGAAGCCGAGCAGACGAAGCGCAGCCTGACCGTCCGCCCGCGAGCCGCCATGACGGTGCAGCACGCGGGGCACCGCAAGACCTACCAGGTCGAGCAGGCCCAGTTCGAAAAGCTGTCGCGGTCGCTGGTCGACAAGACGTGCGACATCACGCAGCGGATGCTCAAAGACAACAAGATCGGCTGGGCCCACGTCGACGTCGTGCTGACGACCGGGGGAGCCTCCCGCATGCCGATGATCCGCGACGCCATGAAAAAGCTGAGCGGCCGCACGCTCAACACCTCCCTCTCGCCCGACCTCTCGATCGCCCACGGAGCGACCTATTACGCGGGGATGCTGCTGACGAACAACAAGTTCGCCAAGTCGATCCTCAACGAGAAGGCGCACGAGCGGCTCTCGCAGGTGAAGCAGAAGAGCGTCAACGCGCGGGCCCTCGGCATTCTCGTCCGCGACATGGAGACCAACACCCGCGTCCCGCACTACCTCGTGCAGGCGAACACCCAGCTTCCCACCGAAGCCACGCAGCACTTCGGCACGGTGGCGAAGGGACAGAAGCGGGTCCACTTGCAGATCGTCGAAAGCGGCATCACCCCCGAGAAGCCGCCCACGGTCCTCGGCTCGTGCGTGATTGACGGACTGCCGCCGGACCTCCCCGAAGGCTCGGAGATCGCGGTCACCATCCACTACGACGAGCAGGCCCGCGTGCACGTCTCGGCGAAGGACGTGGCGAGCGGCAAGAAGGCGACGGCCGAGCTGATCCGCTCCGAGAGCCTCGTCCCGCAACTCGCGTCCGACCACAGCAAGCAGGACGAAAACGCGGTGAAGCCGGTCGGCGTCCCCAAGCGACCGTCGGGTGCCCCCTCCATTCCCGCTTCCGCCCCCACCACCATCGCCGGAAGGCCCGCCCCGAGCGTCGCCCCGCCGTCGGTCGTCCGCAAGACAGGCCCGGGCGAATCCCCCGCCAACGTAGCAGCCCCCGCCGCAAGACCGCCGGCCGCAACGCCTCCTTCAGCACCCCCCTCGGTGCGACCGGCCCCGCGTCCCCGCGCAGTCCCCGCTCCGTCGGCGCTCGGCTCGCGCTCGATGAAGGACGTGGAAGACGCCGACAAGCCAGTCCCGCTGTGCAACACGTGCGGCGAACCGCTCGACGCCCGCGGAGTCTGCAAGACCTGCGCCCCGTCCGCCCGGCCCACCGCCCGCCCACAACCGGCTTCAGTGAAGGGCCCCGCCGGTGCAGGAGCCAAGCCCTCCGCACGCCCGACAGCGCCCAGCGGGGCAGGGGGGGCCACCGTCGCGAAGCCCGCCCAGCGCCCGGCCCCGAAGCCCGCCGCCCGCCCCGGCTCGATCCCGCTCCCCAGCGCGGATGAAATCTTCGAACTGGACGGCACGAGTCGACAGGACGACTTCCACTCCATCCTCGACCAGGCCCCCGCCGCCCCACCCGCCAAGCCCTCGGCGCGTCCAGCCCCTCGCCCCACAGCAAAGCCCGCGGCCAGTGCGGGAGCAGGAGCAGGCAACGCCACTGCCGGTGCCAAAAAGCCTGCCAAGAAAAAAGCCGAAGGCGAAGACGAGTTCTGGGAGATGGTCGACGAGTAACCGTACGACGGGCTTCCAGCCCGTCAGTGTGGCACGAGACTCCGTCTCGTGAACCCGCATGGCGAGCCAAAAAGCCTTCCCACGCAAGTCGACCCGCATGGTTGCAATTCACAGCCTGCCGAGCGTCTTCACGACATGGAATGTCGTGCCACACTGGAGGCCTCATGACGTACTACAACCCGATCGTTCGAACGTTCTGCCGCATTCGGGCGGCACTCGTGAAGGCGGGCGTCGATCGCCGCAAGGTGACGCCGGACGCGTTGCTCGAAGACCTTCTGCCGGCAGATCAACGCATCGCGTTCCGGCGGGAGCTTGTTGATGAGGGAGTGACGACGAAGTGGACCGCCGCCAGCGTCTCGCCGACGACTGCCGAGTCGATCCTTTCAAATTTCCTGCTCGTTGTCCTGGCCTTCGGACTCATTGCCCTGTTCGCAATCCTGACCGGATCGTTGATCGGCGGAGTGTTGGTTTTCGGCGTCATTGCTTTCCTGGCGGCGATCTTGATTTATAGATCGGCCAAGTCGACCGCGCTGCCCGATTCTGCCTTCACGGTGCAGGCGCCGATTCCCGAGTCGCCCGAATATGGCAGCATCGGCGAATTGACACTCCGCCTCACGAAATTCGGGGACCACAAGGCGAGCGGCTACCGATTCACTCGCAACGAGAGCGCGTTCAAGGTGAAGAGGATCGTCTCCGAGCAACTCGGGATTCCGCTGGAGCAGATCACCGACGATCTTGAATTCGCCGATTTCGATTAGCCAAATAAGGCAGTCACCCGCATGCCACCTCTACCCATGCATTTTGGCGTTATACGGAATTGTGCATCTCTCGGAATTGGCCGATGACCGAAGCGGAATGGCACAATTCTACGAGCGTCCTCGACATGCTGGGGTTTCTAAGGAATGGCAGTGGACGTGCGAGGTTGCGAGCAAGGATGTCGAAGCATCAGTGTGTGCAGGAATTGCTAATTTTTTCGATTGGATGCTGCAACAGATTGTCTCAGTTGCTTGTCGATCCGCGGAGCGTCGCGGTACTGTCCGCGCCCGCGGAGATGAGCGACCGGCAATCTGAGAGCGGGTACACAGATGCGATCAAGTCCGGTTCGGAGGATGCGTATCGTGTTCTCAGGCGGGGTGATAATGTTCCGCTATACACGGCAGCGTGCGCCGTGATGGAGTTGGCAAGATTCTCCGGAAAGGACTCATTCTCGCACGCAATCTATATCGCAGATCTGGCAGCGCAGGCGAAATCGTACCGTCAGGTATATGGAGTCGATGAATGTCGCCACGAGCTTGATAAGGCTGCTTACGATTCTGAGAAAGCGTTACAGGCAAACAGTCTGCGGGGGTTGCTCGGCAATCCATTCCGTTCCAGTTCAGTAGTTGAGTAGGGCAGGCTCCTGTGCTGCGCCACTCGGTTTAGCCGGAAGGCGAATCAATGGGACCTTGGGTGAAACGGGCGGTCGATTTCACGACATCGCTGAACCGATTCGGGCCTGAGACGGTCCGGGAGTCGACGGCCGCCGAACCGCTGTCCGCTGCTCAACTCCAGGCTCTGGAATCGTCGCTTGCGGTTCGAATTCCGGAATCACTGAAGCATTTCTTGAGGACCGAGTCCGCCGCGTGTTGTTGCCGGTACAACGTCAGCATCCATCGCCCGCCGACGGAAGTGGCCGTCGCCGTGATGGGGATGGAACTCGCCTCTCAGATGTCGGCAATGAACTATTCTGGAGGGGCCAGCCTCTCTCAGTGCGAAAACTTTGCCGATTGGAATCCGAACCCCTGGTGGGAAGGGCTCGAGGAGCATCTTGATCGCGCGATGATCGAGGTCTGGAGCGAGTCCTTCGCGTTCATGGCACTGGATTGCGGCGACTTCCTCGGGCTGCATACCGCAGCAAATGCGGACGATCCACCCGTCGTCTACCTCGATCATGAGGGCGAATTCCATCGCCCGATTGCTCCCAGCCTTCAATACTTTCTTGACGCTTGGGAGAAACTGTTCTACATCGGCCCCGAGATCTGGAAGCTCAAGCCATTCCTCGATCAGGAGACCGGATACCTCGTCCCCGAAGGGAATGAGTTCATCGAACTGCAGCGCGTGTTTGCCGCGGGTATCATCTCTTGAGTTGAGTAGGGCAGGCTCCGGCCTGCCACTCTCGTTCGGGTGCCGACCTGTTCGGCAGGCCGGAGCCTGCCCTACGGGACTATCAACTCCCAAAAGGGGCGACACGAACGCATCAGAAGATTACAAAACGGGTTACGATCCATATCGCTTGGCAGTATAGGCCGACGATCAGACGTCCTACAGGCGTTAGGCAAGATCTTTCAATCACCTGGTTCGGCCACTCAAGGCATCACACAAGAGGGTGCGTTATGACTCGGCAATTATTGGTCTTGATCGTCAGCACGCTCACTCTGGTTCCTTACGCGATGAAAGCGGAGGAGCCCACACCGAAGAAAGCTTCCCAACCACAATTCAATCAGGTGTACGTCAAGATCATCATGCCGACCGCCCCGGCGGATCGCGATCAGGATCACCCCGTCGTCGAGTCCTGGATTGCTGATGATCTCAAGAAACTCGGGCAGGCCAGATTCACCGCCGTGACCGGGTGGGTGCCTCTGGATCTTTCCCCCTTTGAAGCAACGCACGTGTGGGATGGCACGAAACCGGGAAATATACTTTATTGTCCCGTGGGCGCAGATATTCCTGACCGGGCGAAGGGCCGCATCAAGGTACTCCTGAAAGGATGGGATCCCGGCGGTGCCTACGTGACCGTTTCACTGACGGATGAGCCGGGTAGCCGCGGGATCGCGGCCGTCGAAAAGCTTAAGACAGAGCAAGGAATGCCGTACGTGGCCGTCCTCATCGGTCCACCACCTGAAAAACCCGCCGCTCCGACCGACCAGAAAGAATAGCATCCGCTTCCCGGCGACAGGCCGAACCAGTTAAGTAGGGCAGGCTCCCGGCCTGCCATCACACTCGGCTCGCATAGTGTCTCACGGATTAGAACAATCCAGCGGCGATCAGCAATCGGCGCAACTCCACCCGATCAGGTGCGTTGATCTTCAAGACCTCGATCGTGGTGCGGCCGATTGCCGTCTTCCCTTTGAGCACCGGCCCCTCCCAGGCGAAGTGGTCATCCCACGAGTCCGCCCGCGGATTGTAGAGCGGTTCGAGTGTCCCGCCTTCCGGGTCATAGCCCGCGACGTTCGGCCCTTTCGCCGCGTTGCAGGGAAGACAGCTCCATGCCAGGTTGGCGAGCGTCGTCGGTCCGGAATGCTTGATGGCGCGGACGTGATCCACCTGAAACGGCTGGACGTCCAACTCTTCCGGGAATCGGCAATACTCGCAACGTCCCATGGCGCGCTCGGCGACCTGTTGTCGTCGAGCTTTCGCCATCGGTCACTCTCCCGCGTCTTCGGACTGAAGCAACGAGAGACGCGCCTTGGCCTGTAGGAGATTCACAAAACTTCCGACCCGCAGGAACCGGTCGAGCTGATCAAGCTCTTCGGAAGTAAGCTGGCCTTCCCGATTGCGGGCGGCGAGGTCGTTCATCCGCTTGATCGCCACATCCGAAAACCGCCATCGCAGCATCGTCCGTGCGACATCGGGCGTCAGGTCACCGCGATCGGGCGCAAGAACATCCGCGAGGATCTCGGATTCGGAGAACGTGGGTGCGGTTGCCATGACATCATCGTAGCAGACGTGCGATGAGACGGGAGGAAGCGAAATCACCCAGGCACGACGGCGGTTCCATTTCGCGGTGCACATCACGGCACCCCCGACATGGCAGCGAGCCGACCGCACGGATATCGTTGCGTTCTACCGTGCCTCGCTCCTGTCTCCTGACTCCTGTCTACTGACTCCTTCCCCATGCGTATCGACCGCATCGAACTGTTCCATGTCGCCATGCCCCTCATCTATCCGTGGCGGACCGCCTACGGTGAGGACGCGGCCATTCATGCGGTGCTCGCCCGCATGACCAGCGGGTCGGTCGACGGCTGGGGCGAATCGGCTCCGTTCGCCGCCCCGTGCTACAGCCCCGAATGGGCGGGGGGCATCTTCGGCGTCTGCAAGGAATGGCTGGCCCCGGCGCTCGTCGGGCAGGACGTCGCCAGCGGGGCCGACCTGCAGCAGAAGCTCTCCCTCTTCAAGGGAAACCCCTTCGCCAAGGCCGCCCTCGACACCGCCTGGTGGAGCCTGCAGAGCAAGCTCACCAACACCCCGCTCCACACGCTGCTGGGGGCGACGCGGAACGAAGTCCCCGTCGGTGCCGACTTCGGCGTCATGGACCGCATCGAGGAACTCTTCGACCCCATCGCCAAGGCGGTCGAGGACGGCTTCCCCCGCATCAAGCTGAAATTCCGCCCGGGGTGGGACATCCCGATGCTCAAGGCGGTCCGCAAGGAGCAGCCGACGCACCCCATCCACATCGACTGCAACAGCGGGTACCGGCTGAAGGACCTCCCGCTGTTCCAGGCGGTCGACGAGTTCAAGCTCGAAATGATCGAGCAGCCGCTCCAGCACGACGACCTGGTCGATCATGCCGAGCTGCAGCGGAGCATCCGCACGCCGGTCTGTCTCGACGAAAGCATGGTCCACCCGCGACAGGCCGAGCAGGCGATCGCCCTCCAGAGTTGCCGCTACGTCAACATCAAGCCGGGTCGAGTCGGCGGCCTGACGAACGCGGTCGCCATCCACAACATCTGCCAGAAGGCGGGCATCCCGTGCTGGGTCGGCGGCATGCTCGAAAGCGCCACCGGCGCCGCCCTGTGCATCGCCCTCGCGATGCTCGACAACTTCACGTATCCGGCCGACATCTTCCCGAGCGCCCGCTTCTACCACCAGGACATGTCCGACCCCGGCATCGAACTCGTCCGCTCGTCAAAGGGCGTCCCGAGCGTGCGAGCCTACGACAAGCTCCCCGAGCCGAATCCGGCCCGGCTGAAGGCCCAAACGGTGCAGAGTGTGGTGATCGAGAGGTAGAGATAACCCGTATGCCCTTTATCGCTACGAGCCGATTACGGCAGATCGTATCGACGACACAGGACAATTAGTCGTCGACCTTCACATTGATGATCCGGCCTTGGGTGATTGAAGCAGTGTCTCTCCGCTTGATCGATGTTGCGGTGAGATCAATATCTTCGATTGTTCTCGATGACCTGATCGCGGGGAGGATAGTCTGGTCGACATTCGTGTGATGCAGGTCCGCCGTCCGGATCTTGGGTAAAGCCAAGAGCTGAACCGCTGTAATGGACGAGATTGCCGTGCCGCGCGCCCGGAGGGATGACAGGTTAGGACTCCGGATGGCCATTGGGGCGACGTCATCGCTAAGATTCGAACCGGACAGGTCGAGAGCTTCGAGGTGCGAAAGCTGCCCTATCCGGGCAAAACCGTCCTGTCTGATTTGACAGCCTGCTGCGGTAAAAACTCTGAGAGCCTGCGTCCTCGTCAGGAAGTCCAGACCAAGATTTCCGGCGCGAGATCGAGAGATATCCAGATACTGGAGATTCCCAAGGCATGACAATTCCGAGATCCCAGCATCGTCTACCGTCGACTCGCTCAACGTCAGTTGCTTCAGCTTGGCGAGCGGTTGGATCGCCTCAATCACAGATGCGTCAATGACGCATCCATCGATCCCAAGGTCGTAGAGATTGGCCGCGTATTGCAACGGCTCAAGAACTTGTGCCAGCGCGCCACGAGTTCCTGCAACGCTTACTCGATGGAGTGTCGTATTTAGAGCGGCCGGCGGTTTGCCGAGAGGACGAGCAATGGCTGGCCGATCTTCGGACGGGACTGTGCTGCAATTGATGCACGAAAGGCTCTCGATATTCTGAAATTCAAGACAGGTCGCGATGAAGGACGGGTCAATCTGAAATCCATCCAAGGAAAGGCGATTGATCTTCGTCAAGGTCGAAATATCTTTGGATTCGAGCCGAGGCAGTCGTGATCCGACCAGATCCAGCATGATCAGCCGCGGAGAAGACAGGACCCATTCGCGGCATTCGGAGGTGATGTCCGTGCCGGATAGCCATAGATACTTTAGATTGGGAAGCGCTGTCTCACGCGTGAACGCCTTTCCCGTCAACGTGACATCGCGAACCGATAGATGTTCAATGTCGTGGTGAGTTCGCAATAGACGTTCGATGTCGTCGTCGGATGCGTTGCTCCTGTCGAGCGTGAGCTCGGCCAGCGACGGCAACTGACATAACGCTTCCACCAGCGACAGCACGTCCTGGTGGCCCGTCAGGTCGACCGAGACTACCGAAGAGGCCGCAGGGAACGCCCAATTGGGCGGCGGACTGCCCTCCATTCCTGGCAGCGACCAGGACAAGGTCACCACTCCGCCGCTCCTCCGGATCTCACCAATGGCTCCATTCACGCGGATGATGGCCACCACCAACGCTACGAGGACCATGCCGAAGGCACAAAGACTAACCCATCGAATACGCTTCCACACACTGGGAGGTGTGGACAAACCCCCGGATGGCGAAGACTCGCGAGCATTAGTCATTCGTGGGTTTCCTGAATGGAGGATCGCGCCTCCATGAGTCAGGTATTGCCTTCCTCAGGCGGCAAAATCTCCGCAGGCAATTGCGGTGGCGTCGCCGGGGGGCGGACGGAGTTCGGATCGTGATAAGTGTCGTCAAACTCCGTGTTGTTTCCGGAACTCCAAAGCTTACGGCGCGTCATTGTCTCGACTGCCCCCGGCGTTCGTCCTTTGATTGTTGTCTCTTCGAAGACGTAGATTCGATAGTTAAGTAGGGCAGGCTCCCGCCTGCCAACCACAAACGACGGTGAATGACATGTCGGGATCGAATTGCCCGACGCCTCTTCGCTTCAAGCGACCTCGAACATCTCGTCGGGCTCTCCGAAGTCGTCCTTCGAATCTGCGATCGCCGGCCGAGCATTCGGGCCGCACGCCCAGTTCAGGGGATAGACGCCTTCCTTGACCCATCGATGAAAGCTGGACGGTTCCCATTCGTGCGGGCAACGGACGAGCTTGTGCTTGACCGGGTTGTAGCGGATGTAGTCGAAATGCGCTTCGAAGTCTTCTTCGTCTTCGATCGTATGCTCCCAGAAACGTCGCTGCCAGACGCCCTTTCGCCGTTCGCGGCGTTTTCCGGGTGAAGCAACTCGTTGGCGACCTCCCGCTTTGAGGTAGTGGATGGTGAAGGTCTTTTTGATCACGCTCCAGCGGGCGGAATAATTGCTGTCGCCCGAAGGCAATGACCAGATCGCGTGCAGATGATCGGGCAGAAGGACGATCGCGTTGATTTCGAACGGCCACTTCTGTTGACACTCGCGAATGGCGTTTCCCAGCAACGTGCGATTCGCTTCAACGTCGAATAAGCGTTGACGCTGGTAAGTGACAACGGTGAAGAAGAACGTCCCCCCCGGCACGAACGCTCGACGATAGTCCGGCATGTCAGTTCCCCAGAAACATTCTGGTTCGAAGACTTATGAGATAGAAATTCGGAGAGCGAGAGGACGTCCTGCTGGTTGGCAGGCGGGAGCCTGCCCTACTTGAAGTCCCGCGTGCTGGCTTGAAGTGGCCTGCCTGACATTGAGCTGATCGGCGTTTCCTGGGCGGCATCACCGAAGCTCGAACCGATGCGGGTCGCACTTCGGCAATCCAAGAAGCTGAGCGACGGCCTCGTTCCGCTGGATGCTGTTGATCGCGATGCTGGTCCGCCGGAGCGTCGGGTGTCCGACGAACGGCCGGAACGCCTCCGGTTCGAGTTGCGGCGCATCGTGCACCACAAGTTCCTCCAGCGCCGGAGCTTTGGCGATCGGCGCCAGGTCCGTCAGTCCCTTCATCGTCTCCAGATGGACGCGCCGCAGCGCCTTCATCGGTCCGAATGACGGGAATGCCTGGACTTGTTTCAAGGCCTGCAAGATGAGCAGTTGAAGTTTCGGCAACCGGGCGACGAATCCGACGTCGTCCAGCCCGCGGATCAACCAGAGTTCCAGTCTCTTCAGTTCGCCGATTTCGGGGATGGCTGCCAGATTCCTCGTTCCTCCAAGCTTCACCGCCAGCCGAGAGAGCGTTTGGCACGGCTTGAGAAAGTCGAGTCCCGGCAGCGTGACCGACCGCAGAGTGAGGTCTTCCAGCATCTTCAGCGCACCGATGATCTCGATGTCCTTGGCGATGGAGTCAATTGCCAAGGTCCGCAGGTACGGAAAGCGCTCGAGGGGTCTCAGCGAAAGCTTCTTTGCTCCGATCTGCCCGAGGTGGAGTTCGACGACGGCATCGGAGAGATACCGAAGACCGTCGAGATTCTGGAGCTTGAAACTATCGATGGCGAATCGTTGGAGTCGCGGGAAGAATTGCAGGAACTCCAGGTCGCCTTTCGCGTAGACGTAGCTGAACGCCCGGAGCGGCATCCCGGGGTAGTCTTCCAGAAAGTCCGCGAGCTTCTGGCAGTCCTTCGGCGTGAGCGTCCCCTCGAACTGGACGACCTGGCAGCGCGGGTCGAGCGGCGTCAGCTGCGCCGCCGTGAGGGGAGACTTGACGGTCCTGCGAAACGGATTTTCATGCATGGCGTGGGCCTTGAGACGCGAGGTAAGCGAGCACGTTCCGTTCCCGGCCGACCGCCGGCATACGCAGCATGGACCGGAGTCGCCATGAAGGCAACCGCCGAGGACGGGGGTCTTGAACGCCAATACTCGGTTTCCACGCACCCGCCGGTCGAGTAGTCTCTGTCCCTTGACCCTCGTCCCTCCTCCCTCGACCCTCCCCATGAACTACCGCACTCTCGGACGCTCCGGCGTCAAGGTTTCTCCCGTCTGTCTCGGCACGATGATGTTCGGCGGGCCGTGCAACGACAACGAGTCGATCGAGATCATCCACAAGGCGATCGACCAGGGGGTCAACTTCATCGATACGGCCGACATGTACGTCAACGGCCACTCGGAAGAAGTGGTGGGGCAGGCCATCGCCGATCGTCGCGATCGCGTCGTGCTGGCCACGAAGGGGCGGCAGAAGATGGGAGACGGGCCCAACGACGTCGGGGCCAGCCGCATTCACATGATGAAGGCTGTCAACGACAGTTTGAGACGGCTGAAGACCGATTACATCGACATCTACTACACGCACACGCCCGACTACGAGACGCCGATCGAAGAGACGCTGCGGGCGCTCGACGACATGGTGCGGTCGGGGAAGGTGCACTACATCGCCTGCTCGAACTTCCGCACATGGCGGATGATGGAGGCGTTGTGGACCAGCGATAAGCTGGGGCTGGAGAAATTCGCCTGCATCCAGCCGCTGTATAACATCGTCAACCGCGACATCGAGGTCGAGCTGCTGCCGGCGTGCAAGGAGTATGGCATCGGCGTGGTGAGCTACAGCGGGCTGGCTCGCGGGATACTCACCGGAAAGTACAAGCCGGGGCAGCCGTTCCCCGAGGGAAGCCGGGCGTCGCGCGGCGACAAGCGGATGAAGGAAGCGGAACTGCGGGAAGACAGCTTTGAGGTGGCGCAGAAGATCACGGGCTACTGCGAGAAGAAGGGGGTCAGCGCGTCGCACTTCGCCCTCGCGTGGATTCTGGCGAACCCGATCATGACGAGCGTGATCATCGGCCCGAAGAGCATGGCCCAGTTCGACGACAACATGGGCTGCCTCAACGTCGAGGTGACGAAAGAGGACGAGGCGTTCATCGATACGTTGGTGCCGCCGGGCGAGCACAGCGGGAAGGGCTTCCAGGATCCCGCGTACCCCATTCTGGGACGGCCGTGAGCTTTCCGTGTGGCACGCGAGTCCCCTCGCGTGCGGCGTGAGGGCAGACTCTCATGGGCCGGAGAGCGTGCCTGCGGAAGTGCGTTATGACCGATGGTCATTGGTGTCGGAGACAGCGACAGGGAGACTGCTGACGGAACCTGGCCCCTGCACGCGAGGGGACTCGCGTGCCACTCTGGTGCAGAGCCGACGTCATGACCGAGAGTCGCGATCCAGTCCGGTTTGGAGTCTTCGACCCCGACGCTGAGGTTCAAACCTCGGAACGAAATCTGCCGCACTGGTTCCAGCCGGGAGTTGCAACATTCATCACTTTCCGCACCGCGGATTCAATGCCTCGAGAGGTGTTGATGCGGTGGAAGAGAGAACAGCAGGACTGGATCCGGCGGCATCATGGGAGCGAGGTGGCCGACATGGACGCCTGGATCCAATCGCTTCCGCCTGCGGCGCAGAGAGAGTTCAAAAGACATCGTGATCGATGCTGGCATCGTCACCTCGATTCCTGTCATGGCGAATGCTTCCTGAGACGTCCAGAACTCGGCAGAATCGTGGCGGACGCCTTACAGCACTTCGATGGTCGCCGCTACGACATGGACTCTTTCGTCGTGATGCCGAATCATGTGCATCTCCTGGTGCAGTTCCGACCGCCGACCACGCTGCGCGGACAGACGAAGAGTTGGCTGCGGTTCACGGCTCTCGAAATCAACGCTCGCCTCGGTCGCACTGGACATTTCTGGCAGAGCGAACCGTTCGATCATCTGGTGCGGAGCGCCGAGCAATTCGAGTATCTGCGGCGCTACATTGAAGAGAACCCGGCGAAAGCGTCGCTGCGCGCGGGGGAGTTCATCTACTGGAGCAGCCCCCAGGGTGGCACGCGAGTCTCTCGCGTGCGGCGTGAGGAAGGACGCTCCAGGAGTCGGGGACGTGCCTGCGTCCGAGCGTTCGAGTGACGGCTATTCCAGTCGGACGCAACCGCAGGGAGATTGTTGACGGAAACTGGCCCGTGCACGCGAGGGACTCGCGTGCCACCTTTAAGCGATTTCGCGGCTCACAGTCCGCTGGCAGTTCAAATCGTCTCCGCACCACTGGCGGCAGTCGCATCGTGCCGGACGTGTCCATTATTGAGGACATGCCGCGCCGACTGGCTGATGGCGACGACGGCGGGATGGACGATCTTTCGCTCCGGAGTGATGGCGAAGAAGTGGACTCGCGCGCCTTCGAGCATTCCGACAAGTTCGACCTGATAAAGCTGCGTGACATCATCGACCGCGGCGGATGGAACTGGAAAGAGTCCTGCGCCAGCCTGTCCGAATTCCTTGATGAGGGCGCTGTCGTCGAAGACTCCGACAATGTGCGGGGCCTGGCCGCGCTGATCGAACCAGGAGTCGACCGCACGCCGGATCTCGGTGTTGCCGGCGGGCAGGAGAAATGGCGCCCCGTCGAGTGAGTCGGGGAAACGGGCGCGGTACTTCGCGGCCATTTCGCGCGAGGCGCAGATGGCAATCCCGGTTTCGCCGAGCGGGTGATTAAACGTGCGGACCCCCGCGCCGCCGTGGATGGGCGTGTCCGAGAGGATGACGTCGTAGCGGTGGCGGGCGAGGTCGTGCGTCAGTTCGTCGAGTGAGGCCTCGTGGCAGACGATCTGCACCGGCTGGGGCAGGGCGAGGACCGGCTGGAGCAGGCGAAACGTGATGTGCTTCGGCATCACTTCGAGGATGCCGACGTGCAGGCGCGAGACCTTCTGGCCCGAAGCGCCGCGCAGGGTGCTCATGAGTTCACGGCCGATCGAGAAGATCTCTTCGGCGTAGTCGAAGACCGACTTGCCAACCGCCGTGAGCGCGACGCCGCGGCCGTTCCGGGTGAAGAGCTTGTGCCCGAGGACGTTTTCCAGCTTGCGGATCTGCATGCTGATCGTCGGCTGCGTCAGGTGCAGATGATCGCAGGCGGCCGAGACGCTCCCTTCCCGCGCGACCACGTAAAAGTAGTAGAGATGAAGAAAGTTGAGGCTTTGAAGGAGATCGGAAGACAACGTGGTGCCTCGTATTTCGGTTTGAGGGACGCCAGGCGGATTCGAGCCTGGGGTATGAAGAAACCGGATGGTGCAGCGACAGGCACAGCGAGGGCGTGTGTCTCAAACGGGGGCGCGGAAGCTCAGATCGCGAATTCTCGATGAAATCCATTGATTTTCATCGAGCCATCGAATGATTCGATCAAAAAAACGGCGAATTCGATTAGCGATTTTTATTGAATCGTCGAAAGAATGTTACGAATCTGTAATGAGCCCTATTGGATAGAAATGCGAGTTCTCCGCAAGACCGTTGAGGCCTCTTCTTTGTCGGAATCACAAGGTGGATCACACGCGGCCAGTATGTCTGCCGATGGGCCTCGACGCGACGTCCTCGTTCAGAGATTCGGCGTTCCACGGATGAAAAGCATTCTGCTTCACTTGCAGGGGGGCATCCGTGGCCTGTGGGTCATCGATTTGGCTTTGACTTTGGCGCGGCGGCACGCCGCTCGACTGCGGGGGATGACGATCGCCGACACGCGACGTCTGGAGTCGATTGCGGCGAGTGCCGAGTCGGCGATCTCCATTGTGAGCGAGCAGTCGCGGCTGCAATTGACACACCACGTTCAAGGGTCCGTCCATCAGGAGTTCTCGCAGGCTTGCCTGGCCGCCGGTGTCGATTTCGACGTCCGGCGGATGACGGGGGACGTCCGCGAGCTTCTGTTGTTCGAGGCTCAGTTGCATGACCTGTTGATCGCCCCCTGTGTCGCCCTCGAGCCGGGAGACTCTTCGGAATTGGCGATTCCTCCCCGGGATCTTGTAAACCTGCTGCGCACCGCGCCCGTTCCCGTCCTTATCCCCCGCGGGCCATTGAAGGGGGCTCCGCGCGTCTTGATGGTTTACGACGGCACCGCCGAATCGAGCCGCTTGATTCGTTCTTTCGTGAAGTCCGAGTTGTTCGACGGGGGGACGCATCGCCTGCTGGCGGTGGGGAGGACCGATCGCGAAGCGCAGCAATCGATGCGGGGCATCGCCGACTACTGCCGCGCAGCGGGAATGGACTGCGAACTGGGATGGGCGGTGGGAAACCTGCGGAGCATCGTGCTCCCCTATACCCGCAAGTGGGAGGCCGACCTGGTGGTGCTGGGCACGGTGAAGGGAAATCCGCTGGTGCGTCGGATTCTCGGAGACGTGGCCGAGGACGTGCTGACCGAAACTCACTGCGGATTGTACATGGCGGGATGACGCCGGCGTTTCGCCATGAGCCGTCGGCTTCGCCTCCTGCCCTCATCGAATGACATCTGCCGCCGGGCAACGCCCCTGCGTTCCCCGGCGCGACATGGAAACAACAAAGGAATTGCCCGTGGCCATTCAGGAACGACGTGACTTCTGGGTTGATGTGTTCGCCATCAAGGGGTCCGTCACGCCTTATGTCATCAAGCGGGTGCTGGTCTTCGGACTCGTGGGGCTGGCGGTGTGGCTCTTCGTCATCGCCACCGGGCTCGAGCCGCACGTCGGCATCGCCCCCTATGAGGTGGTCGGGGCTGTCATCACATTGCTGCTGGTCCTCCGCACCAACTCGGGATACGACCGCTGGTACGAAGCCCGCAAGCTGTGGGGGGGGATCGTCAACCAGACCCGCAACCTGGGCCTGATCGGGTTGAGCTACGGTCCCGATGATCCCGCCTGGCGGAGTCAATTCATCCGCTGGGTTGCTTCATTCGCCCACGCGTGCCGCCACAGTCTTCGCAATGAAGACGACATCAGCGACATCGGCGCGCTGGTCGGATCGGGGCAGGGGAGTGCGGTGGCGCGGGCGCAGCACATGCCGCTGTTTGTTTCGGCCCGGCTGGCCGCAATGCTGCGGTCGGCCGTGGACGAAGGACAGATGGACCGCTTTGCGTTCCTCGCGGCCGAAAAGGAGCGAGCCACGCTGATCGACCACATCGGGGCGTGCGAGCGGATTCTGAAGACGCCGTTGGCGCGGGTTTTCTCGATCAAGATCCGCCGCTTCCTGTTCCTGTTCCTTGCGACGCTGCCGATCGCCCTGGTGGACAAGACCGGGTCTCTCACCCCGCTGATCACGATGCTGGCGGCGTACCCGCTGGTGGCGCTCGATCAGGTCGGGATCGAACTCCAGAACCCCTTCTCGCGGGCCCGGCTCAGCCATCTGCCGCTGACCGAGATCTGTGCGGCGATCCAGGAGAATCTGTTCGGATTGCTGGAGTCGCCGGACCTGGCGAATTCGTTCGCAACGCCCGACGGGCTCGACGCGCTGACGGAGGGCCGCCGAGAAGCCAACATTCCGGCGTGAGAATCCGGCGAACGGCCGAATGCCTGAGTTCCAGGAGTCCGCAGCGCCAGCAAGGACGAAACGAGGATATCGCGGGCCGACGGCGCCGTGTTCGCGTCACTCCACGGATGAGGTATTGCGAATCGGGGCAGCGGGAAGGCGTGGGCGATTGGCCGAATCCTGAATGTGGGACGCGCGCGGCAGCAGCGAGGTGATGGCACCGAGGATGACAGCCGCCTGCCAGAGCGAGTCCTGGAGAGCGGGACCTGATGGAAGTCGATTCGTCCTTGCTGGCGCTGCGGACTCCTGATTCGGCTGTCTTCACTCCGCAATCATCAGGTCGCGAGAAAACCGCGAGAGGAGTTCCGCGCCGTCGTTTGTCACCAGGACGTTATCGATGATGCGGGCACCGAGCCGCTCTTCCGCAAGGAAGACCGGCGGCTCGATGGTGATGACCATGCCGGCCTTCAGCGGGCTGCGGACGCCCCCCAGCATGTGCAGCGGTTCGCCCCACGTGGGAGGAAAGCCGGGGGCCAGGCCGTAGCCGGTGGTGTGAACGCGTCCGTGCTCGAGCCCTGCGTCGACAATGACGCGCCGCGCGGCCTCGTGCGGAACTTCCGCGGGAACTCCCGCACGAATGGCGGCGAGGCAGGCGTCGGACGCGGCTCGCACCACATCGTAAAGTTCGCGCATGCGTGCGGTCGGTTCGCCGAGGCAGAACTGACGGCCGATGGTGGAGGTGTAGCGCCGGCAGGTCGCGCCGTACTCGATGCTTCCATAGTCGCCGTGGCGGAGCACACGCGTTGTCGGCGCGCCATGACTGAATCCGGAGCGCTCGCCCGAGACGAGATTGATGGGGCTGGCCGCGAGCCCGCTTCCCGCACCCAGCAGGGCGCGATAGACCTCGCCCGCCAACGCGAGCTCGGTCTGCCCCGGCTGGAGAGCGTTGGCAAAAACCTCCATTGCCTTGTCGGCGCTGGCGACGGCCTCACGGATGTAGCCGAGTTCGGCGGGGGACTTCACCAGCTTGAGTTCGCCGATGAGTTCGGTCGGCTCGGCGACGAGTGCCGGGCCGAGGAAATCCTTCAGGCGAACGTAGTGATGGGGATGAAGGTAGTAGGCCGGGACTTCGATCCCGACGCGGGCGTTGCGGAGACCGAGTGAGTCGGCCAGTCGCGCGAAGGCGGCGACGGGATCTTCGATGTGCCCGCCTCCCCACGATTCGAGGCGGTCGACGAGGGCGTCGTCCTGGAACTCGGCGCGTTCCCCTTCGCGGGTAAGGACTGCGAAGGGGCCCTCGCCGGCGGGAATGAGCAGGCACTGGAATTCCTGGTAGCTCTTCGCGTCCGAGCCGGTCAGCCAGTGGATCGAGACCGGATGGAAGGCGACGAGCCAGTCGAGCCCCGCCGCCGCGATCGCACTCTGTACGCACGCTCGCCGCGAGGCGAATTCGTCGGCGGTGAAATCACGCTTCGACACCATTATCCTCCAGGGCCAGCAGGCCTTCGCGCGGGATCGGGGGGGCGACAAAGCGGATCGCCAGCCACGTCAGGCCGCTGAGAGCGCTGATGATGCAGGCCACCTTGATGGCCCCCGGCCAACCGAGCTTGCCGGCGAGGAACGGGGTCAATGACGGGGAGATGAACCCGCCGATGTTCCCCACGGTATTCATGAAGGCCCCGGCGAATCCGCGGGCCTTGCCTCCCAGGTCTGTCGCGGTGGTCCAGAAGACCCCTTCGCACATCCCCAGGGCAGCCATCGAGAGCGACAGGAACAGGGTAATGGTGGTGAGCGTCGTGACCTGCACCGCAATCCATCCGAAGAGGCCGGCCAGGATGGTCCCCGTCATCACCACGGACCGGCGGCCACTGGTTGTTCCCAGCAGACGGCACATGACGTCGGTGCACAACCCGCCGAAGACCATGCCGCCCCCCATCGAGAGGAGAATAATGCAGGTGGCTTCACGGGATTCGGGAATCGGAACCTTCAACACCTGCTTGAAGTAGTAGCCGATCCAGTAGAAGAAGAGGTACTGGAAGTAGCTGTAGAGGGCGTAGCTTAATGTCACGAGCCAGAAGCTGCCGTTGGCAAGCAGATTCCGCACGTCGCTCGAGGTGACCTGGGCCGGCTCTTCCACGGCCGCATCGAGGTGGTCGACTCCGACGGTAGTTTCATGGTTCGAGGATTCCGGGAATCCCGGGACGATAGTGATTCCCCAGACCACGCCGTAGAGGAACAGCACGAGGCCCGAAGCGACGAACGCCCAGGGCCACGTGATCCAGCCCATGAGCGCTCCGAACAGGGGATGCGTGACAGAGATTCCCACCAGGGCGCCGGCCGTCACCAGGCCGTTGGCTGTGGATCGCCCCTCGCTTCGAATGACGTCCGAGACGACATGAGCGCACGCCGGGTGGAGCGGAGAACTGCACACGCCAACGAGAGATCGCACGACGAGCAGCGCCAGCCAGAAGGACATCGGGCTGGACGCGATGGCCGGGATCAGCCCGACGCCCCCCGTCACGGCGACGAGCGTGCCCATGAAGAGGCCCAGCAGCATCAGTGCCCGTGCGGCGCCGATGCGGTCGATCAGCCAGCCGCCGGGAATCATCAGTCCGGTGTAGGCGATGCCGAAGGCCGTGTAGACATAGCCCAGCGAGGTCTCGTCCATCTTGAGGATGGGGATGAAGACCTCGTCTCCGGCGACCGTGATGTTGATGCGGCAGAAATGTCCGAGCCCCGTCCAACCCATGAGCATCGCGACGATGCTCCAGCGGGCGAACGCGGAACGGGACTGCAGGGCAGGGTGCATCGCGGATCAGGCTCCCGCCGGAACGTGAGGCGTCCGGCCGCCGCACACGTCTCGAACCCGGCGAGCGCCGCGAGGATGTGTGGTGAGAGAGGAGTATACCGGGAACGGCCGCAACACTCCCGCCCCAGCGTCTCACTGCGTTGGTCGTCACGGCACGTCGAAGACTCGCGTGCATCCGTCCCGACAACCGCCGCCGTCAAATGGCAGAGGGAACCTTGCCTTTCGTGCCGGGCTTCGTTTCGAGCTTGATCTCGACCTTCCCGCCGCTTTGCGGAATCTCGACCGAGGACGGCTTGGTCTGGACGGCTTCACCGACTTTCATCGGATCCGGAACGAGCATGACGGCATAGGTTCCGGGGACGACGCCACCCCCTTCCTTGTAAGACCATAGCTTGAGGGATCCGTCTGACTCCGCGATCCCGGTGGTGGGAGGAAGGCCCGCTTCGGCGGTCGGACCAGACAGCGAGAGGCGCGCTGGTCCGTAGGGCTTGCCATCCAGGGTCAGGGTCGCATCCACGCTCACCGTTGGCTTTTCGACACGTCCTGATCCGCAGCCAGTGAACACTGTCAACACGACAAGGCATAGAAGAAAGTGGGCGCAGCGATTCATGAAGTAAGTCCGAGAGGTTGCCTGGGCTCGATATGGGCCGCGGGGCGAAGCGAAATGAAACAACCGTGGTGTCCCTCGTGGCGCCGGGCAACGCCGTTGTGCGTCGAGGCACGTGGGGGGCACGCTCGAACCGCAGCCGCTCTGCCGCGGTGCGGACTGTGAACAACGAACCCGGCGAGACATCGCGCGGCTTCGATCGCCGCGGGATGTTCGCCGGTCATTGAGCCTGAGAGGCCTTTTAGGATCTCAGAAGTTGCTGACCGAGACCTGAGCATTCGATCAGTCGGCCGAGTGCAGGGCCTGCCACACGGACAGCGTCCAGTTTCCGTCGTGGCTGATGTTCTCGCTGACGAAGCGGACCGAGCCGTCCGCCATCAGCACCTGAAGGCCACCTTCATGGAAGGAGCCCGGCCCAGGCCATTCGGAATTCGGACCGTACTGCGTGTAGTAGACGGGGGCGAGCGCGTAGGGTCCCGCGCGCCACCAGTCCTGCGATGTCGGGGTCTGTCCATCCGGCCACAGGATCACGCGATTGGGGACGGGGGGCTGCTGGACGCCGGCCGCCATGGCGCCCCAGTGCCACGTCTGTGTCGCGAGGAGCGTGGTGCGGAAGACGCGTTCGCCGGCGACCCGTCGCCGACCCTGGCCGGGGAACTGCGAGCCGGTGAAGTTCGCGGAGTCGGTCTCGGCGGCCATGATGGTGTTCGAGGTGCCGTCCACGAAATCGCCAATCGCCCGATGCGTGCTGTGCGGGAAGGCGTTCAGGATCCGGTTCTCGGTGACGTAGGACCAGTAATCCCACGACGTGGCGACGCTATAGCAAGAGAAGCCGATGTTGTGCGGGAGCACGGGCTTGAAGCCGGGATCGGATGGGCAGATGAGTCCGGGGAGTTGGATCTGCTCCATCGGCTTGCCATCGACGGTCTGTCCGAGCGCCGGGATGAGGAAGTTGAGCTGGTTGTACATCGGAGCCTGATCGATGTACGGGAGGATGGCGGCGACCCAGGTGAAGTTGCGGGCTGCGCGGAGCGACATGTTCTCGGGCTGGAAGGTCCAGAGGGCGTCGGCGGGGAAGCGAATATAGGCGTCGTGATAGTTGTGGAAAGCGAGGCCCATCTGCTTCATGTTGTTGCGGCACTGGGTGCGGCGCGCCGCTTCCCGGGCCTGCTGGACGGCCGGCAGCAACAAGGCGATCAGAATGGCGATGATGGCGATGACCACCAGGAGTTCAATGAGCGTGAACCCCCTGGTGCGGACCGAATGACGGCGCATGACTTCGACTCCGGAAAACTGAATTGATGAAACGACGTGACGCGACACAGACCGGTGCCGACGAACGACGGCAGAATCACGAGAAAGGTCGAGAGGCGCGCCAACCCGGAACGGGTGGCGGGCTCATGAAGAACGGAATAGAACTGCGTCGGCAGAGAGCCGCGCAGGATCGACATCGAGTGCCATCAGCATCCGCGAGCGGAAGGGAGCGGGTGCTATTCGGGCAATCATCGACACATGACGCTTGGTGAGACTGCCGATGACAAGTCAAGCCGTCAATGATCAATTTAATGGAAAACTCAGATTCTCGGCACCGGTCGTCCTGCCAGCTCGAAGCCGCGCCGCATATCCCCTGCAATTGATATCACCGGAATGCACGACCTATGTTTCGCCACTGTCTTCGCAAAACCGCATTCCCTTCGCGCCTCGTTCCCGCACTCCCTGCCGGCGTTCCCTAGACTGACGTAGCCTGTCCCTCAAACGTCCGCCACGTCACAGAGTACCGCAAGGATTGTGGACTTCAGGCGTCCCCTTCGTCATGAACATCCTTCGATTCTTTCGACGTGATCACTCGCGAACCGCCGGCCCTGCGCCGCACCTGACGTTTGCGCATAGCAGCATCGGCCGGACGATCTCGAGGACAGGACTCTTCCTGAAGCGGCAGCTGTGGATCTGGCCGATCCTGGCGATCGTCGTTCTTGTCGGGGGCGGGTACTGGGTGCGGCGGGCGGTCGAGTCGACGATGAAAGGGACGCTCGGATCGGGTCTCGAGACGTTGCTCACGGTGCAGACCGCGATGCTCGAGAACTGGTTCAAAACCCAGGAGGCGAACGCGGAGTCGATGGCCTCGCAGCAGGATGTCCGCGAGACGATCTATTCGCTGCTGGAACTCGAAGAGCCATCCGAAGAGCCTGTTGCCGAGAAGAAGCGAACCACGACACCGGCCCTGCTGACCAGGTTGCGGAAGTCGTTGTCCCCGGGGATGCGCGCCCATAACTATTTCGGCTACTACGTCGTCGACAAGAACTACAAGATCGTCGCGACCTCCGCCGAGGAGATGCTGAATCGGACGCTCCCCGAGCAGTATGAGCCGTTCGCGAAGAAGGTGCTTGACGGCCATACGGGGGTGTCGACCCCATTCCCGAGCACCATCCTGATGAAGGATGAGTTCGGCCGGATGAGGACCGGCGTGCCAACGATGTTCGTGGGAAGTCCGATCCGCGATGCGGCATTCCAGGTGGTTGGAGCGCTTGCGCTGCGGATCCGCCCGGAGAATGAGTTCACCGCGATCATGGAACTGGGACGGATCGGTGAAACCGGGGAGACTTATGCCTTCGATGCCAACGGCATGATGGTCTCGAACAGCCGGTTCGACGACGCGCTGATTCGCCTGGGGCTGATTCCGGACCAGGAGCACGCGCAGTCCCTCCTGACGATTTCCATCCGCGATCCCGGAGGAGACATGACGGCGGGCTACCATCCCGCGAAGCGTCGCCGCGACCTCCCCTTCACGAAGGCTGCGGAATCGGCCATCAACGACAAGGGCTCGGGCCTCGACGTCGACGGATACAACGATGACCGCGGTGTGAAAGTCGTTGGCGCCTGGAAGTGGATGAAGGAGCGCGACATCGGCGTGGTAACCGAGGTCGATGCGGCGGAGGCATTTCGTCCCCTGGTGATCCTGCACCGCACCTTTCTGGCCTTGCTGACGCTGCTCGGGATCTGCTCGCTGGCGATTTTCCTCTTCACGGTCGTCGTGGCACGGATGCAGCGCGAAGCCCAGAAGGCCGCGATTGAAGCGAAACAGCTGGGGCAGTACCGCCTCGAGCAGAAACTTGGCTCGGGGGGCATGGGAGTCGTCTATCGCGGGACGCATGCGATGCTTCGCCGTCCGACCGCCATCAAGCTGCTGGACGTCGACAAAGTTAACGAAGGATCGATCCAGCGATTCGAACGAGAAGTGCAGATCACCTGTCAGCTCAACCATCCCAATACGGTGGCGATCTACGATTACGGCCGCACGCCTGAGGGGGTCTTCTACTATGCGATGGAGTTCCTCGACGGCATCGATCTCCAGACGCTCGTCGATCGCTACGGACCACAGCCCGAGGGGCGCGTCATCAAGATACTGCTCCAGGTGTGCGGATCGCTGTATGAAGCGCACACGCATGGGATGGTGCACCGCGACGTGAAGCCCGCGAACATCATGCTGAACCGCCGCGGGGGAGAGGCCGACGTCGTGAAGGTTCTCGACTTCGGGCTGGTCAAGGCGGTGGACGATGAGAAGCAGTCGAAGCTGACGAGCTCGGAGTCGTTGACCGGGACGCCGCTGTACCTTTCCCCCGAGTCGATCCAGACGCCGAACGCGGTCGACAACCGGGCCGATCTGTATGCGGTGGGCGCGGTCGGATATTTCCTGCTGACCGGCCGGCCGGTGTTCAATGCGCGGAGCATCGTCGAGTTGTGTCAGATGCACGTGAGCCAGGCGCCGGTGCTGCCGTCGCAGATCCTCGGGCGTCCGGTGTCGTCGGAGCTGGAGAACGCGCTGATCGCCTGCCTGGAGAAGTCTCGTTATAAGCGTCCGACGACGGCCCGCGATCTGGCGCACCTCATCGCCCGCTCTCCGGCGGCCGCGAGCTGGACGACGGATGACGCGGACGCATGGTGGAACCGGCATGAGCGCGGCGGGGCAGGGGGGCTCGGAACGTCGGGTCAGCATCCCGCGCCGGGCGGAGGGGTGGCCGGGGGCAACGGCGGGGCGGGGGGGAGTGCGACAACGAGCTCGGTCTACGACCGGACGATTGTGACGAATACGGACGACTGAGACGTGTCGATCCGCGGTTCCACGACCGGCGATTTAAGGCGGGATTGACCGGATGGGGCCGAAGCCCTACTCTCCCGCCGCTGGAAGAGCGCGGCGGAATCTGCGCGCGGCGGGAAAACCCAGGGAGCGGGTGTGATGACACGAAGAGGATTGCTCGCCTTCTTGTTCGTCGCGTCGCTGTGCGCCCCGTTGTTGCTGCGGGGTGAGGAGGACCCGGACCGCAAGCCGCGTCCGACGCCGCCGAAGCCGGCCCCCAAGCCGAAGGACGACCAGCCCCCCCGGCCCGATCAAAAGGCGAAACTGACCGGGATGAAGGGCTTCGAGAAGGCGAAGGGATCGGTGCGGTATCGCGACCGGCCGGACGAACGCGAACTCGACGTCGAAGCGTCGAAGCTCGGGCTCCCTTATGGCACCAGGCTGACGGTGCTGGTGAATGGCTTTCCCATCGGCGAGATGGAGGTCGGACTGCTGCACGGCGCCAAATTGAAGCTGCGCGGCAAGGACAAGGACGTGATCCCGTTTGTCACGCTGGGCACGGCTGTCCTCGTTCGCACGGCGGACAAGCCGGTGCTGTCGGGGAAGTTCTGAGTCGGGCGACGAACACTTCCTCACTCCGTCGACGCGGGCTTCCAGGTCACGCCGCGTTGTGTCGGGAGTTCGGCCGATTCCCGGTGTCTTCGGCCCGCACCGTGATCCATTCGGTGGTGTCGGCCGGTTTTCCCTTCGCGTTCACCTCGCACACGGCCCGCACCAGCTGCACGACCAGCTGGATGATTCCGAAGGCGACGAGCCCGGTAAAGCCCGTCGCAAGAAACGGCGCGGGGTTGCCGGTCGGGAACCAGCCTGCCATGGCGGCACTGAGTGCCAGTGATCCGGCGACGAGCAGCGTCTTGAACTCCGTCGGACCGACCGGGGCAAGGGTGAATTCGCCGACCAGTTTCGCCCGGATGTTCGTCAGCACGGCCGTCGCGAAGAGGCAGATGACCGCGGCGAGGCCGAGATCGAGCCGGCCGCAGGCGACCGCAATCCCGCACAGGTAATACGCGAACGACAGCGGGTCGGTGAAGTGGTCGAGGAGTTCGCCCCCGTTGCGGCACTGGCCGGTGCGGCGGGCGTGCGTTCCGTCGAGCACATCGCACAGGTGATTCGCGGCAATGCCTGCCGCGGCGACGAGCCCGCCCCATACGCTCCGCGTCGACCATGCCAGCCCGAAGGCCGCCACGATCGCCCCGCAGTGGCCCATCAGGACCAATGCTTCCGGAGGAAGCCAGCGTGGGATGCGGAACCACTCATACCGCGCTTTGAGCGGAAGCGTCACGTACGGGTCCAGCAGGCTGTGAGAGACGCGTTTCGACATGCCATTGGCTCCCGGGGAAGTCGTTGGGATATCGAAAGGGCGTCGGAGCCAGGCAGGGTATCACGCGCCGGAAAGTGATCAACATGACCCGCATGAGAAGTATGGAGGAAGAAGCCGCACTGCGAGTCCTGGCGACCATGCGAAATGTGGGAATTTTGAAACAAATGGCTTGCCTAGCCTACTGGCCATGGGTAGTCTGCGGACTCATGTCATAATTCCCAAGCCCCGCAGTTGTCTTCATTGGAAAATCCGGACCCCGCCAAGGTTACGGAATCGACCAATTCGAGGGGCAAAGCAGAAACAATGGGTTGACGGAATCGATTAGGCGACTTCAATGGATCCCGTCAGGCCTCGCACAGGGACGGTGGGGGTCAGATGGGATTGATCAGCGCAGGGGACGACGTGTTGCCCTGGCTTTCGTGTGCGGCGGAAGTTGCGTCGAGATCGGGTAGGAATCGTCGTGGGTCGAATTCGCCGGCGAGTGATGAGCCGGACCCGGTTTTTGAGTCAGCAACGTGTCACTTTCTCATCTGTGAGGTCCAAATGCTTCGAACTGTTCTGAGTCTGGCGGTGCTGAGCATCGCGACGGCTGGGTTCGCCGGCGATTGTGTCAACGGCGCCTGCGGCCTGACCCCGGGTTACGGCCCGTCCTACGGTGCGGCCTGCGGTCCGACGACCTGCTACGTGGCCAAGACCATCATGGTCCCCGAGTACTACACCGAGACGGTGGTGGTGAAGTCGACCACCTACCAGACCGAGTGGAAGGAACGGGTCGTCAACTACACCGTCCAGGTTCCTGTGAAGACCCAGGTCCCGTACGAATACACCGTGTACGAGCACCAGACCCAGACGCGGACCGAGAACTACACCGTGCAGGTCCCGGTGTGGAAGGACGTCGTCCAGAACTACACCGTGCAGGTGCCGGTGTACAAGGACGTCGTGAAGGAATACACCGTGCAGGTGCCGGTGTGGAAGGACGTCGTGAAGGAATACACCGTGCAGGTCCCGGTGTGGAAGGACGTCGTTCAGAACTACACCGTCCAGGTCCCGACCTACAAGGACGTGACCAAGGAATACACGGTCCAGGTTCCTTACACCGAAGCCCGTCAGGGAACCCGGAAGGTCTGCCGCACGGTCCAGGTTCAGCGGGAGCGTGAAGTGTGCGTCAACCAGGGCCACTGGGAAGAACGCGCCTACACGCCGACCACCTCGTGCTACACCGGCTGCGGCAGCGCCAACTGGTGCGGCAGCTGCGGCACGGGCTGCGGCCCCGCCGGCTGTGGCATCTCGGCCTGTGCTCCCGCTCCGACGTGCACCTACAAGGTGTGGGTCAACAACATCGTGAAGCAGGTCGTTCCTTACACCGCCTGTGAAACGGTGTGGTCGGATGAGCCGTACACCTACAACGTGTGCCTGTACCGTCCGGAAGTCCGCACCTGCACCTACAAGGTGTGCGAGTACGTGACCGAGCCGCGCACCCGCACCTGCAAGGTCTGCGAGTACGTGACCGAGCCGCGGACCTGCACCGTCAAGGTGTGCGAGTACCAGCCGCAGGTGAAGACCTGCACCTACAAGGTGTGCGAGTACGTGACCGAGCCGCGGACCCGCACCTGCAAGGTCTGCGAGTACGTGGCCGAGCCGCGGACCCGCGAAGTCTGCTACACGGTGTGCGTCCCGGTGAAGAAGCAGGGCGTCCGCGAAGTGTGCAGCTACGTCAGCGAGCCCCGCAGCCGGACCGAGAAGTACTGCGTCGTCACTCCGGTGACGGTCGAGAGGCCGATCGAAGTGAAGCGGTGCAAGCTGGTCTGCCAGACCATTCAGGTCCCGGTGACGACCTGCTGCGCTCCGATCAACACCTGCTGCAAGCCGGTCTGCTGCGACGACTGAGCCTTCTCTGGGCCGTTCCCAGCGGGAACAGCCCGCCCGTTGTCGACTGAGAGACGACAGAGTCTGCCGACAGGCAACATCAGGACCCGTACCCCACGCAACGGCCTGACGATCGCGGTTGGCCGAGACGGCGGATCTCACAACAGAAAAGACCGGCGTGCCGAGTTGTCTCGGCACGCCGGTTTTCTTTTTTGCTCAGCGACACTGTCTCTGTCTCAGCGACGTTGTCTCAACGAGGTCGTCTCAGCGACTCCGTTCTCCAAGGAAAGTCGACGATTGCGAGAGAGGGGCGGGAGCTTTGCCCTCGCGCAGGTCCGCGAGGTAAGCGCGCAACGTGGCGCGGCCGGCCGGACTGCCGAGCAATTTTTCCAGGTTCGCCCAGCATCCGGCATACTCCCGCGGGCCGAGCTGAGACATCGTTTTCAGCTTCTCGAGCGACTGTGGTCTCGGCGCCGCGCGCCGCAACAGATCCTTCTTCAGGACGCGCTCGGCCCGTGCGCTGCGGTGGCCGCCGTCCGGATCCTCGTAGCACTGGGCCAATCCTTCATCGATCCAGATTGGCAGCGCCGGGTGGCTGGTGTTGAGCACCGCGTGAACGGTTTCGTGACGCAGGCTCTGAATCAGGTTTTCGCCGGCAGCAAGGAAGACGAAAGGCCGCTCCTGACGCAGCAGGAAGACGCCGTGGCGAACGGCTGCGTCCGTCCGTCCCACCGAGGGGATGTGCTGCCGGACGTAATCGGAGAACGCCGCATGGGTCGCGAACAGATAGACCCGCACGGTCTTCTCAAGCGGCGGGACGCCCAACTCGTCCTGCATCTGCCGCTCGACGCTGCGCATGTGGCCCGCGAGCTCTTCCAGGCGTTCGCGGCTCAACTCGTGGTCGGTGACGAACTCGATCGCGTCGACGACCTGCAGTTGCAGCCTGGCGGAGCGATCGGCGGCGATCGCTCCGCGCGTGGCGACATTCGCGACACTGCACAGCACGATGACGAGCAGCAGCGATCGGGATCGTCGTATGGCTTCCCACACGGAAGTCATCGCCGCACTCCGGAAGGGGAGGCAGGCGACTGGGCGGAAGCGGGTTGAATGACGGCTGGCGGGTGAATGCCCGTCGTGCCCCGGGTTGTTCGAGGAGGCGAAGGAGGGTTCGATGCGACTGGCTCGGCCTGTGCATCAGCGTCCGCCGGAGGGGGAGCGAGGTCGTCCGCGCTGTGGCGGCGTTCGAGCACTTCCGGGTGATGATGGACCACGGCGCGGACCAGTTCCTGCGGGTCGTGGATCCGCGTCAGTCCGTAGTATTCGCCGGTGTAGAAATACCAGGCGTCGCGCGAGTAGCTGACGCAGTTATTGACGGCCATGCCATGCCCGCGGCCATCCCCCTTGCCCTTGTAAAGCCTGGGATTGTCGACGTACGTGCTGAGCAGGACATACTTCTCGCGAGGATACTTTTCGGGCTGATACTCAATGCTCTGCTCGCGATCCATCCAGACGCCGGCCTTGATCGTCGGAGGGTAGTGCCAGTGTCGGTTTTCCCTGTCGTACCAGGCGCCAACGAGATAGTGAAAGCGGCTGATCGACCGGACTTCGCCCGTCTCGACATTCTCGAATCGGATCCAGGCGTGTCCCGGATGGACCATGACGCAGAGCGTCACTTTCCAGCGGCCAGGGAGCGACTCGGGGATCTCATCGGCGCTGGCCGGCTTACGGATGGCGGGACGCGGTCCGGAGTCCGGCGGCGGTGGCGGACCGGCTTCCCCAACGCTGGCCACGGCGGTTGCCATGGTCAGGATCGCGACGCCGATCAAACGATTGGGGCCGCGGGAAGCGGTTGAAAGGGTGGGTGCGCATGTCCTTTGCGACATCGGGCCGGCTCCGGGGCGCTCTCTATCGGAAGGAGGATGCTTTCCTGACGGGAGCCGCTCACGGCTACATGCATGGGACCGTGATCATCGGATTCATGTTGTTCACGCACAACCCGCCGCTGGAAGGCGAGAAACCCGGCGGACAGCTGCAGCCCACAAACGCCGACTGCACGGCTTGTCTCCCGGCCTGAAACCCGCGTGAGATGGAGTCCTGCAAGTCGTCGCCTGAACCTGTGAGGGGATTTCCAGTGCCGCTCGCCTCGGAGGAGGCTTCCATCGAAGTGACGGAGAAGATGACGGAGGCGGCGCCGCGAACGACGTCGCGGTTCGACCGCTGCGAGTTATGGCGGGCCGTCAGCAACCCCGGCCGTCGCGGGGAGAAATCGTACTGGACGCCCAGAAAGCCCGACCACCGGCCGATCTTCTCGTCGTAGGTCGTTGCGAACGAGGCTGACCAGCGATCGGAGACCGGCTTCGCGATGTTCGCGCGGTATGTCATCGATTCGAACTCGTCGATGTAACCCACGCCAACCTGGATGAAGTCCATCAGCGAGTTCCCGTAGGTCACGTTCGCTTCGACGACGTCGACCAGAGGGACCGGGGCGCTGGTGGCCGCGCCCGGCACGATGGAGCTGAGATTGATGTCGCCGAAGTGGATCGCGTCGACGTAGCGGGCGCCGATGCGCCAATCGTTCGTGAGGGCATAGCTGAGGTTGTATTGCGCCTGGACGACGTACGGGTCGCCGAATCCCGTGTCGGTGAACTGGTCCAACAGGACCGATCCCCCGAGGCGGCTCAAGAGGTCTTCTTCAGCGACCGAGCCCTTGTATAGCCCAACCGATCCGCCGTATTGGGTGCCGCCGCTGTACTCGTTCAGCAGGCCGCGCGCCTGAAAGCCGAACGCTCCATAGATGGGAACGTACAGATTGAGTCCCGCCATGCCGCCGGCGCTCGTCTTCGGGTCACTGTCGAAATAGCTCGCTCCGGCAAATCCCGTCAGGTAGTAGTCAGCGGGTTGTGCGAGGGCATTCTTCCAGCAGTTGCAAGGAGGAGGCGCGACGCTCGGGCTTTCCGGGTCGACGGCCGGCGCCTCCGGTTTGACCACGGTTTCCTGGAAGCGGATTTCATCTTCCGCAGCGATGCTGACCGGGACGCCGCTCTGGCAGATGAAGAACGTCCCCCCGCACGAGGCGACGAGAATCGCGACCGCACAGAGCCAGGAGACCCGGCTCGACCGTTCCAACCATGGAATCGGCATGACTCAACCTCCCTGCACTTTTCGTCCCCACCTGACGAGGCACCGTACCGGGACCGACAGGCCGGTTCGCAGCGCGGACCTCACCATCCATGTAATCGTCAAATGACGATGCTTCGGGTCAATCAGCCGGCAGTGATTTTCGTTCCATCAGTCCCCGGCCACCCTGTCGCACGAAACTCTCCACGCAGGCGGCAAACTTCCCCCATCTTGTCGAGTCTCCCATCGGGAGAGTTGTCACCATCCCGTGTGCCGTCGTGAAGCCTCAGGTCGATTGGCGATCGCCTTATCCAATACGCTCGCTCAGATCGGGCTTCCGCAGGGAATCTGGTAATGGTGCAGGGTCTCCTCACACATGCCGTTTCCGACGGAGACGAAGCCGCTTGGGCATGCGCACGGCGGGGCGGTTGTGACAGGCGTGTTGTACACACCGAGCCAGATGGCGTTGCTGTAGACGTTCGGATCGAAGGGTTCGTTCCAGACGGCCGGACCAGTCGGTACGGCGGAGCTGAACTCCGACAAGGCTTCGGAAAAAGCCGGCGCGCTGCTGACGGCGGCGAAGCTGGAATTGATCGCATCGGCCCCCGGAAATGTCATCGTGCCACCGCGCACCACGTCGCCGTCGGCGGTGCGGCGAGCCCGTCCTGCGGTCAGCATTCCGCCGCGGCGGGGCGAGAAGTCGTATTGAATGCCCAGGAAGCCGGACCACCGGCCGATCTGCTCGTCGTACGAGGTCGAGAGGCTTGCGGCGACACGCTCGGACAGGGGCTGCGTGATTGTTCCGCGGTAGGTCATGGAATCGATGTCGTCGATGTAGCCCACGCCGAACTGAACGTAGTCCGAGTTGGACCCGGTATACGAAATGGTGGCTTCGATGACGTCGACCATGGCGATCGGGACGCCGCCTGTCGCGCCGGGGATGATGGAACCCAGATCCGCTTTTCCGCTGTGAATGGGGTCGGTGTAGCGGGCGCCGATGCGCCACTCGTTGGTCAGGGCGAAGTTGATCGCGTACTGGCTCTGAACCAGATACGGGCTGCCGATGCCGGTGTCGGTGAATTGATCGATGAGGACCGAGCCGCCGAGGCGGCCCATCAGGTCATCGGCCGCATAAGAGATCTTCGCCAGGCCGACCGTTCCGCCATACTGGGTTCCGCCGCTGTAGCCGTTGACCTGGGCTCGCGACACGAAGCCGAGCGCGCCGTAGATGGGGACGCTGAAGTTCAGCCCCGCCATTCCGCCGCCGCTCGTCTTGGCGGTGGTGTCAAAGTAGCTGGCGCCGGCGTAACCCGTGAGGAAATACGCGGGAGAGTTGTTCTCGAGGGCGTTCTTCCAGCAGTTGCACGGAGGGGGCGCGACGGTCGGGCTTTCGGGATCGATCACGGGGGCCGACGGCGTGATGACCGTCTCCTGGAAGCGGATTTCCTCGGCGGCTCGGACGTGGCCCGGAACGCCGCTGCGGGCAATGAGGGCCGTCAATCCGCACGAGAGACACATCACAATCGCGGCGCTGAGCCAACGCTTCGCGCGCGACCGTTCCAGCCAGGGCAACGGCATTACTCGACCTCCGTGTCGACCCACCGATCCGAAGTAACCCGGTGCAGAGCCTTCCTGGCGCGCACTGCGGGTTTCTGCCTACACGATCGACGACAGGGGTTGCGCTGGTTGAAGCGCTTGTTCGAGCGGCAGGGGTTGTGGGCGACTGAAGTTGCGAGGGGCGCTAGGACCGGTGCGTGCGGAAAAGTCGACGTGGCTTCGCCAGTGCGGC
Organism: Planctomycetaceae bacterium; assembly: GCA_020850695.1. Classification (GTDB taxonomy): domain Bacteria; phylum Planctomycetota; class Planctomycetia; order Planctomycetales; family Planctomycetaceae; genus JADZEF01. Next base: position 149 of record JADZEF010000318.1, on the reverse strand, counting down.
GGACGGCGAGCGCGTTCGGAAGTCGCCCTCATGCTTCCCATGAGGCTACCGTCAGAGTGAAAGCGTCCGCCGATCGAATCGAGTCGGTCGATGCACTCTCGCTGATACACCGCGGGTGACGTCCGCGCCGGCTTGCTCGTGCAGATCGC
>JADZEF010000317.1 GCA_020850695.1 Planctomycetaceae bacterium | reverse complement strand
GTTCCCGATCGTGGAATGGCGTGCGAGCGCCCCGTCATTCGGACCGGTTATTCGACGGTGTCGTGGCTTTCGATGGATTCGACCGTCGCATCAAGAAATTCCAGGAATGAATTGGCCAGCCGCCGGCGCGGGGCGGACTCGTGGGATACGATGATGACCTGGCCCTTGGAGCCTCCTTTGGCGGGAGCCATGTCGATGCAGATCACATCGCCGCCCCCATTACTGACGAACGGGAGCCAGCCCTTGTGCCACCACGACTCCCTCACTCCCGGATCGGCACTGCGGGGAGGGTTGCCGTCCGCCTCGCTCACGTCCTGAAACACCTGCCATTCGGACGCGACTTCGGCGACGGACAACCAGAAAAACCGCTCTTCGTCCGGATCGGGAGCCGGAAAGATCTCGTAGCCCCCGGATTTCTGACCGTTGAAAGTCAGATACGCCTCCCTCAGTTCGCGGGGCAATGCCAGGCCCACCTTCCGTTCCAGTTCCGCGAGCTGACTTTCCAACGCAGGCTTTCGAAGCCCGGCGGCCTTCCACTGGCCCTGGTCCTTCAGCGCCTGTGTCAGACGCGACAAAGTCTCTTGAACGGAGCCGAGGGGTTTGGAACGCGGCTTGGACTTTTTCTCCTTCTTGGTTGAAGTGGCCGCAGGTTTCGTGACAGAGGCTGCCGACGGTGCGGACTCCAGGATCGCGACGATCTTCTTGAGTCGGTTCTTGCGGGCAACCTCCAGGGCTGTCATGCCGGCGATATCGTCGAACATCGTTTCTGCCGGAACGCGCAACGACGGATCCGCTCCATGCCGAAGCAACCATTCGACCATCAGGCGCTGATTCTGCTCGGCGGCGATAGTCAAAGCTGTTCCGCGGAGCCAGACATCGTTGAGCCGAGCTCCCGCGGCCACCAATGCCTCCACCATGGGAATGGAGCCGAGCTCCGCGCATGACATCAGGACGTTCTGAACTTGATTCGACTGGACCACGTTGACATCCGCGCCCCGCGCAATCAGGAGTCGAATGCATGCGAGATGCTGCGGAGTATTCCTGACGGCGGCTTCCAGCAGGAGCGTATCACCGGTGGAAGACCGGGCTTCAATTTGAGCGCCTGCATCGAGCAGCAATTCGAGAATCTCGGCATTCCCTTCCCTGGATGCGACAAACGCGGGTTCTTGCGAGTTCGGGTCGGCACCACGTCGCAGGAGGTGCTTTATTGAATCGACAAGGCCGTAAACAGCGGCGAATTCAAGGCACGTCCGCGAGCTGCTCCCGCCGACTGTGGCATTGATGTTGGGGAGTAGCTTCAACACAGCGTCGATTGTCGCCGAGTCCTGGCTCCTCAAAGCTTTTTCGATTCTCTGCTGATTCTTGGTTGAGGATGCCATGACATTTCCGCTTTTCGGCTCGACCGAAGTAGGGCAGGCTCCTGCCTGCCACTTTCGCTCGGATATCGATCCGTTCGGCCGGCTGGAGCCTGCCCTAAAGCTACTGAGTCTTCGAAGGGCGTGGTTGGCCGCTACGCGAGACTTCCGACCACACCCTTGCCAAAGCGTCAGGACGTGACACGCGTCCGTGGCAAATCAAGCAGGATCGCCATGTCTGAACCAAACCACATCCCGCCCATCGTGATTTAGACAGACGCCACGATAGGCGATGCCTGACGTCATCTCACGAAGAACAAATCGACCCCGGTCTCGAATCTCGCGGCACAAAGCTTCGAACTGCGGATCATCATCCGGCCAGTTGTCGGGGTCACTGAAGTAGAGGCGAAACCGTTCGAATGCTGGCGAGCCCACCATCCGACCATAGGTAAACGGGAAGGAATAACTATCTGCGTCGATCCGAGCAATCACCATGTCGCCAAGTTCGAGCTGCCAACGGACTGCAACTTCCATCGACCACCTCAAATTCGGAATGACACCCGCGATCATATCCGGGCATGCCACCCGCCGCAGGGGATCAGCCTTCGCCCTTTGCTGGTGCGGCGGTCTCCGCCCCTCGCTTCACCCCCCCTCCCCGGCGTGATAGCATCATTCCAGCCGGGCGACTCATCCTGCGCCGGCCCACAACGGACGGAGCGCGGCATGTGACCGTCGCTTCTGACGATGATTCTCTGGAGAAATGGTTTCATGCCCGCCTCGAATCCGTTTGGCGCGGAAGCGAAGATCCGCACGCGCAGCGGCGACTACACGATCTACCGCCTTAACAAGCTCGCCGAACTCGGCCTCGGCGACATCGACACGCTCCCCTACTCGATCCGCGTCCTGCTCGAATCGTGCCTGCGGCGGGTCGATAATTTCCTCGTCTCAGAAAACGACGTCAAAGAGCTCGCCAACTGGAACGCCAAGGCCCCGAAGCAGGTCGAAGTGCCGTTCCTGTGCGGGCGGGTGGTGCTCCAGGACTTCACCGGCGTTCCCGCCGTCGTCGACCTGGCGGCGCTGCGGGCGGCGATGGTGCGGATGGGGGGCGATCCCAAGAAGATCAACCCGCTCGTGCAGTGCGACCTCGTCATCGACCACTCGGTGCAGGTCGACTACTTCGCCGGCCCCGACGCCTACCAGAAGAACATCGACGTCGAGTTCGAACGCAACGACGAGCGGTACAAGTTCCTGCGGTGGGGGCAGAAGGCCTTCCAGAACTTCCGCGTCGTGCCCCCCGCCACGGGCATCGTTCACCAGGTGAACCTCGAGTACCTGGCGAAGGTGGTGCTGACGAAGGACGGCGTCGCGTATCCCGACAGCCTCGTCGGAACCGACAGCCACACCACGATGATCAACGGGTTGGGCGTCGTTGGGTGGGGTGTGGGGGGCATCGAGGCCGAAGCGGTGATGCTCGGCCAGCCGATCTACATGCTCACGCCGGAAGTGGTCGGCTTCAAGCTGACCGGCAGCCTGCCCGAAGGGGCGACCGCCACCGACCTCGTGCTGACCGTCACGCAGATGCTGCGGGCGCACAAGGTGGTGGGCAAATTCGTAGAGTTCTACGGGGCGGGGCTGTCGTCGATGAGCCTGCCGGACCGGGCGACGCTGGCCAACATGGCCCCCGAATACGGGGCGACGATGGGCTTCTTCCCCGTCGATGAGGAAACGCTGCGGTACCTGAAGCGGACCGGCCGCACCGACGACGAGGTTGAACTCGTCGAGCGGTACTACAAGGAACAGGGGATGTTCCGGACCGACGCGTCCCCCGACCCGCGGTTCACCAGCACCCTCTCGCTCGACCTGTCGACAGTCGTGCCGAGCATGGCGGGCCCCAAGCGCCCGCAAGACCGCGTCCAACTTCGCGACATGAAGTACCAGTGGCACAGCGACTGGGCCTTCACGTTCGGCCGCGCCTCGGAAGACATGAAGGCGCTGAGCGCCAGGGTCGCTTCGGGACAGGAGTCGAAGACCAAGCTTCAGTTGGAGCTGAACAAGGCCATCAACACGGCGAAGTGCGCCGACGTC
>JADZEF010000316.1 GCA_020850695.1 Planctomycetaceae bacterium | reverse complement strand
TGGTGATGAAGCGACGCCTTTGCGGGTGGAGCGACGACTTCCTGATGCAAGTCCTCGTCGGGAGCAGGAGTTAGTGTGCGCTGGCCCTGCCACTCTCGTAGCCAAAAAAAGTTTGACCTTTATTGCGCAACGCTCAGTAACTCGCTCATCGAGTCGTGGTGGCGAGTCCTCAAGCACCAGTGGCTGTACTTGAACACCCTCGACACGGTCACCACGCTGCAGACGCTGATCGGTTTCTACGTCAGCGAACACAACACACGGCTTCCCCATTCGGCATTTCGAGGTCAGACGCCGGACGAGATGTACCTCGGCACGGGGAACCAAATTCCCAAGGAGCTCGAGTCGGCACGGAAGGCCGCACGTCAGACTCGCTTGGAGGCCAACCGCAAGAGAACGTGCCCGAAATGCGATCCGCTGGTGCCGCTCTCTCCGTGAGCGTAGCCAGACAAATCTGAAGAAGCGGAAGCCGTTCGCGGAGAGAGAATCGGGGTGGCAACGCAGACCTCGTGTTCCACCCCCCGGGGGAAGCGACGCAAAAGCTCCTCGCTTGCACGCCGAACCCGCTCATCCGAACAAGCATCTTTCCCTCAGTGCGGCCTCAAGTGGCGAGAACTCGCGCAGAAAACTCCAGAATGTCGTGGCAAATAGCAGCGCTGGCACCGCCAGCTGATCGCACAGAAATGGAACTACCATCACCGGAAGGAGAGGCGACACGGACGGCCTCCCGTAACCGACGATGTCCGAAAGCTGGTGCTCCAGTTGGCCCGGGATAACCCCACCTGGGGCTACGACCGCATCCAGGGGGCGCTGGCCAACCTCGGACACGAGATCTGCGACCAGTCCGTCGGCAACATCTTGAAGGACCATGGGATCGAACCGGCTCCCGAACGGAAGCGGCAGCCTTCGTTCAGTAACTGGAAGACATTCCTCCAGTCCCACTGGGAAGCCCTGGGCGCGATCGACTTCACCACGATCGAAGTCTGGACCAAGCGCGGATTGGTCACCTATTACCTGCTCTTCGTGATGAAGATTGCGACCCGAAAGGTCCATTTTGCGGGCTGCACGACGCATCCGAACGAAGCCTGGATGCAGCAGATCGCCCGGAATCTGACCGACTGCCGTGAGGGTTTCCTCCTTGGCGCAACGCACTGAGTTCTCGGGATTTTCAGCTTCGGCCGATCGTTTTGACCACACGGGGTTTGAAAGAATCCAAGGCGTCTTCACGCGCCCAATGACAGTGAGCTCGACTCGATTGTCGACATCCCCTCCTGAGGAGGCAAAACCTGCCGTACCCAAACATCCCATTTCGGGCCAGTCAGAATTGCCGCGCCCGTGCGCCGCACCCGCCCGCAGAATCTCCTGCGAATGCAACAACGGCCGCGTCACAGCCATCCGTTCGATCGGTAACTGTAAGTGTGCGGATCGTGAGGTCCGCTGCCGATCCTGCCTGCGGAATCACGGTGCCGGTCTGGAGGCCGTTCCATGTCTTATGTTCTTCAAGGCCTCTGGCACGAGCGGCGGCGATACCTTCCGGCGACCTGCGCCGTTGCGTTCAGCGCGCTGCTGGTGGCTCTGCAGTGCGGCATGCTGCTGGGGACCTTCTCGATGGTCTCCATTCCGGTCGACCACAGCACGGCCGATCTGTGGGTGACGTGTCCGGACGTGGTCAGCGTCGACGTCAGCCGGCCGATTCCCCTTCGCTGGCGGGCGCGATTGAGCCTGCCCGAGATCGACCGCATCGAACCGTATCTGCAGGCCTTCGGGATCTGGCACAAGCCGGATGGCGCCGCTGAACTGGCGATCGTGATCGGTTCGCGGCTTGGTGAGGACTCGCTCGGCGCGGTCTCGCAGCTCACTCCCGAGCTGCGCACGCGGCTCGCGGAACCGGGGACCGTGGTGGTGGATGCCGCCGACTTGAAACGGCTGGGGATTAAAGGGGTCGGCGCGACGGCGGAGATCAATGGCCGCAAGGTGCGTGTGGCGGGACTGGTGGCCGGGCTGAAGGGGCTGGCCGGTCCGTATGTGTTCTGCTCGCTGGAAACGGCCCGCGGGATCCTGGCGATGAACCCCGCACAGACGACGTTTCTGCTGGCAAGGCACCGCAGGGAAATATCGCCGGAAGAGAATGTGCCGCGGTGGGCCTTCGAGGATATGTCGGTGTTCACGCGGGAAGGGTTTTCGACGCGGTCGCGGATGCACTGGCTCCTGGAGACGGGTGGGGGGTTGTCGCTGCTGGCGGCGGCAGTGCTGGGGCTGCTGGTGGGAGCATTGATTACCAGCCAGACGCTGTATGCCGCAGCGGCGGCTTCGATGAAGGAGTTTGCGGTGTTGCGGGCGATGGGAATTCCGCGATGGCGGCTGGCGACGACCGTGCTGGCCCAGTCTTTCTGGGTCGGCATGGCGGGGTTGTGCCTGGCGGCCGCCTGTTTGCCATTCCTTGCGAGGGTCATTGCGGACCGCGGCGCCAACCTGATGTTGCCCGCGTGGCTGCTCGGCGGGACGGCGTGTTTGACACTGTTGATGACGGTGGCTTCGGGGTTATTCGCATTGCGTTCATTGCGGCTGGCCAACCCGGTTGGATTGCTGAAGTGAGGGGCATTACGGATTCCCTCCATTGATGAATCGGGCGGTGGTTGGCACGCCGCCCGGAAGCAGGCACTTCCAGAAAGTATGGTCATCGCGTGCCGCGCGACTCGCGAAGACCGCCTGAAGGCGGAACTACGGACCCCGACGGCAAATCGGAAAATGCGACGGTATTGCGCTCGCCAAGGGCGTTCGATCGGAACCTGTCATGGAGCGGGCCATGCTCGAACCAGTCGTGCTGAACTCAGAGGGGATCGGCCAGGTCTTCGCGGAAGGCGTCCAGTCGACAACGGTCTTCTCCGACGTCTCACTCCGCGTGCGCCGTGGCGAGTTCTGCCTGCTGATGGGCGTGTCGGGCAGCGGCAAATCGACGCTGCTGGCGATTCTCTCGGGGCTGCTTCGGCCGACTTCCGGACAGGTCTCGGTCCTTGGGAGCGACCTGTGGCGGTTGACTGAACCAGAGCGAGAGGAGTTCCGCCGGAAGCACTTCGGGTTCGTCTTTCAGGGACACAACCTCTTCCCGGCGCTGACGGCCCGAGAGCAGTTGGAGATCGTCCTGCGGTGGGGCGAAGGAATGCCGGCGGCCGTAGCCCGTACTCGATCGGACCAGGTGCTGGCGGCGCTCGGACTCGCCCACCGCGCCGATAGGCGTCCGACGGAGCTGTCCGGTGGCGAGAAGCAGCGAGTGGCCATCGGCCGCGCACTGGTGAAGCGCCCGGCCTTCTGCTTCGCCGACGAGCCAACCCGCGCCCTCGACTCGAAGAACGCCGACCTGGTAGTCCGCCTGTTCCGCGAGACCGCCCGGAGGCTCCGGTCCACGGTCCTCGTGATCACGCACGACGAGCGGATGATCCCGCACGTCGACCGCGTTTTTGCAATTCGTGATGGTCGACTGCACGAGTGGTCGCGAACAGCACCCGCGCCGGCGGCACTCAGGGTGCGGAGTTGTGTCGATCGTAGCCCTCTTGCTCCGCAAGTGGATCAGCCGTGTTCAGAATCAACGTGATTTCACCACTCGCCGTCGACCGCGCGTTCGACTTAACCTCGTGCGGAGCAAGAGGGCTACTTTGAAAGACAAAACCCCTAGCCCAACTGACAGGAAATCGTGCGATGTCGAAGACCCGAATTGCCGTCGTGGGAATTGCGTTAGGGCTGTCGGCGGCGGCGGTTGCCGCCGTCGCGAGTGGAGTCACGAATCGCGAGGCGGAACCGGCGTCCGCGGCTCTGCGTCCGTTTGAGGCATTGCTTCCGGACGACGTCCTCTGCTTCGGGATCGTCGACGTCGATCCGGGGACGCGACCACTGCAGCCGGAAGCCTCCGGTCGCGTGTTCGAGGTGTCGGTCAAGGAGAACGACTTCGTGCACAAGGGGGAGGCGTTGATCCGACTCGACGACGAGGACGCGCGGCTCCGCGTCGCCGAAGCCGAAGCCGGAGTTGCCGCGGCACGGACCCGAATCGATCAGGCTCGGAATCTGCCCGAACAGCACGACGCCCGCAGGTCGGCGCAGCAGGCCATCATCGACGGCCTGAAGAGTCGCATCGACCAAGCCGAAAGCGATCTGAAACTGCAGAAGTCGGCGGCTGATTCGGTGTCTCGGAACCCGGCCATCCGGGCTCTCGAAGACCAGCTTCGCCTGATTCGCCCGACCTTCGAAGCGGAGACGGCCCGCGGCCGCGAACTGGATGCCGACGATCCGCAGCTCTCGATCCGGCTGGCGGAGAGCGAACTCGCCGCCGCCGAAGCACGCCTCGCGATCGCCCGGTCCGCTCTCGAACACACGGTCCTCCGAGCTCCCGAAGACGGGAGGGTAATGCGGATCCTGGCCGGTATCGGGGAAGTCATCTCGCCCGCATCGCCGCAAGCGGTGGTCCTGTTCTGCCGCGCGGGGCCGCGCGTCGTGCGGGCCGAAGTGGATCAGGAATTTGCCCAGGCGCTTCGCGAGGGACAGTCGGCGACGGTGCGAGACGAAGCGCATCCGTCGCGGGAATGGGCCGGCACGGTGACGCGCGTGGCGGAATGGTACGCCCCGCGACGATCGGTCGTCGTGCAGCCGAACCAGTACGCCGACGTCCGCACGCTGCAATGTCTGATCGAGCTCGACGTGGCGGAGTCGCTGCCGCGCATCGGCCAGACGATGGAGGTTCGGATCCGGACGCATCCCGCACCGTAGATCCCGTCGCACCATCGCACCTGAATGTTCGACTCGTTCGGAGAGAGCGTCTCTGTCCATGAGACACGGTCGCTCCCCCGGGCGGTCTTCGTTCCCCGGCTGGCGACCGGCGCTCGTGGCTCTCCGATCCTCCGTTCGGTCTTTCGGTCCGATAGGATCATGCGATCATGCCCTGCAGTAATGCGGAGCCGCGGACGCGATCGAACCGGACCGATTGGGGAGCCCATATGGACCCGCAGGAACTCGAGAGCCGCCTCAGCCAGATCTCGACGCTCTGGAGCGTAATACAGCGGGCACATGTGGGCAAAGATGCCGCGTTCGCGGACTACCAGGCGCTGGCGGGCCGGTATATCGGCGCGGTCTACCGGTATCTCCTGGCTGCGGTGCGGAACCCCGATTCCGCGGAGGATCTGACGCAGGAGTTCGCTGTGCGGTTCCTGTCGGGTCGGTTCAAGGCGGCCCGCCCGGAGAGGGGCCGGTTCCGCGACTACCTGAAGACGTGCCTGTTTCACCTTGTCGATGACCATTTCCGGCAGCGTCGCCGCAATCCGCAGGCTCAGGCGCTCGAAAGCGGGATGGATGTCGCCGACCCGCGCGAGTCGTCGTCCACGCAGGACGCCGCCTTCCTGGAGAGCTGGCGAAGCGAGCTGCTGGCCCGCACTTGGACTGCCCTGCACGAGGCGGAGCGGCAGACCGGGCAGCTTTACTTCACCGCCCTGCGCTGTCGCGTCGATCACCCCGATCTTTCCTCGACGGAGCTAGCCGAGAAGTTCTCGGCGGCGCTGGACCGGCCGATGACCGCAAGCAACACGCGGCAGCTGCTGCGGCGCGCCCGCGAACGCTTCGAAGAGCTTCTCTTCGCCGAGACGGCCGCCTCGCTCGGCACCGAGTCCCACGAGCGGATCCGTGAGGAGCTCGCCGATCTCGGCCTCGGCAAGTACTGCGAGAAGAAGGATCCGAATGATGAATGACTCGGGCGGCGGCAGACAATGTCCATGCCGCGCTGCACCGGCATGCGTCAGGGAATTCGTCATTTAGATTTCAGATCATGGGATTTCAGTCCATGGCAGCGATCGAGCAATGATCGCTTCATCCGCGACCTCGATTCTTCAGGACCTTGGGGGCTGCGAACTGGCGACGTAGACAGCGCCAAAGCACATGATTGCTGCAACTGGCTGATGAACCGGCAGCGCCTGGATTTCCGATCTCAGCAGTTCCAATTTCGCCGAGACGCTGTCCTGTGTTCGCAATACGTTTTCACGGTGGAACTTCGACGTGTCGATCGGTGTTGGTGCTGAGCTGTGCGACGAGCACGGTTTCGATCCGGCGCAGCAATTGTTCGTAGTGCAGTGCCTCCAGATGAAAGATCCGTCGGGAGTTGCGGCGCTCGGCAAAGTGGAGTCTCGTGCAGCCAGACGCAGGCGTTCCTCAGGATCAGCGAGACGAGGACGAAGAACAGTCGCAGCAGCGGATATACGGCACATATGTTAGTGCGGGCCGCGCCCCGCTGCCGGTAGCTGGATTCGATGCCGAAGCGAGTTCGATAGGCTTCCCGGATTTGGACCGGCGTGCCGCCGATTGTCCAGGCGGCGTACAGCAGCTTCTTGTTACGACGCTTCATCGTTCGATGGCGTTTGTAGCTCTTGGAAGCGACGACGACGTGAAACGAAGCCGACGTTTTGTTGACCGTCCAGCTGAATCAATGACGTCCGGCCGGGAACGGAGGAAGTCGCGCATTTTTTGCGGACGCGAGGATGTTCGTTTCCGCGAGTTTGGATTCTTCGAGGTCTTCCGCGTGTGTGCCGTCCCCTTTGGGGAGCCGCGCTGGCCGGCGCGCCGTTTCCGGGACTTGCGGCCGCGGAACATTACGGGCATCAGAAGCAGAATTTCCCGCGATTGCAGCAGGAAAATGAAGGGCGTGAAGAAGAATTGCCGGTCGAGGCAGAGCCCCTGTATGCGCGCCGCGATGCGGTCCAGGAGGCGCGTCAGCA
>JADZEF010000315.1 GCA_020850695.1 Planctomycetaceae bacterium | reverse complement strand
GCCGCGATCTTGGCAGTCCAGACGCCTGAACCGGAATGGGCCGAACGGTCACGGCCGATTTCGTTCACTGACCAGGCCCGAAGTGCGAATCACTCAACCGGAAGGCCCGCCGCTTTGTAGCGGCGGGCTTTTTCGTCTTTGTCCTCCAGGATCGACAGCTTCCCCGTCGCCGAGTCGTACGCGTACATCTGGTACGGCGGCAGCTCGGTGAAGGTGATGCCGTGCGTCTTCATCATGCCGAGCAGTTCGTCGTGGGTCGGGTTCCGCTCGTTGAGCGCCTTGAACTGGTTCAGTTCATTTTGCAGCCCCAGCGTGCTCGCTTTCCCTCGGACGGTGAAGTAAGCGGATGCGGCGATCGAAATCGGATCGCCGCCCTGGAGCGAATTCTGCAGTTCAACGAGAGCCGGGTTCTCGGCGGTCGCCTTGGCCTTGTCGACGACGCGGGCCGTCGTCTTTCCGATAATCCCCTGCTTGTCGGTCAGGTTCGGCGTCGGCGCCGCAGCGGGCGGAGTGGCGGCGGGAGCCGCCGGTGTCGGCAACGGAGTGCCAGGAGCGGCAACGGGGGGCGCGCCGGCTGGCGGGACATTCCCCGTCGCGACATCCACGGGAACATGGCCCGGAAGCGTGATCGGCTTCCGCTCGACCTCGGTCGCCTTCTTGATCTCGCCACATCCCGCGAGACAGAACATCGTCGACAACGCCATCACGGCCAATGCGCGAGAATTCATCACAGGTCTCCCGAGGGCGTCATTTGAGTGCGGCACCGTGCTTCAGGTCACCCCTCCGGCGCTCGATCCTATCGGTGACGATCCGGCGAAGAAAGGACCACATCGCTTGATGAGGAAGGCCGGCCCACCGGCGTCACAACCCGCACAATCGCTCGAGTCCTCGCACTTCGGAGAATCGTCGTTCCAGCGGCGCACATCGTGTCGCGTGCCGATGTCGAATTCGGGCAACTCGCCGTCGCGTCCGTTTGACTCGCTCCAACCGCGACGTACGGTTGCATCGAGCGTTGTTCCCGCTCGGCTCACAGTCCCGTCATCCGATGCCCGAGTCATCGGATGTGCGGGACCAGGAATGCCGTTCCCTCGGCTGCCTCGACAGGATTTTTCCGATGACCGCCGGAAGCATGCTGCTGGAAGAATTGGCCGCTCGGCAGGATGAATCGCCGCGCCCCATCCAGCACCACCCGATGGATTCGTCCTGGGTCTTGCTTGGCCTGCTCGAGATCGCCCGTCGCGCCGCAAACGATGAAGACGTGACCGAAGATGCGCTTCGCGGCGTCATCTCGCGCGGCGTCATGCGCAGCCTGATGGCGGCGCTGCAGTTCCGCGACGGACGCACCGTGCAGCATTGCCGCCGCGTCGCCATGGTCGCCACCGCGATGGCCCGGCACCTCGGTTGGGACGGACGGCACCTCAGCGTGCTGGAAGTCGCGGCCCTGATGCACGACATCGGCAAGATCGGCGTCCCAGACAACATCCTGATGAAGCCCGGCAAGCTCAGCCCCGATGAGGCCGAGCTGATGGCCCTGCACTACAACATCGGCGTCGACATGCTCCAGGCGTGCCGCGTCGACCCCGCCGTGCTCGAGATCGTCTCGCAGGTCCACCTTCACACGAATGCCGACGGCGCGAAGCCCAACCTCGGCGCCCGTATTCTCGCGGTGGCCGACGCCTACGACGCGATCCTCACGCCGCAGGTCTATCGTGAAGGGAAGTCGCACGCCGAGGCGATGAAGATCCTCGAGGAGTTCGGCGGACGTCAGTTCGACGCGAACGTCGTCGCGGCCCTCGCCCGGTGCGTCGACCGAAACGGCAGCCCGCTCGACCAGATGGATGACCCGTTCGCCCCGCAAAAGGGCTTCGGCCCCAGCTTCTCGCGTCCCGAGGAAGCCCTGGAAGCCAGCCAGCTCGGGCATATGTTCTCGTACCTCTATCTGCTCGAACATCTCTACGACGGGTTCTATCTCGTCGATTCGGACCTGCGGGTCCTGATCTGGAACCGCAATGCCGAGAACCTCCGCGGCCAGCCGGCGAACAAGATGCTGGGCCAGCAATGGTCGCGGCGGATGCTGGCGTACGCCGACCGCTTCGGCCAGCCGCTCCCGGACAACGAAGTTCCGATGACCCGTGTGGTCAACACCGGCCTTCCGCAAAGCCCCGCACTCAAGATGCAGCGGGCCGACGGCGAGTGGCTCGATGTGGAAGTCCAGACGGTTCCGCTGATCGACCCCGCCGGGCGGCTGCAGGGGGTGATCGAGATCCTGCGCGATCTGTCGCGCAGCAGCTGCCGCAACATGCAGTTCCAGGAGATGCGGTCGGCCGCCAGCCGCGACGCCCTCACCGGCGTTGCCAACCGCGGCGAACTCGAAACGCGGCTGACGAACGTCCTCAAGGAGGCCTCGGGGCACCCGAACCGCGAGACGTTCAGCGTCATCTTCCTCGATGTCGATCACTTCAAGCGAATCAACGACACCTGGGGGCATGCGGCGGGAGACCAGGTGCTGGTCGACGTGGCGCGGCTGATGCTGTCGGAAACCTATTCGGGCGAACTTGTCGGTCGTTACGGCGGCGAAGAGTTCGTCATCATCTGCCCCGGAACATCGCTCCCCGACGCGATCAAACGGGCCGATCGGTTGCGGCAGGCATTGCCGAAAGCCAACGTCGGCGGCATCAAGGAACTGACGGTCACCGCATCGTTCGGCGTGTCGCAGTATGAGCCGGGCGACTCGGTGGAAAGTGTGTTGCGGCGGGCCGACAAGGGGCTGTACCAGGCGAAGGGCTCCGGACGCAACAAGGTGTGCGCGCTGACGAGCCAGGATCTGATCAAACTCGAATCTCAGAAAGCCGAAGAGGCCGAGAATCCGACCGATCCGTTCCTGTACGAGACGACGTTCTACGCCTGCATCGCGGCCGACATGGTCGTCTACAAGCTCGGCGGCTTCGTGACCGAGCATCAAGCGGCCCTGGTCGACGTGAAGCCGCACCGTGTGTTGTTGCGGGTGGGAAGCCGCGGCCTTCTCCCCTTCTGGGGCAGCACCGACGAGCGGCGGCCCGTCGAGATCGAAATGCAGTTCGGTGCGAACACGCCGGCCACGACCAAGCGAATGGCGCAGGTGGCGGTCACCGCCCGCGTGCGGCCGCTCGGCTGGGTCCGAGACCGCGAGGTCTTCGCGAACCGGGCGAAACGCGCCGTGAAACAACTGCGGAGCTACTTCGCGGCAGAGTGAGCGGAGGCAAACGATTCCCGACCTGCAAGCGAACCGCACCGACTGAACGCGGCGATGGCGGCAGCTATTTCACCGTGAAACGCAGCGTCTCCTCGGCGACCTTGTTGCTGAGCAGGTCTTCGACGATCAGCTTGAGGGTGTGCGGGCCAAGGGCGATCTTGGACGCAGGCGGGAGACTGAACTCGTAGCTGTGATAGTAGTCGCGGCGGTGGTTGAGACAGAGGTCTTCGGTTTCCAGAGTCGGGATCCGCATGACGAGCCGACCTGCGGCGTCGTGAATCTCGATCGATGAGCGGATCCGCGTCAGGTACTTTCCGCCCGCGGCCGGCGCGCTCTTGAAGTTGGAAAGCTCGGCATAGAGCAGGACCGGCTGGTTGGGCGTGAATTCGTCGCGGTCGAACCGTTCGTAGTTGCCGAAGCTTGCGATCTTGTGGCAGAAGGCGACGTTGCGCAGCTCGAGCTTGGCGCTCTCCTGCAGTCGATCGACCGCGGTGCGAAGCTGCGTGGCGGCAAGGGCCGCGCGATGTCCTCGATCGGGAACGTTCTGACCGTCGAAGTAATTAGCGATCGACCAGAACATCTGCTGCCAGAATTCCTGGTCGCCAGCATCGATGCCCGGGATGGCCTGGAGGGCGCGTTCCTGCTGGCCGGCCATCAGGTAGAGCATGCGCAGCGCGACGTGCTTCTCGATGTAAAAACGTCGCTCGGCATCCGTGGGGTGTGGGCCAAGGCGTGCGGCGGCGGCGTCGGCTTCGGCGACGGCGATCAGACGTTGGAGGTCGGCCCGCGATGCGGGGGCGGCCAGGCCCGAGTGTGGATCAACCATCGCCGCGGCACTCTGCATTGCGGAGTTCAACACGTTGCCGGGATTGGTCGCCGAGACCTGCAGGATGTGGGAACCCCCACCCGACGGCGTTGAACTGTTGGGAGCGCGCATTGGAGAGAAATTCGCACCGGCCGTGAAGAGGCCCGGCGCTTCGGAACGTGCGGGAAGGGTGTTGAATGCGTTTCCTGCGAAGGCGCCGGGGGCCGGCGGACCATTCGGCATCGGCGAGGGGTTGAAAAGCGAACCGGATACAGGTGGTGAACCCGCCGTGGGCAGCGTGAGGCTGTTGTTGCCCAGGAGGCCCGGCGAGCGGCCGGCGTTTTGAAGCAGGCTCGCCTGAGCCTGCGTCTGGAACAATTGCTGCATCTCGCGCGCGGTTCCGGCGTCGGCGCCGCGACCGACTCCGCCGGTCGGCGTTCCCGACCAGAGGTTGGATGTCGGCGGCGAGGGGAAACTCGACGCGTTACCGAGGGGAGTCACGGCGCTGTTCGCCGGCGGAATGGCCGGGGCCGAAGTGCGGGGGAGCGTCCCCGATGTGGACGGATACGTCGGAAAAGACGGCGTCCGAGCGTCGGCAGTCGGATCGAGCCGATCCCAGTTGGAAAGTGTCCCCGAATCGCTCGGCGAGACGCGATCGCGAGACGAATCATAGGCCGGCCGACTCTCGTCTTCGGAGACGGACCGCGGCCGGCGTCCCGGGGCGTCCTTGGCGATGCCAGCCTGCGAGATTCGTTCATCCTCCTGACCGGCGCTCACCTGCCGCGCGAGGCGCCGAAACTGAATGAGCTCGCGCGCCAGGTGCGGCGGCATGGCCGGAAGGTCACGCGCGAGCGTCGCCTTCTCGTCGGCATCGGCCAGCCGAACTTCCTCTTTGATCAGGGCGTCGAGCTCCGCATCAGCCGCCTTGCGTTGAGGCCGCGGCGCGGAGTTCTTCGACCAGTCGTCCGAATCGGACGCGGCCTTCGTGTTGCGGGTCCGTCCTTCACTCCGAGACGACTCGGCGAATGCCGAATCGTCGTCATCGATCCTGGGAACGACGCTGGGAAGAGACTTCTCGTCCTGAGTGGCCGCAGGTCTGGCGCGACGATCTCTGCGGAACGGGTTGTCAGCATCGACCATCGAATCCGTGGCCGTACCTTTGTTCGACGACGAAGTGCGGGCGCCTGCATTCGCCGATTTCGCTTCGGAAGCGTCTTTCGTGGCCCCCTTGCGATCGGCGGCGGCAGCTCTGGACCCATTGCCCGTCGACCCTCGCCGCGAATCCACGCTTTGCGAATCGGTCTTCCCCGTAAGCGCGCAGCCAACGGCACACACGGCAAGAGCCGCAGCGGCAATTCGGCTCAGAGGGAGCATCCCTGCATCCTCCGGACCCACGGTGGCAAGGGGAACGATCAGAATCCGCGACGAACGTCGGCTTTGGTGGAAGGGGGAGACGTCGATGCGACGCCGATCTTCGGCGCAGCCCCGCACGCTGGCCCCTCTCCTAAAGGGGGCGGGACAGTAGTGAAATCGCGAGAATTCCGCAAGATGGACTGAACCCGTGAGCCCCGTAGGTCGGAGGAGCGGAATTCTGCATTGCGTACGTGGTGGACTTGGGAGACGCCGCGAGCTTCACAACGCCAAAGGCGTTTCATCAGATAGCCCAGCGTCGGGAGGCCCGGCGAGCGCACGCTGGGTGGGACAGCGATCTCATCAAGTACCCCAACGGGGTTCCATAACGAGCGTCTGGCACGTTCGGATGGAACCCCGTTGGGGTACTTGAAAGCCTTCCGCCTATTCCCAGCGTGCGCTCACTCCGTTCGCGACGCTGGGCTATCGGATGGAACGCCTTCGGCGTACAGAGCACTTGCATTCCTCATCGCATCTCAACTCACGACTCGTGTAATTCCTGCAACCACAAATGACGACGCCCGCCCCGTACGATTTACGGGAACGGGCTATCCCTGGAAGTGACGACGGCCACCTTATGCGATTGCCTTTGGAAATCCTCAGCGAGTGCTGGTTCCTCGCCGGTCCGACCGCTTGCGGGAATACCGACCTGAGCCTGCGGCTTGCTGAGCGCCTGAACGCGGAGATCGTCGCGCTCGACTCGATGACCCTGTACCGCGGAATGGATATCGGAACGGCCAAGCCCTCACGCGCAATCCAGGCAGCCGTTCCCCATCATCTGCTCGACATCATCGACCCGCACGAAGAATTCAGCGTGGCGGAATATCTGGCGGCCGCGGAAGCCGCATGCCGCAACATCCTCGACCGGGGGGGCGTGCCGCTCTTCGTCGGGGGGACGGGCCTGTATCTCCGCGCCGTCCTGCGGGGAGTCTTCGACGGACCGCCGGCCGATTGGACGTTACGACAACAATGGAAAAGGGAGGCCGAGGAGCAAGGGTCCGGAGCCCTCCATGCGCGGTTGCAGGGAATCGATCCGGCGACGGCGGCTCGACTCGCACCTGCCGACACGCGCCGAGTCATCCGCGCCCTCGAGGTGGCGGCGGTGACGGGGCGGCCCCTGTCGGAACACCAGCGGGAGCAACCTTTGCCCGAGGCCGACCGTCCGCCGGTCTTCTGGCTCTCGCCCGATCGAGCCTGGCTGCACCAGCGGATCAACCGCCGCGTCGAGCAGATGGTGGCGGAAGGCCTGGTCAACGAGGTGCGGACGCTACTCAGTCGACCTCAGGGAATGGGCCGCACGGCGCGGCAGGGGTTGGGATACAAGGAAGTCATCGCTCACCTCGAAGGGGGCTTGGATCTTCCATCGACCGTGAATGAGATTCAGACCCGCACGCGGCAGTTCGCCAAGCGGCAACATACGTGGTTCCGCAACCTCACCGAATGCCGGCCCATCGACATCGGAACGAGTCCGGACGTCGCCCGCATCGCTGACGAGATCGTGGCACGCGGCCGCCGGCAACAGCCCTGACGCGATCGCGAGCCGGTCTAAACAAAGAGGGCATGGAGGGAACGAACCGGGCCTTTGCAGAGCCTCAGACCCGGCCATCCAACGTGCTGTGCTCTTCGCATTCAGAGCGGCAGCGTGACGGCCTCGCCGGTGCGTGCCGAGATCAGGCAGGCCTCGCACAATTCCACCGCCGCACGCCCTTCCTTGCCGCCGACAAGCGGGGGGCGTCCCTCGCGGATGCTGTCGACGAATTCCTGGATCACGCCGATGTGCGGATAGAGGCGGATCGGCGACTTCGGTTCCTTGAGGTAATCGAAGCGCTCGGGCGTGTAGATCCGCTCCCACTTGTCCCCTTTGCCGACGTCGAGATACTCGAAGTTTTCGAGGTCAAACATCGCATCGCGTCCGAAGACCTGGAACCGGACCTCGCTGCTGGGAAGGCTTGGATTCGGCAACTCGGACGTGATCCACATGTGAGCCATGATGCCCCCCTCGAAGGTGATCTGGGCCATCACCGAGAGGTTGGCGGCGGGGACGTCGCTGTAGGTCGTCGCCTGGGCGAAGACTTTGACCGCATTGCGGCCCGTCAGCCACCGCAGGAAGTCGGTGTTGTGTGAGGCCATGCCCATGAACAGCCCGCCGCCGCGCGGGTCGAACATCCACTTGCGATCTTCGAAGAGAGACTTCGTCAGCGACAGCGGAAACGCCGAGACCGTCCGCATCATGTAGACGGGACCGATGACGCCGTCGTCGATGAGGGCTTTCGCCTTCTTCGTGATCTTTCGGAACCGCTCGGTCTGGACGACGCCGAGGTTCACCTTGGCGGCCGCACAGGCGGCGATCATCGCGTCACACTCGGCGACGGTGGGAGCCATCGGCTTCTCGGCGAGGACATGCTTGCCGGCCGCGGCGGCCTTCTTCGTCAATTCGAGGCGATCCTGATCGGGGGTGGCCAGCACGACGGCATGCACATCGTCGCGCGCCAGCAACGCATCGATATCGACAGCGTGAGGCACGCCGTAGTCGGCGGCGAGTTGCTCCGCCCGTCGCCCGCCCGCGACGGCCGCCAGCCGGCAGCCTTTTGCATGATTGGCGGCGACCTCGCTGTAGGTCAGCCCCATGAACCCACTGCCGATCATTCCGATGCCGACGGTCTGCATGGTGTCCTCGATGTTGCGGTGGCGGTCGGACTCGCCCGGACAATCGCTGCGGTCGCGTGGCGAGATCCGCCGACGGATCGCGTGCGAGTATCCTGCGAGTTCCGTTCGCTTCGCAACGCTGCGGGTTCGAAATTCGGACGAAGCCGAATAACAGGCGCGATGGGCGATCGGTTGCACTTCTTCTCCCGCGCTATCATCCCCTCGTACCCTTCCATAACAACTCTCCGCTGAGAGTTGGCCCGCGCCGCAGTGACGGCTATAGTGGCAGATCGACTTTTTCGGCGCGTCGGTTCCTGGTCTGCGGGGTTTCCTTCTCCGTCTTCTGATCGGCGAACATCACGACGCGGTTGCTCGCCCGCGATGTCGGCTTCTGCCCGATCTCGTGCCTTCCGTCCGTTCCTCCCTGACGAGCCCACCGCATGTCGTCCCCTCCATCGACCCTTGTCGCCAGCGCCCGCAGGGAAGCACTGCTGTGCGGTCTCATCTTCGTCTGTGCCATCACCTACACCATTTCGACCTGCGTGCGGATGGGCTATCGGGATCCGTCAGCCCCGCTCGAATTCGTCATGGGCTTTCCCGACTGGATCTTCTACGGCGTCATCTGCCCGTGGGCCGTCTGCACGGTGATTGCGGCGCTCTTCAGTTTCGTGATCATGCAGGATCATGACCTGGGAGAAGCAGCCGAAGTCCCCCTGCCGACCGAAGATGCCATCCTGCCGATCGACGACGCCGATGGGGAGGCCGCACGATGAACGAAGCGGTCAGCACCGGATACAGCGTGATCGGAGCCTTGGCGGCATTCATCGCCGCGTCGGCGTACCTCGGCTATCTGGCCGAGAAGCGGATCGAGAAGAGCGAGTTCCTCCAGGGTTATTTCCTGGGGAACCGCGGACTCGGTGCGTGGGCCCTCGCCCTCACGGCCACCGTCCAAAGCGGCGGAACCTTCATGGGCTTCCCTTCGCTGGTCTACGCCCACGGCTGGATCGTGCTGGTGTGGATCTCGGGATACATGGTCGTCCCGCTCTCCGGTTTTACAATCCTTGCAAAGCGATTCGCCTTTCTCTCGCGCCGCACCGGAGCCATCACCGTCCCCGACCTGTTCCGCGAACGGTTCGCCCATTCCGGCGTCGGCCTCGCGGCGTCGCTGATGATCCTGTTCTTCATGACCGTCATGATGGTGGCCCAGTTCAAGGCCGGGGCGACCATCATGAAGCTCGCCTGGCCCAGCAGCGAGCCGATGCGCCTGACCGAAGAGCAGGCCGACTTCGAGTTCAACAAGGACGCCCTGCGGAAGCTGAAGGACCAGAAGGAACCGAAGATCCCCGCCGAAGTGTTGACGGGTCTTGAAACGGCACTCGGCACCACCGCCTCGACGAAGCGCGAGTTGCTCGATTCTCTGCAGAAGGCCGTGCCCGCCACGCCGCTCAAGCCGTATGCCGCCTCGATCCAGTCCGCATCCAGGGGAAGCGACTGGAAGTATCTCGTCGGGTTGGTCGTCTTCACAGTCGTCGTCGTCGGCTACACGCTCGTCGGCGGCTTCCTCGCCGGCGTGTGGACCGATTTATTCCAGAGCATCATGATGGTCATTGGCGTGATGATCCTGCTGTTCC
Organism: Planctomycetaceae bacterium; assembly: GCA_020850695.1. Classification (GTDB taxonomy): domain Bacteria; phylum Planctomycetota; class Planctomycetia; order Planctomycetales; family Planctomycetaceae; genus JADZEF01. Next base: position 4,305 of record JADZEF010000315.1, on the reverse strand, counting down.
TCGCCGTTCCGCGGGCGGGGGGACTCGAGCAGGCGACGCGCACCGCCGTCGCCTTCACCGGTCCCGAGTACGCTCTCGGACCCGGGCACCAGTTCCGGCCGCCCGGCGAGAAGGACAAGCCGGAAAACGTCTTCGACCGCACCGTCCCCGTGAAGTCCGCTTCGGGCGAAACCGTCGACGAAACCGTCCGCATCGCCCGCAGCGAGCGGGCCTACCTGCCGATCGGCATGGCGGTCTCGTTCTTCTTCGTATGGGTCTTCTCGGGTGTCGGGTCGCCGGCCGGGATGGTCCGCGTGATGGCGTCGGAAAACACTGAAGTCATCCGCAAGTCGATCTTCATGCTGAGCATCTACAACTGCCTGATCTACATCCCGCTCGTCTGCATCTGCATCGCGGGGCGGGCTCTCATCCCCGCGCTGGAGAAGACGGACGAGATCATCCCGCGGCTCGCGGTCGGATTGACGCAGCACCTTCCCGGCGGCTCGCTCCTCACGGGGCTGGTTCTCGCCGCTCCCTTCGGAGCCGTCATGGCGACGGTCAGTTGCTACCTGCTCGTTATCGCGTCGGGGCTCGTCAAAGACATCTACCTGCGGTTCCTGCGGCCGCGGGCGGCCGAGTCGGAGATCCGCTATGTGACGTATACCGCGATGATCGGCGTCGGCATCCTGGCGATCGTCGCGAACATCGATCCGCCGAAGTTCCTCCAGGCGCTGGTGGTCTTCAGCGGAACGGGCGGGGCGTGCACGTTCGTGGTGCCGGCGATCATGGCGTGTTACTGGCGTCGGGCCACGGCGCTTGGAACGATCTCGGCAATGCTCTCAGGCGGGCTGACGGTCTCGACCCTCTACGCCCTCGGAACCGTCCAGCGGCTCGCCATGAAGGGTCCGCCGGAATCGTGGAAGGAGACCGCGATTTCGATCCTCGGCCCCGATCGAATGATCGGTCTCGACGATCCGACCGCGCCCTATTTCCTGTGCGGGGTCGACCCGATCCTGTGGGGCCTCGGCGTGTCGCTTGTCGTCGGCTTAGTCGTCAGCGTCGTGACGTCGCCGCCTCCCCGCGAACACGTCGAAAGGATGTTTGGCGATGCCCTCCCTTCAACGTCCGTGGGATAGGTTTTTCCGCGGGATAGCCTTCCAGGCTGTCGTCGGAGGGCCTTGAATTCAACGCAGATTTCACCACGAACCCGCAAGCGGGTGGGTGGCCGGGGTCGACGGAAGGGAGCCCCCGGCGGGTCAAGGCAGATTGGTCGCTGGTCATTGGCTGTTTTCAGAATGATCACTGACCAACGATCAATGACCAACGACCAATCCTTCCGAGCCGCATACCCTGCCTGGTGGTGTCCAACCCTTCGCGTCAACTCCTCGCCGTTCCACTTGAAAGCCCCATGCGATTCGGCAATGTCTCCATCGGCCACCCCTTCAGCCTCGCGCCGATGGAGGAGCATACGAGTTTTCCGTTCCGGAAACTGATGCGCCAGCACGGCGCGAGTTTCGTCTGCTCGGAGCGGCTCGATGCGGTCGACGTTGCGCGGGGCGACCGCCGCGCGCTGAAATTGCTGTTCACCAACGTGACGGAGAAACCGCGAGCGGGGCAGATCAGCGGAGCCGACCCGGCTGTTATGGCCGAGGCAGCGCGGAACGTGGAGGAGCAGGGGTTCGACATCGTCGACCTCAACTTCGAAAGTCCTCTCCGGCGGCTCTGCAAGCGGGGCGAAGGAGGCGCGTTGATGTCCGATCCACCTGCTATCGGACGGTTGGTCGAAGCGGTGATACGGGCCGTCACCGCTCCGGTCACACTGACGATTCGGACCGGCCCCGACGGCGAGCACATGACGGCAGTCGAAGTGGCGAAGCGGGCCGAGTCGGCCGGCGCCGCGGCGGTCGCGGTGCATGCGCGGAACGTCGCACAAGGTTACGTCGGCGAGCCCGACTGGTCGGTGGTCCGGCTGGTCAAGCAGTCGGTCGGCATTCCCGTGTTCGGCAGCGGGGGAGTTCGCGAGGCGGTTGACGCCGTCCGTTTTTTGCGGGAGAGTGGTGCGGACGGGGTGGGGATCGGCCGAGGATGCCTTGGCAACCCGTGGATTTTCCGGGAAGCGCGGGCGCTGTGGAACGGCGGGGCCGTCCTCCCGCCGACGCTCGCGGAGCGGGCGAAGGCGTTGATCGATCTGGCGGAAGACGAGTACGACTTCTACGGGCCGGCACTGGCAATCAAGCGGCTCCCTCGAATGTCGTGCTACTTCGCCAAATTCGTGCCGGGCTTTGACGAGTTCAAGCAGGCCGTGCAGAAAATCCGCTTCATGAGGGAATTTCACCAGCTGGTGAGGGAGCATTTCCGCCCCCGTCGCGAGTAGACTCTTTCATCAACGATCGCCGCGACGATCGACGCCCCCGATTCGAGCCGACTCGGCTTCGTGCCGCCTCGTTGATCCCACCGTATCGCCGCCCGCCAACCCTTCTGATCCACATCCTCTGAAAGCGCCGCCATGCACGGGATGGAAGAGTTCAAAACCTCTCCCGAGGACCTCGCCTCGAGTTCAGGACCTTGGTACCGGGACATGACCCGCTACCACTGGTTCGTGCTGCTCGTCGCGGCGCTGGGGTGGCTGTTCGACTGTCTCGATCAGCAGTTGTTTGTCCTCTCCCGCCCTGCGGCGATGAAGGATCTCGTCCCGGCCGTTATGTCGTCCGAGGATCCCAAGGTCGTCGATGCGAAGGCGACCGATCTCGCCCGCAGCCAGGCTGGCAACACGGCGACGGCCCTCTTCCTGGCGGGTTGGGCCACCGGCGGGCTCTTCTTCGGCATGATGGGGGACCGCATCGGCCGGGCGAAGACGATGATGATCACGATCCTGATGTACTCGGCCTTCACGGGCCTCAGTTCCATCGCGACGAATGTCTGGGACTTCTCGCTGTATCGGTTCCTGACAGGGTTAGGAGTCGGTGGCGAGTTCGCGGTCGGAGTGGCCCTCGTGGCCGAGGTGATGCCCAACCGGGCCCGCACCGTCGCCCTCTCGCTGCTTCAGGCACTCTCGGCATTCGGTAATATCTCGGCGGCCGCCATCAACCTGGGACTCGGCGTGGCCGAAGAGCACGGCCTGCCGACAAGCCCGTGGCGGATCATGTTCATGATCGGCGCCGTCCCGGCCCTGTTGGCCCTGGTGATCCGCAGGAACCTGAAGGAGCCTGAACGCTGGCAGCAGGCCTCGCACGACGATGTCGTCAAGAAGCAGCTCGGCTCGTATCGCGAACTGCTGGGCGACCCGCGCTGGCGCAAGAACGCCCTGCTGGGCCTCGTCCTGGCCTGCTCTGGCGTCATCGGCTTGTGGGCTGTCGGGTTCTTCGCCCCGGACCTGATCCGCACCGTCCAGCGAAAGGGATTGCTGGCCGAAGTGTTGAATGAAAAGCTCGCGGATGCCAAGGCGGAGAACGACACGGCGAAGATCGGCCACATCGAAGCCTTGATCGCCGCCTCGCAGTCCAAAGGGGGAATGGAGGCTCTGCCGGAGGAGACCAAAGCCTTCCAGAAGGAAAACATCGATCCCACGTTCAATGGCCGGCTGACGCGGTGGGCGAGCTACACCTCGTTCATGACGAATTTCGGCGCCTTCTTCGGGATCTTCGGTTTCGGGCTGCTGGCTCAATGGTTCGGTCGCCGGCCGACATTCGCCATCTTCCTCGTCCTGGCGTTCATCAGCACCGCGGCCGTTTTCTGGTATCTCAACGAGTTCTGGCAGATCTTCGTGATGATTCCCATCATGGGTTTCTGCCAGTTGTCGCTCTTCGGAGGGTACGCCATTTACTTCCCCGAGTTGTTCCCCACGCGACTCCGTTCGACCGGGACCAGCTTCTGCTACAACGTCGGACGATTCGTGGCCGCCATCGGACCACTCGCGAAGTCGTGGCTCGAAGGATTCTTCAAAGACACTCCGGAACCCTTGCGGTACGCCGGCGTCACGATGTGTTTTGTCTTCGTGATCGGCCTGTTCGTGCTGCCGTTCCTGCCGGAAACGAAGGGCAAGCCGCTTCCCGAGTAATGGGAGCGAGGCTTGAACCGTAGCCCGGGCACTCCTGCCCGGGCGAGAAGCAACGGAGGACTCACGGGCAGGAGTCCCCGTGCGACGGTCCATGCCACGCCGGACTACGACGCGGCGCTCGAAATGCGCCATAATGGACTTCACCGCCGCAAGTCGCGGAACTGAAGTTGAGGGAGGTCCTGTCGTCGTGATTCGCTTCTGCTTCTCGCTGGGACTTCTGGGGCTTTTCTTGTCGGTCGAGGCGACTCGCGCCGACGAGACGCCGCAGT
>JADZEF010000314.1 GCA_020850695.1 Planctomycetaceae bacterium | reverse complement strand
GTGGGGGACGTGAACCGGACGCTTCGCGGAGGGTTCGAGTACTTCCGTCACAGCAGCTACCGCAACGTGTTCCAGGATGTGGACGGCTGGCTGCGGAGGCGACTGCGAAGCCTGCTGCGCCAGCGGTCTGGGGGACGCGGTCGAGGCCGGGGCGCCGACCATCATCGGTGGCCGAACGGTTTCTTCCACGCCCACGGCCTGATCAGTCTGAGGGCGGCCGGGCGAACGTTCAACCCTCATGAAGGTCAACCCTCGACCGGAGAGCCGGATGCGGGAGATCCGCCCGTCCGGTTCGGAGGGAGGAGAGCCAACATGGCTCTCCTACCCCTATCTCTAACGCTGCACGCGTCCCGAGCCGCTTCCCTTCATGAGGGCTTCGATCTCCTCGCGCGTCGAGTAGTTGAAGTCCCCCTTGATGCTGTGCTTGAGGCAGCTCGCTGCGACCGCGTACCGCAGTGCCGTCTCCGGGTCGCTCAATTCGGGAGTCGTCAACGCGAACACCAGCCCTCCGGCGAACGAATCCCCCGCACCGACGCGATCGACGATGTTCCGCATCTCGTACGGCTCGTACTCGCCCGTGGCATTCTTCGGAGCGACCCACGCCTTGCCGGCCGCCGCATCGTAGAGCAGCGCGCCCCAGTTATTGTGGCTCGCCGAAATGCTCTCGCGGAGCGTGATGGCCACTCGCTTCACGTTGGGGAACTGTTGCACGATCCGCCGGGCGACGTCCTCGTACCCGGCGATGTTGAGATGCCCCGAGTCAACGTCGGTCTCGGTCGCCTTGATGCCGAGGGCCAGGTCGGCGTCTTCCTCGTTGGCGATGACGACATCGATGAACGGCATCATTCCGCGCATCGTCTCGCGGGCGAGGTCGACCGGCTTCGTCCCCGGCTTCCAGTTCCAGAGTTTCTTGCGGAAGTTAAGGTCGCACGAAACGGTGAGCCCGCGTTGCTTGGCTTCCTTCACCGCCGCCAGCCCCGATTCCGCCGCGGCCCCGCTGATCGCCGGCGTGATGCCCGTGATATGCAGCCACCCCGCCCCCGCAAACGCCTTGTCCCACGGATAGGTGGACGCGGCCGCGCGGGCAATGCTGCTTCCCTCGCGGTCGTAGATCACCGCCCCGCCGCGCTGGTTGGCTCCCGTCTCGACGAAGTAGACGCCGAAGCGGCCCTCCTTGCGGCGGAGGATGAGGCTCGAATCGACTCCGAGCTTCTGCATCTCCTGCACAAGGCAGTCGGTGATCGGGTTATCCGGGACAGCGGTGAGGTAGGCCGACTTCCCTCCCTGGTAGGCGATCGACACCGCGACGTTGAGCTCTCCCCCGCCGAACGTCGCTTCGAGCCGTCCGGGAATCGACTGGCGAACCCGCAGGAAATCCTCCGGGCAGAGACGCAACATCACTTCGCCAAACGTCACAACGCGCATGGGAGAGATCGGGAGAAAGAGGCAAACGGGAAAAGGACAGACGACGAATGGACGTAGCCAATCGCGCGAGCGTAGCCGGTGCGAATAGGCCTCTCAACCAAGGAAGAATTTTTAACGCGAAGACGCGAAGGGCGCAAAGAGTCGCAAAGGGAAACCAGAATAAAATCCAGAGTGGGATACCGATCTCGATCCCTAAACAGTTTCTTTCCTCATTTGCCCATTGCCTTTCTTTGCGTTCCCCCTTTGCGGGCTTTGCGTCTTTGCGTTGAAGTCTTCCGCCTGACAGCCTGGAAGGCTATCCCACGGGGCCTTCGGTCCAGCGTGAGATGGGCTTGCGGGCGGCCTTCACTTCGTCGGGGCGGCAGACGGGGGTGGAGTGCGGGGCGTGGTGCAGGAAGTCGGCGTCTTCCTGGACGATCCGCTTGATCGTTTCGACGAAGGCGTCCATCGTCTCCTTCGATTCGGTCTCGGTCGGCTCCATCATCATCGCCTCGGGGACGACGAGCGGGAAATAAACCGTTGGAGCGTGGAAGCCGAAATCGAGCAGCCGCTTGGCGATGTCCATCGCCGAGATCCCCTTTTCGCCCTTCAGCGGCTTGGCTGTCGCGACGAACTCGTGCATGCAGCGCGTGCCGTGCGGGACCGGAAGCACGTCCTTCAGGGCTTCCTTCAGGTAGTTGGCGTTGAGGACCGCATGCTCCGAGACCGCTTTCACGCCGGCCGGGCCGAGCGTCCGCAGGTAGAAATAGCCGCGGAGCAGGATGCCGACGTTGCCGAAGAACGACCGCATCCGGCCGATCGACTTCGGCGGGTTGGTGAGGCGGTAGAACGGGGTCCCCTTCCCGCTCCCGTCGGCGGTTTCCTTTGTGATGACCGGGCCGGGGAGGAACTCGCCGAGGAAGTCGCGGACCGCAATCGGCCCCGAGCCGGGGCCGCCGGCGCCGTGCGGGCCGGTGAAGGTTTTATGGACGTTGTAGTGCATCATGTCGCCGCCGAAGTCGCCGGGGCGGGTGATGCCGAGGATGGCGTTCATGTTGGCGCCGTCGATGTAGACGAGGCCGCCGACGTCGTGCAGCATCTTCGAGACCTGCGCGATGTCCTTCTCGAAGAGGCCCAGCGTATTCGGGTTGGTCACCATGAAGACGGCCGTCTCTTCATTCAGCAGCGACTTCAGCTCCTTCAGGTCGACGAGGCCGTTGGCCGACGGCTGAAGCTGCACGCACTCGAATCCCGCAATGGCCGCGCTGGCGGGGTTGGTGCCGTGAGCGCTGGCGGGGAACAGGACGCGGGTCCGCTTCTCGCCGCGGCTCTTGAAGTACGCCGCAGCGACCAGCAGAGCCGCCAGTTCGCCCTGGGCCCCGGCCGCCGGCTGCAGCGAAACGGCAGGCAACCCCGCGATCTCGCCGAGCATCTGCTGCATCTCGTAGAGGATTTCGAGCATCCCCTGAGCATCCTCATCCACCTGAAGCGGATGAAGGTCGACCAGCCCGGGCAGGCGCGAGAGCCGCTCGTGCCGCTTCGGGTTGTACGTCATCGTGCACGAACCGAGGGGGTAGAAGTGCGTGTCGACCGACATGTTGAGGGTCGACAGGTTGACGTAGTGCCGGATGACGTCCGACTCGGTCACCTCGGGAAGCGGCGGCGGAGCGTCCGCTCGCTGAGCTTTCGGAAGGAGCTTGTCGAGCGATTGGGCGGGGACATCGCTCTTGGGGAACAGCGTGGCGCGGCGTCCCTTGTGAGAGAGATCGAAGAGGAGCTGCGTGGCGAGGGTGTTGCGCATGTGGCGTGGAATTGGTCTAGGGAGAATCCGGCGGGCGAACTCCGGAAATGTAACGAACACCGACTCCAGGAGAGAACTGAACTGCGGCTGCCCCACTCTGAACAAATCTCCTTGAATCCGAAATTACGGGGTCGGCTTCTTTCGTTCGGTGAGGGCCTTGGCCTTCTCCGCCAACGCTCCCAGTTCGGGCTGCAGCTCCTGCAGATCAGGACTCTGCGACATCGTTCGGAGCCGTGTGACGATCTCCGTCTGACTGGCTTCCAGCAGCTCGGGCAGGATCACGGGAAACGTTTCGTCCAGCGCCGCCAGCAATCTTTTTCGGTCCGAGGGCGGACTGTTTTGAGTGTCCGAGACCATGGTCAACGCGCCGCCGACGGTGATCGCCAGACCGCGCTTCGCCTGAGTCAACCCCTGCGAACGCGTGGCGAAGTTGGGATCGTTCTTGTCGAGCGGCGGAGAAAACTGGTTCACCAACTCCGCCAGCAGGGCGGAGCCTCGCAACGTGGAACCGCTCAGCTCGATCAACTCGTTCACAGTGACCTTCTTCTGGATATATCCGGAAAGGTATCTCTTGTAGATCTCATTGTGTGACTTGTAGTAGGCCAGAAACGTCGGAACGCGCAACTCGTTCGGTAACGCATCCGTCTTGAACAGGACCAGATTGTCCCGACTCGTGATCCGGTCGAACATGGCTCCCGATCTGCTGCTCTGAAAGCGGGGAAGAGCGGCGTAGTCCGTCGTCGTCAGCGACGTCAGAATCCGGTCAGCGGTTTCCATGTCGACGCTGTGCCATTCCCGATCGGGAGCCGGCATTCCCGCCTTGAGATACTCGTCGATTGAGAGCGACGTGTCGGGCGGCGGAACCGGATAAGTCTTCGGCCCGGCGACGGCCGGCGGTCCACCCGCAACGGCTCCCGGTGCCTTGCCAGGGCCCGCCGTGTCGACGCCGCAGCCGGCCGACGTCAATAGAAGGCCTGTCATCACCACAAACATCGACATGGAAAAGAAAGTTCGCATGCTGTCACCCGGCGCAAGGAATGGCAGAACTTCGAGCCACCGATTCATTTCGTCAACAACTGGCGAATGCGGTCAGGAGTGACTTCGCGCAAGAACGCGACCACTTCATCGGCTTCGGAAAGCTCTTCCGGAGTGTGTCCGGTGCTCACCAGTGCAATGCACTTCATCCCCGCAGCGCGAGCGGCCTTCAGTCCCGGGCGGGCATCTTCGACCACCACGCAACGCTTCGGGTCGACGCCCAGGCGGCTGGCGGCCGTCAAAAAGATCGCCGGGTCGGGCTTTCCGCGGGGGACTTCGGAACCGTTCACCGCCGCCTGGATGCGATCGGTGATGCGCAAGTGTCGCAGCACCAGCGCCACGTTCTCCGGCGGACCCGACGAGCCGACGCCGACTTTGATTCCCGCGGCGAGCAGGGATTCGATCAGTTCCAGGGCTCCATCCATCGCGGGGAAGTCCATGTCGACTTCTTCGCGATAGAGGGCTTCCTTGCGGGCTTCGACCTCGGGGATCTTGTCGGGCGTGAGGAGGGCGCAGTGCGGGGCGAAGACTTCGGTCAGGACTTCGCGGGCGGTGCGGCCGAAGTCGCGCAGGAACTCGGGCTCGCTGTAGGGGACGCCGAGTTCATTCGCCAGCCGCATCCAGCCGTTGCGGTGCGCGTTGTAGGAATCGACCAGGACGCCATCGACGTCGAAGATGACCGCTGCGGTCGGAGAGGCCAGCACGAGAGACTCCAGAAACGACTTTCAGGAAGGATGCGAGCGCTGGACGATAAGAACATTCGAAGGACATCAGGCAGTGTAACCGGCGCGAGCCTTCTGAGTTCGGACCAACTTGTAGCTCCACCTGGTTCTGGTCTCGACGAAACCTGCGCCACACAAGTCACAATCCCAATGGCGAGGCGGGCGTGTGGTCACGCCAAACGTATCAGTCAAAAGATCGGGGTATGATTTCACCCGCCCTTGTCCGCACTCACAGCGATAGCCGATGTGACGCCGGATGTGGTACCAGATCCTCGGCCCGAACAGACCGATCACGATCGCTGCGCAGATGCTGAGTTCGATCACCATGGCTTCCTCGAACACCGGACGGTCCGTGTTATCGCTTCTTCGTCAGCCAGCGGTCAAACTGGTTGGCGAACGCCTGGCGGTCGTTGGACGAGTAGCCCGCCGGGCCGCCGGTGATCAGGCCGCCGCCGCGAAGCTGGTCGAGCAAGTTGCGGGCCGCCAGCCGCTCGCCGATGCTGGTCGCGGTGAAGAGTTCGCCGCGGAATTCGAGGGCTTCGGCCCCTTTGTCGATGACGGCGGCTGCCAACGGAATGTCGGCCGTGATGACAAGGTCTCCCGGCTCCACCTGGTCGACGATGTGGCGGTCGGCCATGTTCATGCCGCCGGGGACGCAGATGCTCGAGAGATACTCGGAGCGAGGCGTTCGCACCGGCTGGTTGGCGACGAAGATCATCGTCACCTTGCGTTTGTCGGCGGCCCGGTAGAGCAATTCTTTGACGTCGCCCGGGCAGGCATCGGCATCAACCCAGATTCGCATCGGCACCGACTCTCTCGGGAAGGGTTTCGTAGCACATTTCTGATGGTAACACATGGCCGGGCGACGTGTGACACCTCGGGCGATCGAAGAATGCGGTATCATGAAGGCACGTCGCCTTCGAGAGATGTCATGGGTGGCCGGGTCTGACCGAAGGGGAGGCCCGGATTCTGCGGGCGTTCCGGGCCTTCGCGAAGCCTCAGAGCCGGGCACCCATCTTCCATTACCGCTGATCACGGCGCTTTGAGTAAGGGCGGTTGCGAGGATGTGGGTGAAGCTGTGCGGGATTCGGGATGTTGAGACGGCTCGGCTCGCCGCCGAGTGCGGGGCCGATGCGATTGGGCTGAATTTCTTCGCCCGCTCGCCCCGCTATGTCGCTCCGGAGATGGCCCGGCAGATCGTCGAGGTGTTGCCGCCGTCCGTCGAAGCGATCGGGCTCTTTGTGAATGCCGACGTCGAGCAGATTGAGTCGATCTCGGCGTCGTGCGGGCTGACGACGATTCAGCTGCATGGGGACGAGCCGCCGGCGTTTGTGGCATCGCTGAAAGAACGGCTTCCCGCGGCGCGGGTGATGCGGGCCTTTCGCGTGGGTGAGGAAGGGTGCGGGGAGGTCGCGGAGTATCTCGCCTCGTGCGGGCGGCTGGGGGCTATCCCGTGGAGGTGCCTGATCGATGCCCGCGTTTCGGGCAGTTATGGCGGAACCGGCGCGACGGCTCCCTGGGAGATCGTGGCCCTGGAATACCGGTCGGGCGAGTGGCCGCCGCTCGTGCTGGCGGGAGGACTCGAAGCGGAGAATGTCGCCGCGGCCATTGAACGCGTGAAGCCGTGGGGTGTCGACGTGAGCAGTGGGATCGAGTCGTCGCCGGGCGTGAAGAACCCGGAGCGGATGCGGGCGTTTGTGCGTGGGGCCAAGCGGGCGATTGGCTGACGAACGAGCCCGGCCGTCGAATAGTCTCGGGAATCCAGGCGAAGCTTCGCGGGGAATGGGCGTCGGGACGGAGCGCGGGCACTCGTGCCCTTGCGACGGTCCAAGATGAAGCCGTCAGTGCTTCGCGCGGCGCGCGGTTTCTCTGGCGATCGCGCGCCACACCGTCTTCCAGTCGGCAGCCGTCCCGCCACAACCCGCGAGATAAGCCGCCAACCCGCGGCGCAGATTGCTGAGGCTCACGAGTCGACACTTCGACGTGAGCGTCACGACCAGCCGCGACACGTTGCGGGCACGCAACGCGGGGTTCACATCGCGGTGCAGCGTCACCCCGTCGAGGTCGACGACGAATGCTTCGGAGATCGTTCGCCCACTCCGCACGAGGATATTCCCCGGCTTGAGGTCGCGATGAGCGACCCCTTGTCCATGCATGCGTCCGAGCAGCGACCCCACCGCACGGCAGACGCTCGGCAGCACAAGTCGACGCTGCTCGACGGGCATCGCTTGAAGTTCACCCAGAAAGCGATAGAGGTTCGAGCCCCCTTCGATCCACTCGGTCGCGAGGAAGCTGTCGACCGACCCGCTCCCGCGGCGCGGGATGATCACCGCCAGCGGCCGCGCCGTGGCGATGCCGCGCCGCAGCAGTTCGAGCCCGAGTTCGAAGTTGCGCTGGCAGGCATTGCGGCGGAAGAGATCGCCGATCCGCTTCCACCAGGCCGAGCGCCGCACGCGTTTGTAAGCGGCGGGAACGGGATGATCGTTGACCGGAAACTCGCTGCGGATGATGAGGGCCGTGTGGCCGGCCTTCACGGTTTCGACGGCCGCGGTGCGAAGGGGCATCTCGGGGAAGTCGACGAGGCGGATGAGGCACGCGTGCGAGAAGTCGCGGACTGCCATACCGATGTGCCGCGGCCTCACGAGGCGGACGATGGAATCGGCGGCTTCGGGCAGCGATGAGCCGGGGCGGGCGAGGGACAGCATCCGTTCGACGGGGTTAGTGCGGCGGCGATGACGTGAGGATCGAACGGCCGACATGCGCGACTCCGTGCGGATCGGTTCCCTGGGGCGGGCGGGGATTGTAGAAAATGCCATCGGAAGCCAAAACGGCAGTTTTCCGGCCTGTCTGCAGGCCAATGAACAATGACCAACGGCCGATGACCAGGGACCAAGGACCAATTGATCGTTGGTCATTGATCATTGGTCAGTTGTCATTTGCAAGAGTGGCCCGAAGTGAGCGATTCCCCGGATCAACGATGGTTTGCACGAGAGAATGGCTCGATTTCCCGAGTTCGGGAATGGTTCGACAGGGGGGTCGTTCGTTTATCCCTGGTGATGGGCCTCTTTGTTGATTGACGACGACCGGCGACCCTTCGGAGCGTTCCTCCCTTGACACGTCACTTTCCCTCCGGCCCGACGGGATCGTTCTTCGGCATGTCCCTCGCGCGGGAGTTCTCCCGCGACCCGCTCGGATTCCTGACCGAGGTCTCGCGGACCTACGGCGACCTCGCGGGGCTGCGGATGGGGCCGGTGAAGGCGTGTCTGTGCAACAACCCCGATCTGATTCGCGAGGTGCTGGTGACGCGGGCGCGGTTCTTCCGCAAGGAACCGCGAACGCTCAATGCGCTGCGTCAGATCGACGGCGAAGGGCTTGTCGTGACGGAAGGGGATTTCTGGCTGCGGCAGCGTCGACTTCTGCAACCCGCCTTTCATCCGCGGCGGCTCGGCAAGTATGCCGCGACCATCGTCGAGCGGACGACGCAGTTTCTCGATCGCTGGAAGCCGGGCGAGACGCGGAACATCGTTGACGAGATGACGCACCTCACTCTCGAGATCATCGCCAAGCTGTTCTACGACCTCGAACTGACGGGGCAGGCGTCCGAGATGGGCGAGGCGGTGCGGACACTCTCGGAGATCTTCGCCGCCGAGCTTTCGACGCTCATCAAGGTGCCCGACTGGGTGCCCACGCGCACCAAGCGCCGCAAGCGGTGGGCCATCCGCACGCTCGACACCCTCATGCGGAACACAATCCGCGAACGGCGGGCCTCGGGCCAAGACAAGGGGGACCTCCTCTCGATGCTGCTGATGGCGGTCGACGAGGAAGGGGACGGCCGCGGGATGTCCGACCAGCAGGCCCGCGACGAAGCCATCACGATGTTCAACGCCGGACACGATTCGTCCGCCGCGGGGCTCGCATGGGCGTGGCACCTCATCTCCACCCATCCCGAAGTTGAGCGACGATTGCGCGAGGAAGTGGCAACAGTCCTCGGCGACCGCCCCGCCACGGCCGAAGATCTTCCCAAGCTCAAATACACCGACTGCGTCATTCGCGAATCGCTCCGGCTGTATCCGCCCGTCTGGATCCTGTTCGTGCGGCAGACGGTCGAGGACATCGAACTCGGAAACTTCCAGCTTCCGAAAGGGACGTGGATCTACATCCTTCCGTGGGTCACGCAGCGCGATCCGCGGTTCTTTCCCGACCCGCTCCGCTTCGACCCCGACCGCTTCTCCGAAGAGCGGATCAGCTCGATCCCGCAATACAGCTGGATCCCCTTCGGCGCTGGCCCGCACATCTGCATCGGCCAGGGGCTCGCTCTGGCCGAGATGTCGCTGATCGTCGCCACGACGCTGCAGCGATTCCGGCTTGAAGCGGTCCCGCGAACCGAACCCGTCGTCCCCGAGCCGCTGCTCGCCATCCGGCCGAAGGGCGGGCTGATGATGACTATTCGCACTAAGGCGGGTTGACGATGTGCGTTTCGGCCGCAGTTGAAGGTCCCTCATTCATCGTGGCGGGATCGCCAGAATAATCCGCCAAAGTTGAAGAGCGAGAAGACTCGTGATCAATACGGCCGCGGTCGTCGTGCGCCACATGCGTAGTGACGGGTATCGCGCCGATCCGTAGATGCCAAGTCCGACCGCGGTTCCGGAGAGGAGCGGGCCGACCATCGCTGCGAGGAGCGTGATCGGCCAGACGGGAACGACGTAAGTCGCAAGAAGAACTGCGGCGCTCCACAAAGTCACGCGAAAAACGAGTTCTTCCGGTGGCAGGGAATGGAGCGGCGGGCGGTTTTCCATCAGGTCATCCTAGCATCGGAACACACACAGACGTCTGACCCTCTCGCCGTCTACTATCTCGCACGCTCGGAATCATCAATCGTTCAACATATGATCGGCGGCGTTCTCCAGAGGTCCCATCTCGTTCCGCGAGCGCTCTCATGTCCGATGCGGCTTCGATGACGCCTTCCCCCGGAATTCCGCGGATTTAAGACATGCATTGATCCGGCACCCAGGGTGCTCCAAGCCGCACCCTGGGTGCTGTCACGCGTCCTCCTGCCCTGCGTTCCACTGCCCTCTCCCACCTCTCACCCGACAGCATTCCCATGACGCACTCGCTCACTCGCCGCCGGTTTCTTCACAGGTCCCTCGGAGCCGCCGGGCTTGCCATGGCTGGTGCGGGATCCTGGCCGGCCTTTGGTGAAGAGAAGCCGCGAAAGAAACTCCCCGTGGCGGGGGTCGTCACCGTCTACCGTCGCAACTCGCACGCCGACGTGATCATTGGAAAGATCCTCGAAGGGTGGAACCAGGATGGCGGTCTCGGCCCCGACCTTGAGCTTGTCTCGCTCTACGTCGACCAGGTCGGCAAGGATGACATGAGCGAGCCGCTCTCCAAGAAGCACGGGTTCAAGATCACGAAGACGATTGACGAAGCGGTGAGCCTCGGGACGAACACGGTGCCTGTCGCCGGCGTCATCATCGTGGGAGAGCATGGCAAATACCCCGAAGATCCGAAGACGAAGCAGACGCTTTACCCGCGGCGGCGGCTGTTCGATGAAGTCGCGGCGACGTACAAGCGGTGCGGGAAGGTGGTGCCGACGTTCAGCGACAAGCACCTCTCGGCCTACTGGGCTGACGCGAAGCACATGGCCGACACGATCTACGAGATGAAGATTCCGTTCATGGCGGGGTCGTCGGTTCCCGTGATGTGGCGCGAGCCGTCGGCGAGCGTGCCGATGGGGTCGGAAATCACCGAGGCCATCGCCCTGGGTTATGGCGGGCTGGAGCATTATGGTTTTCATGCGACGGAGGGCTTGCAGTGTCTGATCGAGCGCCGCAAGGGGGGCGAGACCGGCGTGAAGTCGGTGCAGTCGGTTTCCGGCGAGGGGATTCTGCAGGCCGAGAAGGACGGGCGGTGGTCGCGGGCGCTGTTCGACGCGGTCGTGAAGGCGTCGCCGACGCCCTACAACGGGAAGCAGAAACGTCCGACCGAGATGAGCAAGGATGCGGTGTTCTATCTCATTGAATACAAGGACGGGACGAAGGGGACGGTTGCGATGGGGACCGGCTTCTCGCACGACTTCACGTGCGGGGTGAGCATTCGCGGGAAGGATCCGTTTGTGGTCGCCTACCTGGGCGAAGAGGATCGTCCCTTCCGGCACTTCGAGCACCTGTTGCGGGCGATCGAGAATATGATCCACACCGGCAAGCCGTCGTACCCGTTCGAGCGGACGCTGCTGACGACCGGCATTCTCGATGCGGCGATGCACAGCCTGGCGGACGACCACAAGTTCCTGGAGACCCCGTGGCTCGACGTGAAGTACACGCCCGCCGACTGGCCCTTTGCGAAGGGCGTGCCGGGGCCGTCGACCCCGAAGTAGCCGCCCGTCTCAATACTGTTCGGCACGTTTCTTTCGCAGGTATTGAGCATGAGGGCTACTTTCCAGCAGCCCGCTGCACGAGCGCTTCTTGAGCTTCCCCATGCCGCACCAGCGGTCGCTTCTGTACGTCATCTCGGCTCTGACCGATTTTTCGGCGTTTATCGTCGTCTTCGTCGCGTCGCGCAGCCTGGCCGAAGCCAGCGCCGATCCGATGTATCTCGGTCTTCTCGGCGGCAGCCTCGCGCTCGTCCAGGGGCTCGGCAGTCTGCTCGGCGGGTGGCTCTCGCACCGCTTCGACGCCCGCCGCGTCTTCGTCTCGGGGGCGGCCCTCAACGTCGTCAGCATCATCCTCTGCCGCTGCGTCTCTCCCGCGAGCCTCTGGTTTCTTCCCGCCTACTGGCTCATCGGCATCGCCCTCGGATGTCTCTACCCGCCGCTCATCGGATGGCTCAACGAAGGGAACGACCCGCACCAGAACCGCAGCGGCGTCAGCCGGACCCTGTTCCTGTTCTGCGTGGCGTGGAACATTGGCATGGTGTGCGGGGTGCTGACTGCGGGACGACTTTTCGAGCGGGGACGCTCGGTCGCCCTGATGGCGTCATTCGCCGTCGCGCTCATCAATCTGCTTCTGGCCATCGTTGCGGCGATCCGCCGTTCGAACGTGGGCGAAGTTGTGGAAGCCAGCGTCGACCACGAACCGACGCCTGTCGCACAAATCGAGCGGGCGAACCGCTTCCGACGGCTGAGCTGGCTGGCGAACCTTGGCGGCATGTTCGGCGGCAGCCTCGTCGTGCATCTTCTGCCGGATCTGGCGGTGCACCTCAACATCCCGTCGACCGATCACGGGCGTATCCTGGCGGTGTGGCGGGGTGTGGTCATTGCCACCTACACGCTGATGTATGCTTCCAGTTTCTGGCACTTTCGCTTTGGAACGTCCATCGTTTCGCAGTTGCTGGCCGCGGGTGGACTGGTCGTCATCAGTCAGGCGCAGTCCGAGACGATGCTGATGGTCGGCCTGACAATGCTCGGCCAGCTCGTCGGCTACAACTACTTCTCGGGGCTCTTCTACAGCACGGCGGGCAGTCCGCCGGCGAAGCGAGCCCTGGCGGCCGGCATCCACGAAGCGACGCTCGCCCTTGGTATGGCGGCGGGAACGCTCCTCGGCGGTGTGCTGGGGTCTAGGATCAATCACCGGATCCCGTACCTGTTGGCGGGGGTCTTCACGGTGGTGCTGCTGGGACTTCAGATCGTTTCGAACTGGATCTGGAAACGACCGTCCGCACACGACGAGAGCTCAACCCTCGCCAGGAGTCCGCAGCGCGAGCAAGGACAACACGAAGCGGCGCTCGACATCGCCCCGACGTCCGCACCGCTCATTCCCACGCCACTCGAATGAGCAGGTTGGAGAGGCGGTGTTCAAAGTCGCCCTCTCCGGCGCTCGAAAAAGGTCCTGCGGTGATCCGCGCGGATTCCTCTGAGGGAGTCGTGAATTCCCTGGAGAGACACGCTCGTCCGTCACGATGCTCAGACGCGGGCCTTGTCCGAGATGTCCTTGCGGCACCAGGCGCCGTCCCAGCGGATGCACTTCACCCCCTGGTACGCCTTGAGCTTCGCGTCGGCGATGTTGTCTCCCAGAGCCGTCACGCCCAGGACGCGGCCGCCGTCGGTCACCGACTGGTCGCCCAGTCGCTGCGTCCCCGCATGGAACACCTTGACCCCCGGCTGCTGGTCGGCTTCGACCAGCCCGCGGATCGGCTTTCCCTTCGGATAATTGCCCGGGTAACCCTCGGAGGCCATCACCACGCACACCGCCGGGCGCGGGTCCCATTCGAGCGGCGGCAGCTTCGACAGCGTCCCCGAGGCGGCCGCCATCAGCAGCTGGCCAAGGTCGGACTTCAATCGCATCAGCACCGGCTGCGTCTCGGGGTCGCCGAGGCGGACGTTGAACTCGAGCGTTTTCGGTCCCTGCGACGTCAGCATCAGCCCCGCATACAAGACGCCGCGGAACGGCCGGCCGATCTTCCGCATGGTGTGTACCGTCGGGACGAGGATCTTCGCGATCACCTCGTCCATCAGTTCGCCCGTAATGACGGGGGTCGGCGAATAGGCGCCCATGCCGCCGGTGTTGGGGCCCTCGTCCCCGTCCCACGCCCGCTTATGGTCCTGCGCCGACTCGAGCGGAATGATCGTGCTGCCGTCGACTACTGCCAGGATGCTCGCCTCTTCTCCCTCGAGCCGCTCTTCGATGACGATGCGGTCGCCCGCGGAACCGAACTCCTTCATCACCATCGTCCGCTTGATGGCGTCGACGGCTTCGGTGCGATTGCGGCAGACGATGACCCCTTTGCCGGCGGCCAGGCCATCGGCCTTGATGACCAGCGGGCGCTGCTCGCGTTCTTCGACGTACTCGATCGCCTCGTGATGGCTCTGGAAGATGCGGTAATCGGCGGTCGGAACGTTCGCCTGCCGCATCAGCTCCTTCGAGAAGACCTTGCTCCCCTCCAGCTCGGCGGCGGCCTTCGAGGGACCGAAGACCTTGAGGCCGGCGGCTTCGAAGGCGTCGACGATGCCGGCGACCAGCGGGGCCTCGGGGCCGACGACGGTGAGGTCGATCTTTTCTTTCTGGGCGAATTTGATCAGCCGCGGGATGTCGGTCGCCTGGATATCGACGTTCTCCGCGTCGAGCGCGGTCCCCGCATTGCCGGGCGCCACCAGCACTTTTGACACCGACGGCGATTGCGTGAGCTTCCACGCCAGCGCGTGTTCGCGACCCCCGTTTCCAACGACCAGAACTTTCATGAGCCTCATCCTGCGAACCGCGCGGCTCAAAAAAGGGGCCGCATCATGACGTCCGCATTATAGCCGAACGGGTTGCGGGAGAAACGCGTAGGGGAACATCGGCGTCGACTTGCCGCGAATGAACGCATCAAGGATTGCTGCCGTGGGATAGTCTTCCAGCCGCCAGCACACTGGGTGCGACGAGGCTATTCTCTGCGCTCAGAATCGGGCTACCAGTTTCGCCACTGGTCAGCGATCTCCCCAAGCTCTTCAAACCCGCAGGCATGAACGAGCTGGCTGATTGCTTCGCACAGATCCTCGCGTTCTTCAGTGCAGATGAAGTAGCCAAATTTGCGGTCGAGCTTGTTCAGGCGCTCGATGCACTCGTGAATCGCTTTGGCCACCTGCTTTTCAGTTCGGGACGGGCCCAGCGCGATCAACTTCTGAGTCGTCAAATCGAACAACTCCCTGACGGACTGAATCGCCTGCGCAGAGACCGTGGATTTCCAGGATGTGAATCGTTTTCCCTTGGAAAGTCGGGCCAGATTGACGGTACTCAGCTTGCGGCGGCGCAGCTTGTCTTCCAGGTCCAGTGCGGCAAGCCGTCTCTTCTGTGCAGCTTCCAGTTCCTCCATCAGGGCCTGGTGGTCGTGCATTTTTCGCCAGGCAAGGAAAGCGACTGATGGCAGACTCTGCCACCCGCCGAATGTCTTAGACTCGATTCGACGGTTCGAAGACGAAGGAGCGATTTTGCCGATCCTTGTGAACTCCAAGGCAGGCGGAGAGAAAACCCACATCGTCACCGCTCGTCGACGCTTGAAGTTGTCCACTTCGGTCAAGGAACGCTTCAAGTCTGGATCATCGATCGAGGGGATCGATGATCCGGCCCAGTCGCAATCGAGGAGTAAAGCGGCATCCAATCCTTGAGCATCGTCACGGAGAACGCCTTTCTGCTGGCGTCGCACCACGCGACACACACCCAGGCGACCGTCAGGAAATGGAAACGCGAAGGCGCTTCCTACCTCGGGCAGTTCCGCCTTTTGCAACTTGCCCTTAGTCTTCTTGGGGGAGGCTTTCATGAATGATCGCGAGCAGGGAAGGCCTGTTGTTGCAGGATGGGGCGAAAAGAAACCCGCCTTGAATTGCACGGTCATTTCTCGCGCGAAATCATCAGCCGCTGTCCCGCTTTCACCCCTTTGCGAACGGCGCGCCCCTTGCCGTGCGGGTAGGTGATTTCGACATCAACCGTCTCAGCCTTGCCCAATCCGAAGTGGGCAATCGCCGTCTGACCCGAGGCATAGCCGAATCCGACGCTCAGGTCCTGGCAGCCGATCAGCGCCTTCGAATCGCCGATCCCTCCCGCCGTGTAAAGGCGGATCCGCGAGCCGATTCCCATGCGGTTGACGCCGTCGTTCCCTTCGACCCGCACGTCGAGCCAGTTGCCCCCCTTCGTCTCGTTGTGCAGCAGCAGCGTTCCGGTCTCGGTCCACCAGCTGGGCAGGACCATGTCGAGGCGGCCGTCGTTGTCGTAGTCCCCCGTCGGTCCGGGGGCCGAGTAAGTGACCTTCCCTTCCTGCAGCATCCGCTTGAAGAAGTCGCCGCTCCGCTTGAGGCTGCGGTCGCTGTCGGTCGGGTAGTCGTTGACGTCGAGGCCGTCGGCCCGGAATTGGGGGATGCTCCCTTGAAGTCCGGTGTGCCGGAAGATGATCGGGTGCGGGACGCCGTCCTGCAGTTTGACGAGGCTGCACGAGATGTCGGGCCAGCCGTCGTTGTCGTAGTCCTGGATCTCGACGTGCGGGGATTTGAGAGGCATCGCGACCAGTCCCGCGGATTCGGTCGCTTCTTCGAACTTCGGCATTCCCTTTACGATCCCGCGATTGAGATACAGGCGGTTGGCGACCGGCGTGACCCACGGGTTCTTGAAGTGCTGGCCGAGGACCAGGTCGAGCAGTCCGTCGCGGTTGACGTCGCCGAAGCACGCCCCGCACACCATGTTGTCCCCCACCGCTCCTTCCCACGCAAAGACCGGCCGCGACCCTTCCGGCTCGAAGAACTTTCCCTTTCCGTCGTTCAGCAGCAGGACGTTTCCACCGGCACTCGACGCGAGGAACAGATCGGGCCAGCCGTCGTTGTTGACATCGGCTGCCGCAACGCCCAACCCAGGAATTCCTTCGGGGATGCCGGCTTCGCGCGAGGCATCGACAAACTTCAGCCCCCCCGCATTGCGGAAGAGCCGCGAACTTTTCGTCTTCGATCCGTTGTAGCCGGGGTTTGGATCTTCGCCGACCGCCAGATCAAGCAACCCGTCGCCGTTGTAGTCGAGGACGGCAACACTTCGCCCGCCGAATGCCGCGGGACAGGCTTCGTTCCCTTCGCTCACGTTAGTGAAGCTTCCCTTGCCGTCGTTCTGATAGAGCTGGCATCCCGAGATGACGCGGGGCTCGCCGCTCGATCCCTTTTTCGATATGGGTTGCGGCATGCTGGCGACGTAGAGGTCGAGGTCGCCGTCGTTGTCGAGGTCGGCGAACACGACACCCGTCGCCCGCATGGAGGCCGCGAGCGCGGGCTGCGTGTCGGCCTCGAACTTCCCCTTCCGGTTGCGGAAGAACTGGTTCGGCTTCGTGTCGCCGTAATGGAATGTGGCGACGTAGAGGTCGATCCAGCCGTCTCCGTCGACGTCCCCCCACGCGGCCCCGTGCCCCTGGATGCCTTCGAGGGCGGGGAAGAGTCCCACGTCCTTCGCGGTGTTGCGGAAGACGAAGGCGTCGTCGGCGGGGGAGGTGGAAGCGATCCCCAAGATGACGCTCACAAGCGCCGGCAGAGCAGAGCGGGATGCCATGCGATGAACTCCTGTGATACGTTGAGAACCGGAGTCACTGTGGACGAGCCTGCCCGACAAGTCAATGAGGGGGTGTCGACAACGGTGCGGAGTCACGGAGAAAACCAAGGCAGAAATGCGAAAGGCATTTGACAGGAGCAAGCAGAGGAAGCAGAGGGAAGACAAGTCATGAGGAACGGGATCCTGGCACTTGCAGCGCGGAGCGACACATGCATTTTCTCTGCTCCCTCTGCTTGCTCCTGTTCAATGGTTTTTCTTCTCCATGACGGCGTGTCTCGGTGGTGGAACGACGAGTTCTGAATTGCTTTTGCCAGCCGATCGCCATGGCTCTCTGACTTCCCACAAATGTGAATGCACCTGATGCGAATCGGGGCAGCAGCGAGGATGGATGTCTGGTGAGCGTGATCGTTCTTGAAGGTCGGCCGCGGTGGGTTCCCGAGTTGCGCCGGCGACTGGTGGAGCCGCCGATTCCGGTCCGCGCCTGCCGCTCGCTGAGCGACGCGCGGGAGGCGGCTCGACGCTCCGCGCTTCCCTGCGTCATGCTTCTGGATCTCTCGGTCACTCCTGAGGCCTGCCTCGCCTGGATGGGTGAGCGGACGCGCGACGATCGGCGTGATGCGATCGTGACGATCGCACCGCCCGGCGTCGTGGATCTGGAATGGATGATGCGGGATCTGGGGATTGGTGCGGTCCTGAGCGACACCAGCACGGCGGACGAAGTCGCCCGTGTGTGTCAGCGTCAGTGGCAGGCAGTGCGCGAGACCCGATAAGATCGGGATATGGGCGCGATCCTGGCTGTCGGCCGTTCCCGCCGTCGCGTCCCCTGTCGCATTTTCTCTTGATGGTTCCATGACGAATCCCGACCTGACCGAATCCGCCGTTCTGGACCTTGTGCGGAGCATTCCCGATCCCGAACTGGCGCGGCCGCTGGGGCAACTCAAGATGGCGCCCGCGGCGACGGTCCGCCCCGATGGAACGGTCGAAGTCGACATCGTCCTTCCGACGCCCGCCTATCCCGGTCGCGAGCGGATTACCGAGGCGATCGCCCGAAAACTGACCACCCGATTTCCTGGCATCCCGCAGCCGGTCGTGAAGTTTTCGCATTTCGTGCAAGGGAAGAACACCGGCGGGGCCATTGGCCTGACGGTGAAGAACGTCGTCGCGGTGGGCAGCGGCAAGGGGGGCGTCGGCAAGAGCACCATTGCGGCGTCGCTGGCGCTGGGGCTCAAGCATTTTGGCGCGAAGGTCGGCCTGATGGATGCCGACGTTTACGGCCCAAGCGTTCCGCACCTGCTGGGCGCCCACGGCGAGCCGGCGATGCTCGAGCGGACGGCTCCCGACGGGCAGGTCTATCATCGCATCCAGCCGGTGGAGGCGGACGGCCTCAAGCTGATGTCGATCGGCTTCATGGTGAAGCCCGACCAGGCGGTGATCTGGCGCGGGCCGATGCTCCACAAGCTCCTCACGCAGTTCCTGCAGCAGACCGACTGGGGCGAACTCGATTACCTCATCATCGACCTTCCTCCGGGCACGGGCGACGTTTCGCTGACGCTGTCGCAGTTGCTGGGACTCTCCGGCGCCGTCGTCGTCTGCACCCCGCAACAGGTCGCGCTGCTGGATGCAGTGAAGGCGATCAGCATGTTCCGGCAGGTGAAGATCCCGGTGCTGGGGATCGTCGAGAATATGTCGGGTGACATTTTCGGCCGGGGTGGAGCGAAGAAGAAGGCCGAGGAACTGGGACTGCCGTTCCTGGGTGAAGTGCCGATCGAGGCGGACGTGCGGATCAAGGGGGACGACGGCCAGATGGCGGCCCTCTTCGCCGAAGGCAGCCCCGCCCGTCCGCACCTGCTGAATGTCTGCGAGCGGATCGCGATTCAGATCGCGAAGTCTCTCCTCGAATCCCCGCAGATGCCGACGCTGGAGATCCTGTAGCCCTCCAGATCAATTTATCGGGATGAGAATTCGGTCGGACGACGGATCGAATCTGATCTGGCCATGTCGAATCAGCCGATCCACAATTCAACAGGCAGAGGCCGCGAAGCTCGTCCGTGGAGAAGCACCTCATGGCGGTGACGACCGTTCCCATCAGAATCTCGGCCGACGCGAACGAACTGATCGCCGAACTCGGATTGCGCGATGAGTTCGATCGCATGATGGAACATACGGCCGATTCTGTGCGAGACCTGACGAAGATCGGAGTGACCGTCGACCCGTCCTATGACACGGATGACGGAGCGATTGTGTTGATCACTGGGCATCGCGATATCCCGCTTTCTCCCGACGACCGGACGGAGTCCGATTGGAACGCCTGGAAGTTTCGAACGTTTCCTGCTGAGGTGGCCCGCCATTTCGGGTTTCTGACGGCGACGAAAGGCTGAGAATGCGCGGCTCGGCTTTTCTCGACGTCGCCCGAAGTCTGGCATCCGGCCCGAGCGAAGCGTACTGGCGGGCGGCGGTCATCCATGCTTACTATGCCTTGATGCTCGAATGTCGTGACGCGCTGGGACGCTGGGGTCGATCCGTTCCACCGCGGCAGAATGTCCATGCGTGGGTTCGACTTCAATTCGCTTATGCTTCGGTTGCCGATCTGATTGCGATCGGAGGGACTCTGGACACGCTGGTGAGAGCCCGCAACCAGGCCTCCTATGATCTGAACAACCTGTCGACGACACCTTGGGTGCATCGCGGCGCCCACAGTGTCTCTGCCGTTCATGATTCGCTCCGACTGCTGGCCGATATTGAGGCGGACGCCTCTCGTCGATCGGCCGCGATCGCAGCCCTTCCAAACTAAGTGGATTGCCGTCCCATGTTCCCGATGGATTCCAAGCATTGGTTCAGGGATTCGGCGACTCGCCGTCACTTCCTGCAGTCCACTTCGTGCGGGTTTGGAATGCTGGCGCTCGCCGGGCTGGCGCGCGGGGCCGATGATGCCGGGGCGGCAAACCCCGCAGCGGTCAACGCCGACCCGCTCGCCCCGCGTCCCACGCATTTTCCCGCGCGGGCCAAGCGCGTGGTTTTCCTCTTCATGCAGGGGGGACCCAGCCACGTCGATACGTTCGACTACAAGCCGGCGATGGTCGAACACGACGGGAAGATGCGGACGTTCGACGATGCCCGCACCCTCGCCAAGACGCGGAAGGTGATCGAGCACCGCGTCATGAAGTCGCCGTGGAAGTTCCGGCAGCACGGCGAGTCGGGAATGTGGGGGTCCGAACTCTTCCCGCACATTCAGAATCACGCGGACGATTTGTGTCTCGTCCGATCGATGTACACCGAAGGGATCGCCCACGGTCCTGCCACGCTTTTCATGCACACAGGGGCCATCAATCTGGTGCGGCCGTCGGTGGGGGCGTGGGTGCAGTACGGGCTCGGAACCGAGAACCAGAACCTGCCCGGCTTCGTGTCGATCTGTCCGTCGATGGGAAACGGGGGACCGCGCAACTGGAGCAACGCATTCCTGCCCACCGTCTACCAGGGGACGACCATCGGCCGGGCCGGCATCCCGGCATCGGAAGCCCGGATCCGCAACCTGACCAACGAGCGGCTCAGCACCGCAGAGCAGCGGCGTCAGTTTGAGCTTCTCCAGGAACTGAATCGCGGTCAGACCGCAGCTCATGCCGCAGACCCCGAGCTCGACGCCGTCATTGATTCGTATGAGCTCGCTTTCCGCATGCAGAATACCGCCCCCGGCATCCTCGACCTCTCGCAGGAATCGAAGGAGACGCAGAAGTCTTATGGCATCGGCGAGAAGGGGACCGACAGTTTTGGACGTCAGTGCCTGATGGCGCGGCGGCTGCTTGAATCGGGCGTGCGGTACGTTCAGGTCAACTACGGAGACAACTCGGCCAATCCCGCGTGGGACCAGCATTCGAATCTGCCCAAGCACGCCGAGCACGCGTTCAATGTCGATCGTCCCGCGGCGGCGCTGATCGCCGACCTCAAGCAGCGCGGATTGCTGGAAGACACGCTGGTGTGGTTCGGCGGCGAGTTCGGCCGCACGCCCTATGCGGAGAAGAACGGCACAGGCCGCGATCACAACCCGGACGGGTTCAGCGTGTTGCTGGCTGGCGGCGGGGTGAAGGCGGGATTCCAGTACGGCGAGACGGATGAGTTCGGGCATCATGCGGTGATCAACAAAGTCCACATGCACGACCTGCACGCGACGCTGCTGCACCTGCTGGGGCTCGACCACGAGCGTCTGACGTTCCGCTACGCCGGCCGCGACTTCCGTCTGACCGACGTCCACGGCCGCGTCGTGCACGACATCATCGCGTGAAGAATGCGACCGTGTGACAGAGCACTCCGGCACGTCGATCGCTTCGACGAAACAGTGAACGCCGTCCGGCCTCATGGACCGGGCGGCGTTCATCGACTGTGATCGGCAAAGCGGGGTTTCCGGCGGACGACTGGCGATTCAGTGTGCGACCACCTCGGTTCCGGTTTCGGCATTCCAGCGGCGGATCTGTCCGTCGTAGCCGAAGGTCAGGAAGGTCGACGGGTCGATCATGCGGATGCCGCGAAGCGCCCCGGCGTGGGCCTGGAGCACATAGCCGCGCTCGCCGGTGCGGGCGTCGCGCTCGACCAGACGGCCGCTGATCGTCCCGTTGAAGAGCGACCGGCCGTCCGTCGAGAACTCGATCGCGAGGCACGGCCCTTCGCGTACGGCATCAACCCACACGAGCTCGCCGGTCTTCAGATCCCACATTTCGACGCTTCCTTCGAAGCGGCCCGCCGCCACATATCGGTTGTCGGACGAGATCGCCAGCGAACACAGATCCCCGGCCGATTTCGACGACTCGAGAGTCGCTTGGCGTGTGTGACTCTGGCAGTCCCACACCAGGATTTTCTCTTCCAACGCGAACACAAGCGTCCGGCCATCGTCGGTCAGCGCGAGCGAGCGGCAGATGGCTTTCCCGCAGTCGATGACTTCGACTTCCTTGATCCGTTCGACGTCGAACACGCGGACCTTCATGTCGGCGGCGGACGAAGCCACCGTGGCGCCCGCCGCATCCATGGCCATCGAGGCGACAAATCCCTGGTGCTGGCCGAGTCTTACCGGTTCGCTGGCACGGTCCGCCTGGATCATCACCGTCCCATCCTGCATTCCGACCGCCACGCGGCCGGTCTGCGAACTGGCTGCAACCCGCATCACCTGCTGAAACCTGGAGCTTGACGAGGCTGCGGCCGGATGGTTCAGATCCGTCGTCCACATCCGGCGGTCGACGGTGCAGAAGGCTGCCCGGCCATCGCCCATCAGAGCCAGGTCGTAGATGGGGTCTTGAGTTGCACCGTCGGTGTCCGCAGGGGCGGCCGCCGACTCTTGCGGGTCGGCCGGAGACTGGTTCGATTCCGACGGGTGCCATGCCAGCGCCAGGCCGATGCCGACGAACAGGAGCGACCCGCAGACCAGCTCAGGGATGAGGTCCAGCAGCAGAAATCCCCAGGAGCGGCGGGGGCCCGATGCGATTCGCATCGTGCGACGTGTTCCCCGGATGTCGCTCTGGCCAATCATCGTGAACTCCTTCAGGCGAACCGGACGGAATCGCGCATGGGCGACCCGGTCCGGTATGGCTGGTCATCGCAACGGTCGCTTAGGCGCAGAAGATGACCGCAAGGATGCCGGACGGGCATCGCTTCGGCATCGGCGACCGTGACGATGAACAGCGGGTGAAATACGGATGACAATGGACCGGCTGTCGAAATCTTCGAGCAGCCGAAGGCAGGTGGGGCGGGCGGGAGACCGGTCACCTGGACTCGGTCCAGGGATCAATCGGTCAGAATCGCAGGAGAATGATCGAGAGGCACAGTCTGGGCTTTCCGTCGTTTCTCACAGGCGAGCGACCCGTGATCGGGTGACTCGCTGGAAAAGCAGTTTTCGTGCCAGGGACCCGGGCCGTCGATCTTAGTGGTTGCAATTGAACAAGTTAGGCTGAAAACAGTAGGGTCTGGCTTTCTCTGAAAAAGGTTAGGAATTGCACTGAGAGGCTGCATGGGTTGCCCGCTGAGAAGGCGAACCACTCATCGTCCACGCCGAAGTTCACGAAGGCGAAGGGCGTTGGAAATCGGATGCATGAGCCATCCCTTTCCTGCTCAATGCGGTCGCACGACCCTTCCCATAATGATATCTGCGCACCATGAATTGAACGCCAGAACTCGGTCAGAAGTTCCTCCGGTTTTTCTGGATTTTCGTCGGAATGGAATCATAGCCCTTATGGACGCTCAGGGGACCCCCCCGCCTGACGATTTCTTCACCTCGCGGCTCCTGATGGCTTCAGGCGAGGGCAATCAAAGGCGATTGCCTACCTGACTCATCAGGCCGCCGTCTCCGAGGCTCCGAGTTTTCGGAAGAAAAGGCCGCAAGAACGCACAGAAGCCGCAAAAAAGAAGGGGGAGTTGAAACCCTCGCTACAGGGCTTGCGAGGGCTCCTTTCTTGCGTCCGTTGTGCCTCTTCGCGGCGACATCCTCGAATCGAGATTGAGAGGTTGATGAGTCGGGTAGGGAGTTGCCCAAGTCAACGTATTCCTTCAGATGTCATGACTTCTGTCCCGATTCGGCAAACGCGAGGCAGCGTCGAATTGGCCGGCACCTGCCGGGCACAGGTTGGGGCGCTTTCGGACGTCGCCGCGGCCGTTACAATGTCCGCATGTCCTCTCCATCTTCTCCTCTCGCAACCGCCTATCACGAAGCCGGTCATGCGGTGATCGCACTGGCGCTGGGGCGTTCAATTCAACGCGTGAGCATCGAGCCGAACGAGATGCGGCTGGGACATTGCGAATTCAAAAAGGCCTCATTTCGGCCGTCGGATGACATCGTCGAGATGGAGATCCTGATCCTGCTGGGCGGACTGGCGGCCGAAGCGCGGCACACCGGACTCTACGGATGGGATGAGGCCTCGCAGGATTTGAGGGAAGTGCGAATCCTGGCGGCCCGCCGTGCGGGGGACTCCCGGAAGGCGGAGCGGGTGGAGAAACGGATGCTCGACAAGGTCGAACATCTGCTGGAGCAGACGGGGGTCTGGGGGGCCGTCGAACGGATTGCCGACGAGCTGATGCGGTGTACGACGATCAGCGGTCGTGCGGCCCGCCACCTGTTCGATCTGGCAATGAAGGACGCGTCCGATTGATGGATCGTCCCGCACACTGCAGCGCGAGGTGAATGCCGATGAAGATGCGGAACGGGATGTTTGCGTCAGTCGTTGTGGTGCTGGTCACTGTCGGTGCGGACGCTGCCGAGGCGCCGCCGGACTTCGCCACTCACGTCGCACCGCTGCTGCAGAAATACTGCCTGGCGTGCCATGACGCCAAGGAGGCGAACGGCGAGTTCGTCCTGGACGGCTATGAGCGGCTGATGAAGGGGGGCGAGCACGGCGCGCCGATTGTCGCGGGCGATCCGGACAAGAGTCTGCTGGTGCGGCTGGTCGAGCGCAAGGCGGAGCCCTTCATGCCTCCGGAAGGGAGCAAGGGTCCGTCGGCGGAAGAGATCGGCGTGTTGCGGGCATGGATCAAGGCGGGAGCGAAGCCGTCGAAAGGGATTGCCTCTGCGCCGACTCTCGTGACGCCGAAGGTGGCGGTGAAAGGGAACGTCAGGCGGGCGATTCATGCGGCCTCCTGGTCGCCAACGAACAGTTTTGTTGCGATCGGACGTTACGGAACGGTCGAGATCCAATCATCCGACGGAAAGACGTTGAAGGTGCTCGAAGGCCACACAGGGCGCGTCAACGATCTCGCGGTCTCGCGCGACGGCAAGCTGCTGGCGGTGGCTGCGGGAGAGACGGGGCTGTCGGGCGAAGTCACGCTGTGGAATACCGCGACGTGGGAGCGTGCCGGCACGCTCCGGGGTCATCGCGACAGCATCGACGCCATCGATCTCAGCCCGGATGGGACATTGCTGGCCACGGGCAGCTATGACCAGCGGATCACGGTGTGGGACCTCAAGACGCTCAAGCCGCTTCGGGACCTCGACGGGCACAACGGAGCGATCAACGATCTCACTTTTCATGCTTCCGGCAAACTGTTGGCCAGTGCGGGGAGTGACCGGACGATTAAACTTTGGGATGTCGCGACGGGGACGCGGCTCGACACGCTCGGCCAGCCCGAGAAGGAGCAGTACGCCGTCGCCTTCACTCCCGACGGGCGGTATGTGCTGGGGGGTGGAGTCGACAACCGGTTGCGGGTGTGGGAGCTGACGCAGGGGGGCAAGGAAGGGACCAACCCGCTGATCTATTCGCGGTTCGCCCACGAAGGGCCGATTCTCAAGATCGTCTTTTCGCTTGACGGCAAGCTCCTGCTGACGTCCGGCGAGGATCGGTCGGTGAAGTTCTGGGAGACCGCCACCTTCACCCCGCAGCGTGTCTCCAAGGGGCAGGCCGACTGGCCGTCCGCTCTGGCGCTCTCGCCCGATCGACAGACCGCCCTGATCGGTCGACTCGACGGAAGCCTCGAACGACTCTCGCTGGTCGACATGGGCGTCCTCACCGCGCAGCAGGCATCGCCCATTCTCAAGACAATCGTGCCCGAGACGCCGCTCGACACTCCTGCCGACAAGCTTCCAGAGACTCCCGAAGCCGAACCCAACAACTCCATCGCGCAGTCCACTCCGCTCGCGGCGCCCGCGGTCGCCCAGGGAGTTCTTCAATCGGCGGACGGCAAGAACGCCGATGTCGACCTCTACCGTTTCGAGGCGAAGAAGGGCGAGGTCTGGATCCTCGAGACGAACGCCGCCCGCCGCAACTCTCCGGCCGACACGCGGCTTGCCATGCTCGACGCCGCCGGCAAGCCGGTGCTCCGCCACCTGCTGCAGGCGGTACGGGCTTCGATGATCGAGTTCCGCCCCATCGACTCGTCCCAGGAACAGGTGCGGGTCAAGAACTGGGAAGAGATGGAGATCAACCAGTTCCTCTACATGAACGGCGAAGTGGGAAAGTTTCATCGGATGCCGGAAGGACCCGACTCGGGATTCTGGTTCTATGCCATCGGCGGCAAGCGCCGGACCTGGTTCGACACCAACCCGACCGTCCACGCCATGGATGATCCGTGCTACATCGTCGAGGCGTACCCGCCAGGCACGCCGCTCGTCGACAATGGGCTCCCCGTCTTTCCGCTCCTTTACGAAAACGACGACGACAGCGAGCGCAAGCTCGGCAGCGACTCCAGGCTGACGTTCACTGCGCCGGCCGACGGCGTCTACTACGTCCAGGTGACCGACGTTCGCGGTTTCGGCGGCAAGGAGTATGTCTACTCGCTGTCGATCCGGCGGCCGCGCCCTGACTTCAACGTGAGCATCGGCGGCAAGGGGGCGACCGTTGGCAAAGGGAGCGGGCAGCGGCTGACATTCACCGTCGATCGCGTCGATGGCTTCGATGGCGACGTGACACTGGACATCGAAGGACTGCCCCCCGGCTTCAGCGCCGCAACGCCCGTTGTCATTCAGGGAACCCAGGTCGAAGCCCGCGGCGTGCTCAATGTCACGGCCGAGGCCTCCGCACCTCCCAAAGAAGCGTGGGATGCGGTGAAGGTCCGCGCGACGGCGACCGTCGCCGGGAAGCCCGTCACAAAAGATCTCGGCAACCTCGGCGAGATCAAGCTGGCGGACAAGCCGAAAGTCCTGGTGCGGCTTGAACTCGATCCCGCTGCACGAACTGGAGCAATCGATGGCCAACCGGTCGTCGAGATCGTCGTCACGCCGGGTCGGCAGACGTCGGCCTTCGTGCGGATCGAGCGCAACGGAGCGGCGGGCGACCTGCGGTTCGACGTCGACAATCTCCCGCACGGCGTCATTGTCGACGACCTCGGACTCAACGGCATCACGCTGCTGCCGGGGCAGACCGAGCGCCGCATCTTCATCTCGGCCCGCGACTGGGTTCCCGAGACGACGCGGCTGGTCTACGCCATCTGCCGGTCCGAAGGGAACCAGGCATCCGTTCCCGTCCTGTTCCGTGTGAAGGCCGAGCGGAGCGTCGCGAAGCCGTAACGCTTCTTTCGCAGAGCGCTGACTGTCGGTGGTTCCGGGGCTCCCGGCTGCTCAGAGCCGCGGCCGGGGAGCGATCGTCCCGCGACTCATCGTTCCACCTCACAACCCGCGGCATCGGTCAGTCTCTTGACGATGATCGTCGCGTAGGCCCCTCGCGGGAGGATGAAGCTCATCGTCAGCTTTGATCGGCCCTGGTAGAGCTCGTCGGGCGAGATCGTTGAGCCAGCTTCCGCGGGGATCGTGACGGCTCGTCGCTCGCCCTTGGAAAAGAAGCTGTCGCGGGGATATTTCACCCGCAACTCGCGGAGTTCGAGTCCTTCCCGCGCCAGGACCGATTGCATCAGGTCGAGCATCGGGCCGGGTTCGAGATGCTGGCGGGCGGAGGGGAGGGGGAGCAGGACGGTAGCGATCTGCGAGCGCTGCTCGGGCGTCAGCGACAGGAAGAACGGGGCGGGACCGAGTTGGAGCGGGATATCGCAGAGGGCGTCGGCGGGAAGTCGATCGCGGAGGAACGCGGCCAGCATGCGGTTCCAGAGGGCGGACTGGTACGCGGAGAGGTAGAGCCCCCGTAAGTCGACGCGGATGCGGGCGAAGGCGCCGCGGAAGTCGAACGGGGGCTCGGGGGGGCGGTCGGCGAGGTAGGTGACGACGCTGCGGCGATGCGAGCGGTCGAGGGCGGCCTTGCATTCCAGCCAGCGTCCCCAGTGTTCGCGAAGGATCCGCTTCTGTTCGCGTTCGTCGGCGGGGTCGTCGGGGTGGGGTTCGGCGAGGGCCAGCCAGAGGGCGCGTTCGTAGTCTCCCTGGCACCACGGGCGGCCGATGAACTCGCCCGATTCGCCGACGGAGCCGAATCGCTGGTCGTCGAAGTAGTTGGGGACGCCTGACTCGGCCACCTGTCCGAGAGCCGCCTGGCTGCGGAGGGCTTCGGCGGTCGAGAGGTCGCGGATGACGATCTCGAAGCGGTTGCCGTGGATGTCGGCCGGCGTGAACGGCTTTCGCGTGCGGCCGAGCCACGTCAGCTCGATTCCCTTTTCGCGGTGGTTGCGCTGCGGTCCGCCGCGGACGGTGACGAACTGCTCGGTGACCGCGTGCCGGTCCTTGAGGCCACCCCACGAGATGCGATTGCGCTGAAGGTTCCATCGCCGCTGAAGCTCCTCGATGGCTTCGAGGGTTCCAATCGACGTCTTGCGAAGCCGGTAGAGCGCGAACTCTCCGCCGTCTGTCCGGATTTCGGACAGTTCCGTCACACGAAAGTCTTCCGGCAGCCGCTTGAGTTTCACAGGTCGGGGTTTGAAAGGTTGGTGAAGTGGGAAGCAGCTCCCATCTTTGACGCAAAGACGCAAAGACCGCAAAGGATGCACGCAAAGTAAGGCAAAAAACCGGACGGAGTTTCAGCGGGGGTTGATTCGATTCCGTGTCTCAGGATTTCCTCTTTGCGAAACTTTGCGGTCTTCGCGCCTTTGCGTCAGAGCCTTGATTTCCCACTCCTTCGCTGAGGACTTGACATTCTTCTGATACCGCCGCAGAGTGCGATGTGACCTCTTTGCGTCGTTCAGCGCCTCGGGCGGCGGCGAAGGCCCTTGATGGGCGTGCGGGTTCCGGAAACCTCATTCATGCTCAGCCGCGTCGCCGATTCGATCTACTGGATGTCGCGGTACGTCGAGCGGGTCGAGAACATCGCCCGCTTCATTGACGTCGCCCTCAACATTTCGCTCGATCAACCGGTCGGCACTCCCGAGCAATGGCTGCCGCTCGTCATGACGACCGGCGACCACGATTACTTCAAAGACCGGTACGGCGACCCCACGCAGCAGAACGT
Organism: Planctomycetaceae bacterium; assembly: GCA_020850695.1. Taxonomy (GTDB): domain Bacteria; phylum Planctomycetota; class Planctomycetia; order Planctomycetales; family Planctomycetaceae; genus JADZEF01. Next base: position 16,058 of record JADZEF010000314.1, on the reverse strand, counting down.
GATTCAGTTCCTCACGTTCGATCGCGAGTACCCGCACTCGATCCTTTCGTCGCTCACCGCGGCCCGCGAAAACGCCCGCTCGATTCGCGAGACGATCTCGTCGGAGATGTGGGAGCAGCTCAACCCGTTCTACTACACCGTCCGCGACGCGGCCCGCGCCGGCTCGCTTCCCAACAACCCGCACGACTTCTTCCACGAAGTCAAAATGGCCAGCCACCTCTTTGAGGGGATCACCGACCATACGATGTCGCACAACGAGGGATGGCACTTCCATCGCCTCGGGCAGTTCCTCGAGAGGGCCGACAAGACGTCGCGGATTCTCGACGTCAAATACTTCGTGCTGCTCCCGCAACCGGGGGACGTCGGCTCGCCGGCGGACGACCTGCAGTGGTCGGCCGTGCTGCGGTCCGTCAGCGGGTTCGAGATGTACCTGAAGCGGCAGCATGTGATTCATCCGGATCGCGTGGTCGAGTTCCTGGTGCTCGATCCGGAGTTTCCGCGGGCGATCCGATTCTGCGTGACGGAGGCGGCCGAGAGCCTGCGGGCGATCAGCGGGACGCCGACGGGAGATGTCCGCAACATCGCCGAGCAGCGGATGGGCGAACTGGTGGCCGAGCTGGCGACGGCCGACGTCAACAAAATCATCCTCAGCGGGCTGCACGAGTTTCTCGACTCGCTGCAGGACAAGCTGAACGAGATCGGCAACGGGATCTACGAGACGTTCATCGCGCTGCGGCCCGAGGCGACGACGAGTTGATGAGACGTCCTCCAGCGTGCAATGGCTGGGGCGACCCTGTTTCAGACCATACTGCCGGCCGCAAGACCGCCGGTGACGATGATGGCCACCGTCGCCAGCTTGAGGCGGGTGCGGTAGGCGCCACGGGTGGCTCCATCGAGACGCAGATAGGACGAGACTGCTGCCACAATCAGAGCGAGTGTCGCGAGGACGCTTCCCGCACCCCACAGCCGCGAGGCGACGAGTCCCTGCCGCCATGCTCCGTACGCGACTTCGCGCGTCGCGTCGGAGATCTCCAACTGGCGGTGCAGGCGGAACATCGTGAAAGTGACGTTTCCGACGGTGTGGACCACCTTCTCTTCGTGGGCGCGGTTGAAGCGGATCGCGCCTTCGGGGACCTTCCAGTCGAACGGAGCCCGCGACGAGGGATGCGATTTCTCGAAGTCGGCGTTGATGGCGCGGATGGCGCGCTCGCGGACCTCGGCTTCGGCTTCGCTGAGCGTGGGGTGTTCGTTGCTGGAGAGGACGATCAGCGTCTTGTCCCCCTCGGTGCTGACCGGAGTGCGGGTCCACTCGGGGAGGTTGCTGGCGTTCGCGGGAGCTGCGGCTTCGAGCGGGTCGTCCTTCCTGCCGGTGATCTTATCGACAAGGTTTCGTGCGGCCTTCTTGAGCCGGTTCTCTTTGATTGGTTCCGGAGTGCCGGCAGCCGGTGTCGGCGTTTCGGCCACGGCGCCGTCGACTTCGGTGGTTGATTCCGTGTTGACCGAGTCGGTTTTGATCGAGACTTCGGCGGGTTCGTTCACTTCGACATGCACGGCTTCGGGGACTTCCGCCTTCGGGGGCGGGGCTTCCTGGAATCGCGGGGCAGCGCGGAGGACGACGAGCGCCAGGACGGCGACGGCGGGAATGCCCCAGGCCACGGACGCGACAAGGCTGCCCGTGGTGATGCGAAGCGGAGGCGGAACGGCGACCCGCGTTTCGTCGCGATTGTCGACGGGAGCGGAGCGGCGACGATCGATGAAGACCGAGCCGATCGAGCCCGCGACCATCGCGAGCCCGGCCACCAGGATGAGCGTCATCAGCCAAGGCATGGCAATCTCCAGAACCGCGGGTCGGTTCGTTGAGCGTGAACGTGCTTTCGTCTCGATTTCAAAGCCACAGAAGGGTGGCTGGGGTCGAGGCTTTGCAAGCCCCCAGTGATGTCACACGAGACCCCCGCTGGGGGCTCCCTTCGGTCGACCCCAGCCACCCTTCGCATTCGTAGCACGGGCACTCCTGCCCGTGCGAAACTCTGAGAATCCATTCACTCACGGGCAGGAGTGCCCGTGCTACGCTCTAGTTCGAGTTTTCCGAAAAGTCTCAATGCCGTCGCTCAGCCCACGTGACGTTGTGCGGGGGGGACCCACACGCTCGACAGGTGGACCACCGCCGAGATGGCCACGGCCCACACGACGCCGATCACTTGCGGGAAGGCCCAGAGCCAGCTGAGGAGGAAGGCCAGACCGCCGGTGAGCAGCACCGACATCAGGCGGAACCGCTTTTTGCGATAGCCGTCGGCCTGACGCCACCAGCCGCGAAGGGCGAAGAGGGCTCCGAAGAAGAGCGCGTAGCCGACGAGCGTCGGCTGGCCGGCCAGCGCCAGCGGGTGGGCTCCGACTTCCTTGAAGATCGTTCCGGTGAGGTGTTCCTTCGGCAGGTCGACCAGCAGGGCCTGATCGAGCCAGTAGGCTCCGAGGCCAAGGGCAACGCCGAGTCCCAGAAAACCGATGCGGCGGCTGGTCGTCGCTTCGCCGTGTCCTTCGAGGAGTTTCGAGGCTCCCTGGATCAGCCAGGCGGCGGCGAGGGTGACGATTCCGAAGAGGCCGATGCGGCCAGCATCGGGAAGAAGCGAGGTGACGGTGGCCAGCACCGTGGTGATGATGGCGGTGACGACGATGGAGAAGGTCATGCCGCCGGTGAGTTCGGTCATTCGCTGCCGCAGCGACAGAAACCGCGGCGTGTTCGAGTCCATGTGCGTCCCGCGATACTCGGCCGCCGTGTATTCGACGGCGGTGCGACCCATGATGGGCTGCGGGCGATGGACCTGTACCGGCGGCGGGGCGTAAGGCTGAGTGGCGCCGAGTCCCGGCGGTGCCGCACCGGCGATGTGCGGGGCGGGGACCGAGGGGGTGAGAAGGCCGAACAGGCGATAGCCTCCGTAGGCGATCGCCGCGAAGCCGCCGCCGATGGCGATGGCCCGGAACATGGGCATGATCGTGTGCGGGCGGAAGAGGGCTGCGAGGATGACGCCCACCGCAATCACCCGAATCCAGAAGTGCCCCTGCCGGGCCCAGAAGCTGGAACCGTCGTGCGCGGCCCACTGGCGGTTCTCGTAGCGGCGGCGGTATTTCTCGGCCTTGCGCTCGGCGCGGGCCTGGTACTTCTGACGCTTCTTTTCCCACTTGCGGACGTACTTGTCGGCATAACCCGCATACGGCCCTGTGACGAGGGGCGGAAGCGGCGGCGGCTTCGGCGTCTCGGACCGGATCGGCGGCGGGGTGTCGCGGCGGGCTTCGAAGCTGCTCGCGGGGATGTCGACGGGGACTTCACGACCGCGGACCGCCGCCAGGAATTCATCCCGCAACTGCGTGACAGACGACGTGCGGCGGAGCGGGTCTTTTTCGAGAGCCCGTTCGACGACCGGCCGCAGCTTCTCTGGCAGCAGCGAGAGGTCGGGCTTCTGCGTGAGGTGCTTCATCAGGATCTCGGCGGCCGATTCGCCTTCGAAGGGGACGCGGCCGGTGACCATCTCGTAGAGAACGACGCCAAGGCTGTAGACGTCGACCTCGTGGCCGTAGTGACCGCGGGCGACCTCGGGGGCCATGTAGTAGACGGTGCCGACGCTCTCGGTCTGGGCGTTGCGGCGGCTTTCGGAAATGAACTTCGCGAGCCCGACGTCGCCGATCTTGATGAGGCCGTGCTCGTCGAAGACGTTCGCGGGCTTCAGGTCGCGATGGACGATGCCGCGGTCGTGCAGGTAGGCGAGGCCGCCGGACATGCCGACGATCCAGTTCTGAACGGCGGCGAGAGGCATGCCCCCCGCATAGCCGGCGAGGACTTCGTCCAGGGTCTTGCCCGAGACGTACTCCATGATGACCCAGTAGTCGCGATCGTCGTCCTGCTTGATGTCGATGATCGTGACAAGGTTCGGGTGCTTCAGGTTGAGGCACTGGCTGACGCCGCGGAGCTCGACGTCGGTGTTGTCGTGCAGCAGCTTGAGCGCGACTTCCTTCCCCGCATCGCTCAGGGCGTAATACACCTCGCCGAAGCCCCCCTTGTGGATGGCCCGCTTGATGGTGTATCCGGCCAGCGGCTTCGATTCCGGAGCGAATGTGAACTTCATGACGCGACAGCCCCCGTGCGTTGTCCGACTGGCCCTAGTTCGAAAAGTCGAATGTCGAAATTCAAATGTCTAAGGAAATGTCAAAAGGATAAAAGTCTAAAGTACTGAGTGATGTCGTTTCCGCATTTCGAGAGGCGATCTGCTTACTGAGAAACTAAGAGCGATCAATGAGGACCTTTTGTCATTTCGATTTTTGTCTTTCCTTAGACATTTGTATTTAGACCTTCGGATTTCCGCGGCTCTCACCACGGGGCGGCTTCGAGCCGGAAGCGTAATTCTTTTCCTGTGACGATCTGTCCGGGTCGCAGCGGGGCGCCGCTGCGGGCGAGGGACTTTTCGACGAAGACGTCTCCGCGCGACTTGCACCAGAGCTGGTCGCCCCGGCGGTAGAGAAGCACGGTTTCGGTCCAGTTGGGGCAGCGGATGTGATTGTCGCGTCCTGGTCCGATGAGGCAGTTGTCTTCCATCAGCACCACGCCATCCAGGCTGTGGGGCGGACGGTGGGCACTTTGAAACTCGAGAGCGGCCGTCATACTGAGGACGCTGGGAAGGCGAAACTTGAGTTTGACGCTGGAGCCAAGTTCCAGTTCGCGGTCGCTGGTCAGGAACACCCGGTCGTTCATTGGCCGTCCCGCCACCTTCAGCGCTCCGTGCGGTTCGAGGACGTAGCCCTCGCTTCCTCGGAGCAGCGTCGCGTGGATCCGCGACAGGTTCGACATCAGCGGCAGGTCGGCGTTCTGTCCGTCGGGCCGACTTCCTCCGATCGTCACTCGCGGAGCGAGGCAAACCAGGAAGCCCCCCACACCATCGATCCAGAGCAGGTAGCGGGCATCGACTGCGACCGCTGCAGGATTCGGGGGTGAGAAGAAGGCAGCCATGATGCAGCTCGAAGGATGACGGACTTCGAATCGGTCGCAGGCGTCGACGTCGGCGAAAAGTCTTGATCAGGTCCAACCATCCGTCTGCGCGGGGAACGAGCAACGGGCCCCTTTTTGAACCCGTTGCTCTGGTTGTCAGTCCCCGAAGCGTTCGTGCCGGTCAGTCGCCCGGCCTTGGAAGGCCGGGCCACGACACCACTCCTTACAGGTCGGTCTTCGACTTGGCTTCGTCGCCGAAGAGCTCTTCGACCTCAGCCGAAACGTCCCGGATCTCCTTCTTCTCCGGAACGGTGATCTGCGTCTGCAGACGGCCTTCCGCCGCACGCACCTTCTCGTCGACGTCGAGCTTCTTGTTGAGCTGCTCGATCAGCTTGCGGGCCTGGGCCATCTTGCTGTCGTCGATGTCGAGCAGGCCGACCGCTTCCTCAGCTTTCTGGGTCTCGACGCGGGTCTTGAGGAATTCGAGCTGAGTCTCGATGTCCTTCTTCATGGTCATCATCTGCTCGAGCTTGCTGGCGTTGGTCTTCAAGGCGTCCTGGCGGGCCTTGAGAAGCTCCTTCTCGCGGGTCAGCGTTTCGTTCGCGAGCTTGAACTTTGTCACCTTGTTGGCGAGGTCATTGCGGACCTGCTCGGCAGTGAAGGACTGGCCGTCGAAGACGTATTCCTTTTCGTCCTTCTTCAGCGATTCATTGAGAGCCAGGATCTGACGCTTGGCGTCCTTCATCGTCGCTTCGCGCCGTGCGACGTTCTTGTCCATGACGTTGACGTCGACTTCCTGCTCGGCGATCAGCCGCATGTACTTCTTGATCTCGGGTTCGAGATCACGCACGAGGCGTTCGGCATTCGCCACCTTCATGCTGACCGGAATCCGGTCATCGGCTTCCTGCTGCAGCTTCTCGACGGCGGTCTTGCCGTAGCCGAAGAAGTTCCAGCCCAGAAGGGCGAAACCCATCAACGCCGCACCTACCACACCGACCACGACCTTTTTCATGACTGACTCCCCCTCAGGGCACCTGTTCTCGACACAACACGGGACTGAACACAACAACCGTTCCGCCGGGGGCACCCCGGCACTCGGCGACCTCGTTGAGGCAAACGTTTCCTTGGTTTCGCTCGCCTCGACCGCCACTCGCGGCCGGCCTCACACAGGGTTATTCGCCGGTCCTTTGTCGATCTTGCGCGAAATCGGGAAAGATTTCCTCAATTATTTCGGCTCGACCGAGAATATGAACGGACGAATATTGACCGTGCGAGTGCGCCGCCATCGTCTGAAAGAACGCGGGGCGGGCGGGATAGGATCACTTCGCAGTTCGGTTTTGCCCGGGAGCAATCATCCACCAAGAGCATCCGACGTGGCTATTGCCCTCTTGCCAGACATTTGTGACGACGCCACAGCGGCGAGAAGAAGGGGATGAAAAGGCATTTGAACAGGAGCAAGCAGAGGGAGCAGAGAGAATGCGGATATCGGAGGCACGAGCGTAACGGCATGGGGTGATGGCGCTTCGTGACTCTGCTTGTCATTCTCTGCTCCCTCTGCTTGCTCCTGTTAAATTGCCTTCGCTTTCCCTGTCATTCATCCCCCCGCATGAAGGTCAGGACCTGAGGGCATGCGGATTGTTCGCATCAGATCTCGCAGCCCACTCCGCCGCCGCTGTTGGACGTTCTACGGGGTCTCGCCTCCCGGCTGGACGGGGCCCGTGACGCATGCAGCATTCAATGCTTCGACATCCTCACGAGTGACCGGCGGCAACGCCCGAAGCGCCGCGACAAGCTCTGCTCCGGAAAGAGGGTGAGTCGACGGCACGATCATGACCTTCGTCCCTTCCTGGAGCGCTGGCGCATCATCATCGAGCAGCACGGTTTTCCCGTGCACTGTGCCATGAGCGACGGTCGCTGGCATCGAAGATCCTCCTGAGACCATCTTAACTCAGGATCGACGATACGACATCCGAAATCACGCGGCGGGCTTTTCGTACTTGCGGTCGGCCGGGAGATCTTCCATGAGCATTTCGATAATCTTCTCGCTGTTCACACCGGCGGCCTGCGCGGCGTAGTTTCCTGCGATGCGGTGCCGGAGGGCGGGGCGGGCGACCGCCTGGATGTCCCCGACCGTGGCGTGGTAGCGACCGTAGAGAAGGGCGCGGGCCTTGGCGGCCGTCACCAGCGTCAGCACGCCGCGAGGGCCGGCGCCCCAGCTGACCCAGCGGTTGACGAAATCGAGGGCTTCCTTGGTGCCCGGACGCGAACTGCGGACGAGGGCCCACGCATAGCCGAGGACCTGGTCACTGACGGGAACTCGCTTCACGAGGTCCTGGATCGTGATGATCTCCTCTTCGGTCATCACCGGGGTGATCTTGCCCATCTGGGCGGTGGTGACGCGGCGGGCGATTTCCCACTCTTCGGCCCCGCTGGGGTAATCGACCTTGATGTAGAGCAGGAAGCGGTCGAGCTGGGCTTCGGGAAGCGGGTAGGTTCCTTCCTGCTCGAGGGGGTTCTGCGTGGCGAGGATGAAGAATGGATCGGGGAGGCGGTGGGTCTTGCCGCCGGCCGAGATCTGCCGCTCCTGCATGGCTTCGAGCATGGCGGCCTGGGTTTTGGGCGGGGTGCGGTTGATTTCATCCGCCAGCACCAGGTTGGCCATGATGGGGCCGGGGAGGAACTTGTACTCGCGGGCCCGCGTTTCGAGGTTTTCCTGAATGATTTCGGTGCCAGTGACGTCGCTCGGCATCAGGTCGGGGGTGAACTGGATGCGCTTGAACGTCAGGTGAAGCGACTGCGCCAGCGAGCTGACGAGCAGCGTCTTGGCGAGCCCCGGGACCCCTTCGAGGAGAGCGTGCCCGCGGGCGAAGATCGCCACCAGCACCTGCTCGATGACGTCGCTCTGCCCGACGATCACCTTCGAGAGCTCGTCGCGGATGCGGTTGTAGGCCTGCTCGCACTTCTGGACAGCGGCGAGATCGTCACGGGTGGGCTGTTCGGTGGTCATGAGGGGGCGGATCGATGTGTGAGGATCGTAGGAGGCTCGGTCAGCCGCTCAATGGGACGTGACACGGTAAAATCGGGAGAGTTGCCGCGATTCCATACTAACAATAGACCAGGGGCGAAGTCTCGTTACGGGCTCGGTTCGCGGACGTCGCCATCGGAGCGTGGTGCAGACCGTCGTCGACCGTCAGCGAGATTCATAACTCAGCCGCTCATCGAAGGTTTGCTTCGGCACGAGGTCCGTGGCGTGAAGCGTGCGGCGTGCAGTTTGAACGTCCAGCACCGAGACACGCTCTCTCAATCGATACGGACTGCACGAATAGCCCGTGCCTTTCTCGAAATGCTCAAAGATCGTGAGGCCCTTAAGCTTCTTCGTCTCCACGAAACCAACGTCGAGAAGGAGCTGCCGCAGGTCTTTCCATTGGACGTTACTGCGAACGGCCATGAGTTGTCTCCGCGTAAGCCGCGGTTTGCAGAGGTTGGGTGTCGCACGGGAAGCCGGGATTGGCCAGTTTTGCCTGCCGCCGATTGGAGAGGCAAGACCTGGGTATCGCTTGTTGACGGAGGCATCGCTGCTCCGTTTCCTGCAGAGCAGCGCCTCTTCGTGCGGACGATGTGGTTGGGGCGGGTATAGCTTCGTGGAAGGCCGACCGCGGATGCCGGACTGGATTGACCTGCTCTTTACGCACACGTGGTGGAGTTGGCCGCGGGATGCGGCGATTCCGTATTCCTTTGTTTATCGCGGGTTCAATCTGGCCGAAGGAGTGGCGTGGACGGTCTGCGCGGGGATTGTGCTGCGACGATTTCTGGTGCATCGCCACAGCGGTTTCGAGGTGCTTTACGCGGCGGCGTTCCTGATGTTCGGGATGACAGACTTCGTCGAGGCGTCTCGCCAGACGTCGTGGTTGATCTGGCTGAAGGGGATCAACCTTTTGGTGTTGCTGGCGGTTCGACGACATGTAAGAAAGCGGTACTACCCCGAGAGTCGCGTCCTGTGAGAACGCTATCTCGGGGCCTCGGGGGACTGGCGGAGAAACGTCATCCAGCGATCAACGGTAGATCGCAGTTTGGTTTCACACTCGGTAGCAGTCGTGCCTTTCGCAAAGACCGTGCAGACCGGGGCACCGTTGGGAATCAGGCTTCCGGGGATCGGGATGTCGGCGGCTCGCGGAAGGTCGTTGTGCGTCGGGTCGAATGTCGTCAGGGGCAGCGTTGGTGCGTGGAGATCGTGCGGGGCGTAGAGGATCGCTTTGCCGATACAGAGACTTTTCGTTGCCGTTGCCATGGGAAGCGGGTGCTCTATCGCGAGGCCGAGGGTGGCGGCGAGGTGAGGCATCAGCAGCGAATGACCGCTGGCCAACTCGAATGTCTCGACGGACGCAGTGTAGCGCGGGTTGACCTCGGTCAGCCACACGGTGCGGCCGTCATCGAGAAAGTCGCAGCCGAAGAGGCCTCGCAGACCGAATTGCGTTGTCAGTGCTGTGGCGAGCGTCTCACCTTCCCGGGCGACTTCGCCCCGCATCGCGATCGGGGCGAGTGATCCGCAGTATTGATATTCCGCCGCCCCCCACGCCGTTTCGCCGATCCATTGCTGCGACCATCCGAGGACGCATGCGCCGTCACTTGTTGCGAGACACAATGCCGAGATTGGCCAGCCTGCGACGCGCTGCTGGAAGAAATGCGGCTCGCGCTGCACACGCTCAGTGCGCGGCGAGCCATCCCACAGGGCAATTCCGCGTCCTGCGGCGCTTCGTCGCGATCGCACCATCCAGCGGCTATCGGTTGGCGGGGGAGATTCGCCGCCCCAGAGCGCTGGCGTGCGGATGTGGTTGAGATCGCCGCTGGCGACGACTTCGGAGAGTCGTTGCGGGTTGCGGACGCCGCGGACCGACTCGGCGCTGATGCCGGCAAGCAGTCGCGTGGAGGAGAGGCGGCCGATGAGTCGCGGTTGGTTTTCGATGGCCCCGGTGTAGAGCCAGGGAATGTCCGCGGGGACGGTGCGGGCTGCTTGCAGGATGTCGTGCGGAAAGTTGGGGCACGGGATGACGTCGGCGACGGCTCGCAGGTCCTCATCGGCGAAGAGATCGATGGAGATCGGTCGCACTCCCGCACGCAGCGCCGACCAGGCGGCCGCCCGCGTGCTGGCTCCGATCAGCAGCAATCGCTCGGGGAGGGGCATTGCGAGCAGGTCCGGACGGCGCGGGTCATCTCACTACTTTGCAGTCGGTTGCGCCGCGCAGACACTCGCCGAGTCGTACCTGCGATCGGGGCTGGAGTTTCTGATGTACCGATTCTGCGGGCGGCTTAACCTCATGCGGAGCAAGAGGGTACTCTCTTTGAGCACACCCAACGAAAAACAGCCCGCCGGGTTGAGCCGACGGGCTGTTGCTTTCTCTTCGTCAACCGGCAAGGCCGAGGATCACTCCTCGTCCCCTTCTTCCGTCGACTCCGCCGCGACCGGGGCCGCCGTGTCGCCGCACACCGAGACCGAGACCGCTTCGGTGTCGTCGTCGTGCTTGGCCGGCGTCGGAACGTCGGTGTAGGTCGCGGCGTCGAAGATCAGGTCGATCGCCTTCCGCTCGCGGACTTCCGCCTCGAGGTTCTCGATCATTCCCGAGCGACGCATGCGGGCCCGCACGCGGCGCGGGTTCTCGCCCATCTGCTCGGCCATCACGCGGATCTCATGCTCGAGGTCCGAATCGGTGACTTGAATCTCTTCGGCCGTGGCGATCTTGTCGAGCACGAAGTGCTCCTTCAGCGCCTGGCGGGTCGACGAGATGGCCTGCTGCCGCAACGCGTTTTCACGCGAGCGAATTTCCTGCATCGTGTAGCCGGCCTGCTGCATTTCGAGAATGTCTCGACGCATCGCGTTCTCGACCTGCCGCCGCACAGCCCCTTCCGGCAGCTCCCACGTCGCCGATTCAGTGATCTGCTCGACCACCTGGCGGCGGGCCGACTGACGCTGCTCGTGCTTCAGCTGCCGCTCCAGGGCGCTCTTCACCGCGTCCTTCAGTTCCTCTTCCGACTCAAAACCCAACCGCGTCAGGAACCGCGTGTCGAGTTCGGGAACCTTGCGGACCATCACGTCGTGGACGTGGAACGTCACATCGACCTTCTCGCCGCGAAGTTCGAGGTTCGTCGCTTCGCTCGAAACGACGACCTGCGTCTCGCGGGTTTCCCCCTTCGTGACGCCGACCATCAGCTTGTCGAAGCCGTCGAGTTCGGCGTCCTGGAAGCGGAGCTTCGGCAGGATGCGAACGCCGGTCCGCGGGAACGAGCCGATCGGGCGGCCTTCGCGCTTGAATTCGCCGGAAATCTGGATCCAGTCGCCGGCCTGGGCGGCCCCTTCCCGCTCGGTCAGGGTGCCGTACTGCAGCAGGAAGCGGTCCTGGGCCCGGGCGACGTCGGCGTCCGAAATGTCGCGGACGGGACGCTTGATCGACAGCCCCTTGTAGTTCGGCAGGTCGAACTGCGGGCGGACTTCGACCGAGAACTCGTACTCGAAATCCCCTTCTTCGGGGATGACGAGGTTCTCGACGTCGATCTCGGGCTCGTTGATCGGGTCGATCTTCTGGTCGCGGGCGACCTGATCGAGGCTCTGCACCAGGATCTTCTGGCGAACCTGGTCGCCGAGTTCCTTCTTGAACCGCCGCTCGACGAGCTTCTGCGGGACGTGCCCCGCACGGAACCCGGGGACGACCGCACTATCAATGAGGCCGTCGAGTTCCTGCTCGTAGAACCAGTCGATATCGGCCCGCGGTACCGTAATGGCGATGTGCTTGCGGCAGGGGCCCGAGTCGGTCACCTTCACCCCGAGGTTCAGCTCGCGGGGCTTTTCGGCTTCGGGGGTTTCGGTTTGAGCGTCGTCAGTGGCAGAGGTCACAACCGTCTCCTTCGGGCGGAGGGTGCGTCACCTCAGGTGATCCGAACGCCCTCAACCCCGATCGGACCGCTACCGGTTGGGCGGTCGGCCGTCCTGCCGCACACGAAGCGGGGCAGGGACGAACGCAAACCGGCGGCGGAGAAATAGAAAAGAGCGGGTGATGGGGTTCGAACCCACGACATCCACGTTGGCAACGTGGTGCTCTACCACTGAGCTACACCCGCACGGGACCGGTCGACAACGTCAGCCAGTCGAACAAATTGTTGGACGGGGAAGATCATACGCACAAATCGGGGGGCGTCAACCGTCCGGAAGGAGAGACGACGCCTCGCCGAATCGGGTTCGGTGCCACCGCGCCGGGATACAATTGTGCGGGACTCGCCGCGAGAATGAAATGGCAGGATGCACGCCTCGCGCGGGTGCCCGCACGCCGTTGGCAGGTCGAAGGTTACGCTGAGGCCGAGAGTCGAATTGCCGGGGAATTTTCGATGTCAGAACGCAAGCTTTATCCGTCAGTCATGATCTGCGTCGTCGCCGTCCTGCTGGTCTGTGCCTATGTCGGAGCGTACTACGCGACCGTGATCCCCTATCGGTTGAGCTCCGGGAAGGTCTTCCCGATGCACCGCCCGCCATGGGCTGGTGAAGTGCTCCTTCCCCGCACGATCGATCGCTTCAGCGTCCTCTTCGCGCCGGTCCACTGGGTCGACCGGCGGCTGCGTCCGCACCTCTGGAATCCCTAACTGTTCGGAAGGGACCCCCTAATCGGCGACTCCGGGGTCCGGAAAGTCTTCCGGAAAGTCGGGGCGGGTTGGCGGGTCAGGCGGGTCAGGCGGCGTCGGGGAGGCAGAGGAGGGGGGCTTCGTTGTCGGTGGGGGATGATCCGCGGGGAAGGGAGACGCGGGTGGAGTGCGGGTGGCCGTCGATCGTGACGGTCAGCGTTCCTTCGCACGGCGGGAGGTGCGGGGGATGGCGGAAGCGAATGGAGTCGGGGTCGACAGCGCCCAGGGAGTGAGTGCCGTCGCCGATCGTCAGCGTCAGCTCGACGCGGGCCGAATAGCCAGTCGTCATGGCGAATCCTTTCGTTGGTCTGTTCCAGTCTCGAGGCTGTAGTATGGAACGACGCCCGAGCAAAGGTGGCTGCGGGACTACGAATTGCCGCTGAGGTGAGTGGTTATGGCTATAAAACGAGCATTCTTGAACCTAGACGGCGAGAAACCAGCAGAGATCCTCGAAACAGGTGAAGCCTTCGAGGCTCTAGACGATGGAAAAGCAGCACTCGTCCGTGCGGTTGGTCAGACAGTAAAAGCCTACCTCATCGCGTCAGAGACTCTTGTCCAGACGCGGTATTCACATTTGAAGGAATTCGCGCCCACCTATCTGGTTTCGCCGGGCCGTGCCATCGCTTTTTGCTCAGCTGATGGCGTTGTGATTCGATACGAGTCGCGGGTCAACGAATTTGCAGTAGGCGGCACTTGGAATGACGAGAATCTTGCCAGTAGTGTGAAGTTCCTGTCCCAAAATGTCGTGCGACTCCTTTCACCAGGCCAATCTCGCGAGCGCACCGACGCCGATGGGGTGGAACTGACGTTGTCGTCAGACAATCCCGTTACAGGCGAACACAAGACAATCGTTCGTACAAGGCTACTTATCGACGTCGAACCAACAACGCCCGAGGCTGCACTTTCATCTCCGAGGAAGCCGTTCCGTCTCGCATCCATTCGAAGTGAGGTCTCGTTCTTCCTTCAGGGCGAACTCATCGGAGGAAAAACCATCCGCGATCAGCCATTTATTTCGCACTCTAGGATGAAGATTCCAGTCGGGTGGGACTGCATTGAGATCTACCCCACCACGGATCTGAAGCAATGGGACCCGGACTACGCCGAGATCTGGGCGGAAAGGGATCTGCTCGCTTCCGTTGCTGCCCTTCAACATCAAGAATCGCAGTTGTCCGAGCTCGATCCATCAGCGGCAGCCAGGAGGAAATTCGCCGCCGAGATGGATGAGTTCAAAGTCATCCTCGATTCAAACCCTGAACGTGAAGAGGAACTTCACCAGTTCCTCAAGAGCAAGCCGCATTTGCTCTGTCCCACCAAGGTTGCAATGTGGTCAAAGCTTTCATTTGGGGCGAGAGCAAGTGATTTTGTGTTCCGCGAGGCAACCGGCGAGTACCTGCTCGTAGAGATCGAACGCTCAACGCTTCCCCTCTTCATCAAGAGTGGAGACCAATCCGCCGATCTCAACCACGCGTGTTCGCAGATCACAGACTGGAAGCGGTACATCGAAGATAATCTGAAGACGGTGCAGAGCGAACTAGGCTTGGTGGGCATAACAGCGAACCCCAACAGCCTCGTCGTTATTGGTCGCTCCAGCACACTGACGGAAGAAAATCGTCGAAAGCTCGTCGCATTACAGAAGGAGGTGCCGACGAGGCGTATCTACACGTATGATGATGTCTATGACAATGCGAGGGCCGTGCTTGAGAACTTATTAGGCCCTCTCGTCGGGGTCGGCGGCAACGCTAGAACATACTATATCCCAGAAGGGTTCGTACTAACACGAGAGAATCCGCAGTGATGCAAGCCGGGTCTGGTGGCAGGCGCTGAGTTTTCGAGCGACATGCTTGGAGCCCAGCGAGCGTTCCGATCACGGCCTTCGAAGACTCAGGGCGTGCCACCCGTCGCATGAAGACGCGTTGTTTAGACTGCCGCGTGTTGAAGACGTTTTCATGTCGCTAAGGAAATAGTGAGATGAGTAAAAAGAAGATTGCCAAGAAAAGCAAAAAGAACAAGCGTAGGAGTCGAACATACGCCGATCCATCTGTCGTTATTCCCGGAATTCTAAAGGTATTGCCGGAACGATGGGCGGATTGCACGGCGCGTATTGAGCGGTTGAGCGAGAATTCGACCGAGCAAGATCTGTTCGCCGCGATCCAGGCAGTTGAGTCATGTGTTCGGATGTTGCGAGACTTCAACGCCGTCCACGCAAGAGCTCGGATTTTGCGCCATCAGTCAAGCAAGCCCACGAAATTTGACGGTAACCACCACGACGGGCGTGAACCAACAGAAAAGCAACTGAAGGCCATGAAGTCCAACGCGATCATTCTCGACGCGCAAGGTCAAACAAGGCGCAAGGGAAGTCGTAGATCAACCTGAGTCGGGATATCGGAGGGGTGGCAACTGATTGTCTTAGGTTGGCAATCCGATTCCGACAGTTGAGAACGCTCGCAAAAACGCACTGGCGATCCAAGGCTATTATAAGTGTCATCCGCTCCTCGTGTTTGCTCGCGCTTCGGCCTCTATTTCTGCTCCACCCCGGGTTCCGGAAACTCTTCCGGAAAGTCGAAGGGGTCGGGTGGGCTCGCGATCGTGAGGTTGTCGCCGGGGAGTGGGGCGGTCAGGTCTTCGAGGGTCATGCCGAGGGCTTTGGCCTCAGCCATCAACTCGGCATCGCTCATCGTGGCGTAGCGGTCCTTCGACCCTTCCCCCTGGTGGTGGAACGGGGAGTCGGGGAAGTGGGCCAGCCAGAAGGTGAGGGCGGGGATGCTTCCTTCCATCGCGCGGCGGTAGAGCGAGGCCGTCAGGTTGTTCGTCAGCACCCGACGCACCGACACCAGCAAGCCCTGGATCTCCGGACGCGAGACGTCGTCGAGGATGTCGATCGGCGTGCGGCCGAGTTGCGCGAGCGCTATCTGGAGGGAGGCGCCACGGATCAGGAGGTCGGCGAGGCTTTGGAGGTCGATCATCCAAGGATGGGGGGATGGGGCGAGGGGGAGATGGGGGGATGAAGACAATGGCTCGCGTGGGCCGATGTGCGTGGCTCAGCCGTTCTGTCCTTCGCTTGCGTCGGCGGGGAGTTCCCACAGCATTCGACCTTCCGGGTTTCTCGTTGTCGTCGCGCCCAGGCGGCGCTTCGCTTCGATGAGGGTTGCCGTCGGGTAGCCCTTTTCGGTCGCCCAGCTTTCGATTTCGGCGTAGAGGACGGGGCCGGGTTGCAGGAGGAGACGCAGACCTTCGAGGATTTCTTCGGTGCGGGTGTTGGCTTCGCACCAGGCGTGGAACTGGTCGGCCGTGACGGCGACCGGGTCGATCTCCCAGGTGACCACCGCGTCCTTGATGCGGTAGGCGTAGCCGGACGGGGTCTGCGTCAGGTTGTTCTTCACCGGCAGGATCACGCGGCGGTCCCGCTCGCCGGGGTCTT
>JADZEF010000313.1 GCA_020850695.1 Planctomycetaceae bacterium | reverse complement strand
TCGTATTCACGTCCAGTCGCCTGAAGTCTTCATCGACGCTCCTTACGCTAAGATATCCTGCTGGCAATCTGGTATTTCGTCTCCTATAGTGGCCGAACTGGCGGACGAATTCGCCTGCCCGCCACCTTCCACCCCCGTCGCGGCGCTCTCGGAACCTTCCGACGCGATCCCTCCTGCTGCCGAGAACATGCTCCTCCTTGTCGTCCGCCTCCTGTATGTCTTTGTGTGTGCGGGGGCCATCGCCACCTTCGTCAATCCCGCCGCGTCGACCGCGCGTCCCACGTTCGTCGACGATCATCCGATCGCGACCTTCGTCGGACTGATGATTCTCTCGCAGGTCGTTACCGCGGCCGACGTCTTCATCCGCCGCAAGCGGATCGAAGTCATCTCGGCGATCTACTTCGGCCTGCTCGTCGGCGTCTTGCTGAGCTACCTGCTCATCCAGGCACTCGAGCCCATCATGCGGACGGCGGACGTCCGCAACGCCGTCGTCATGATGACCACGCTCATCCTTCCGTACCTGTGCATCTCGCTGCTGCTGCAGACGAAGGACGACTTCCGGTTCGTCATCCCCTATGTCGAGTTCGCCAAGGAAGTGAAAGGGGGCAAGCCCCTCGTCCTCGACAGCAGCGCCCTCATCGACGGCCGCATCGCCGACATCATTGATACCAACATTATCGATTCGCCGATGCTCGTCCCTCAGTTCGTGCTGCATGAAGTCCAGGACATCGCCGACAGCAACGACAAGGCCCGCCGCACCCGCGGCCGCCGCGGGCTCGAGGTCCTCAGCAAGCTTCAGAACCATCCCAACGTCGACATCCGCGTTCACGAAACGAAGAAGGACGAGTTCCGCGGGATGACGGTCGACCAGCGGCTCGTGGAACTGGCCAAGCAACTCGGGGGACGCGTCGTCACGAACGACTTCAACCTCAACAAGGTCGCCAGCCTGCAGGGAATTCCGGTCATCAACCTGAACGACGTGGCGAACGCGCTCAAGCCGCGGTTCGTCCCCGGCGACCGGCTGAAGATCAAGATCATCAAGGAAGGGGAGTCGGCGGCACAGGGGGTCGGCTATCTCGACGACGGCACGATGGTGGTCTGCGAGTCGGCCGCGCACCTCGTGGGCCGCGACATCGACGTCATCGTCACGAGCATGCTGCAGAGCAGCGCCGGCCGCATGATCTTCGGCCGGCAGGTCTTCCCCAGCGGCAGCAGCGCGGCGTCTCCCTCTCCGACGACGACGTCATGAAGGCAGCGATGGACAGGATGAAATCGGATGTGGCGGCCGCTCCTCGAGCGGCCTTTTTTTTGCGCGGGATGGAACATCTGACGGACGCGGCTGCATCTCGTCCGGGGAAGAATTCGTGAAGCGGGATTGCTAGAATCGACGTTCTTCCATGTATCTGTCTCACCGACTGCCATTCCCGGAGACCACCCATGACCGATCTCACCCGTCGCGACTTCCTCTCCACTTCGGCGTTTGCCGCCGCGGGTTTGATGGCGTCGGTTCATGTGGGTCCGGCTCGCGCCGCAGAGGACGCGAAGGACAAGAAGCCGGTCCGAGTGGCCGTCATGGGGGTCAACGGCCGCGGCCGCGGGCTGATCAGCACCTTCATGAACTTTCCCGAGGTCGAGTTCGCCTACATTTGCGACCCCGATGAGAACGTGATGCCGGGGGCGGTGAAGCAGATCACCGACAAGGGGAAGAAAGCCCCGAAGGCCGTCGCCGACTTCCGCACCGCCCTCGACGACAAGGACGTCGATGTGCTGATCTGTGCGGCGCCCGACCACTGGCACGCTCTTGCGACGATCTGGGGCTGCCAGGCGGGGAAGGACGTCTATTGCGAGAAACCCTGCTCGCACAACATCGAGGAAGGGCGGCGGATGATCGAGGCGGCCCGATACCACAAGCGGGTGGTGGGTTGCGGGACGCAGCGGCGGAGCGGGGCCGACTACATGGACGCCGTGAAGGCGATCCAGTCGGGGAAGATCGGCAAGGTGAGCTTCGTGCGGTGCTGGATCACCAGCACGCGGCCGAACATCGGCAAGGAGCAGCCGGTCGACCCGCCGAAGAACCTCGACTTCAGCCTGTGGGCCGGTCCGGGCTCGGCGTCGTATTACAAGAAGAACCTCGTCCATTACCACTGGCACTGGCGGTGGGATTACGGCACGGGCGAGTGCGGAAACAACGGCATCCACGCGCTCGACATCGCCCGCTGGGGGCTGGGCGTCGACGTGCCGAACTATGTGACCTGCGGCGGGGCCAAGTACCACTTCGAGGACGACCAGGAGACGCCGGACACGCAGCTCGCGACGTTCGACTTCGACAATGCAGCGATCCAGTGGGAGCACCGGACCTGGTCGAAGCGCGGCATCGATGGGGCCGACTTCGGCATCGCCTTCTACGGATCGGACGCGACTCTCGTGTGCGGGTCGAGCGGATACACCGTCTACCAGAAGGAAAAGGCGGTTGAAACCCGCAAACCCGCCTCGCGGGACAACGAGCATGTCCAGAACTTCCTCGACTGCCTCATCAGTCGCGAGAAGCCGAACGCCGACGTCGAAATCTGCCACCACTCGACGCAACTCTGCCACCTGGCAAACATCGCCTGGCGGACACGGTCGACGCTGCAGCTGAATCCGAAGAGCACCAGCACGGACTTCATCCAGAACAACCCGGCGGCGTCGGCGCTCCTGGGCCGCGAGTATCGCAAGGGATTCGAGTTGCCGAAGATCGGCTGATGGCCGCCGATCACAAGCGTGATTCTTCCAAGTCCCCGCCGGCCTTGTGCGGGTGGTGAAATGACTTCGTGGCTACGCCATCGCCGGACGTCTGTCGGCGATGGCGTAGCTGTCAGTCACGGGACCACCGGCACAAGGCCGGTGGGGCTCATACCAATGCATCACGATTGTTGCAGCAGCGCGGCGGCGTAGCCGACAAGGTCGCCGCGGTCGCGGGCCGAGTCGCGGAGCAGGTCGAGGCGATTCGATTCGACGCACAATCGCGTGAACGAGAAGCCCGTGCTCTCATCGACCGTCGAGAGGTATTTCGCCGCCAGCTCCACCGCTTCGGCCTTGCGGCCCGTCCGCACGAGGAGATCGGTCAGGACATAGGCCAGCATCGGCTTGTCCTGTTCGTCGGGCTCCTGCTCGAGTTTGTTGCGGAAGTAGCCGAGCGCCTCGTCGGCATTCTCGCCGAGCAGCGCTTTGAAGAACTGGATGTGCGCCGGGTAGTAGTCTTCGAAGGGCGGGTCTCCCCCGTACTGGAATTGCGGGGAGAGCTTGGAACCGTATTCGGCGAGCTGGATCGCGAGCTTCAGTTCGGGCGCGCCTGGTTCAAGGAAGCGGGCGAACCGCACCACGGCGTGCAGGTGCGAGACGTCGATGTGATAGTTCCCCTCGCCGAAGAGCCAGTCCCGCCCCGCAATCAACGAGCGGAGCGTCTCGTTCGGCGGCAGCATCGGGATCCGCTTCTGGACTTCCGAGCGGACGGTGTAGCAGAGGTCGTTGTAAAGGTGCTGCACCATGACGGCGGCCGCCTTCGGACGGTCGGCCGCGGGGAGCGTGTGGGCGATCTGGTCGAGCGTGGTGACGGTGTTGCAGGTTCCGTAATGCCGCAACATCAGCTCAATCCCCTTCACGGGGTTGGCCCCTTCGTGCACGGCGATCTGGATCACTTCGTCGGTGACCTTGTCGGCGTCGCGCGGCAGCGTGATGGCGGAGATCGCGTCCTTCACCGGTTGCGGCTCGCGGATCGTCTTGAGGTAAAGCCACGCCTCGCCGATGTTGCCATCCGCCAGGAACAGCTTTCCGACCTCGCGGGCGGCCTCGATGTAGGCGGTTTCGAATTCGTCGCGGCGGTCGGCGGGGACGTCTTCGAGCGACGTCGGCCGAATGAGCGGCAGCCCCATTTCCAGTTTCTTGCGGAGCAGCAGCGTGTCGAACAGCTTGTGATGATTCTTCTCGCGGCGGAACGTCTCGACCAGGTGGTCGACGACGGACGCCTTTCCGGAAGACTGCTTCAGCGAGGCGAGGCGATCGTAGGAGGTTTCAGGCATGGTGGGTCGAGCCGGCGGGAAGGACTGGCGGAAGGGCGGTCAATATTTTACAGGGTGGGCATGGCCCACTATAAACGCGTGACGAAAGGCGAGGCTTCGTGAAGCGGCAAGAATGGTGGGCGGTGCCCACCCTATGAAAGCATTATGAGTGGCAGCCGCCGCTTCCGCACCCTCCAGAGCCGCAGCCGCCTCCAGATTCGACCTTCAGCAGGCCCTCGAGTCCGACCGGCTGCACCTCGATGATCCCCAGTCCGGCGGCGGCGGCCTGGATCGCGAGCTTGGTGCATTCAGGGCCGCGCTCATTCAGAACGTACAGGATCAGCTTCTCGTCATCGAGCGTCCGCTCGAGGTCGATCAGCTCCAGCTTGAGATTCCAGCGGCGGATCCGCTCGACCCACTCGGCGAAATCGGACTCGCAGGACGACTGGAGCGTCCGCCGCAGCTCAACGTCTTCGGGCGTCGCGGGACGCAGCACCTGTGTTGAAGGATGTCCCTCGTCCACGACTTCGCCGCCGGCCGTCACATCGTCGCCGCGACCGGCCGGCAGTACGCGGGAAGGAGACGAGACCACCGTCAGTTCTTCGAGGTAAGTGCCCAGCTGAACGCCGCGGTGCGTGCGGACAACGACGGCATCCCCCCGCACGAGGGGAGCCTCAGTGGCGATATCGAAGCGAGCCACTTCGGGAATGGCTCCGTATCGGACAAGGGCCAGTCGGCTCATGCAAGACCGGGAGGATCGAAGGTCGGGGGCGAGCCACCGGAAGTCGCGATTGACGATGAGGCATCCGGGGGCGCGAAGACTTGGCATCTTCAGTATGGACTGCGTTCAGGGGAAAGAAAAGGTGAGACGGAGGCTTCGTTTCCGCAAGAACACGCCACCGTCCCAGCATTGTGAACAGGCGTCGAATTTCCGAAGATACGGACCATTCACCGCCGGCGCCTCGCTGTCTCGCGGCGCTCTCGCGTTTGATCGAAGGAGTTTTGTCTATGCGGTTTTCAGCATCGTGGCTGGCTCTCTCCTGGGTGACGATTAGCTTTCTCGCCGCCGCAGGAACCGGCCTTGCCGAGGACTGGCCCGAATTTCGCGGGCCCACGCGCGACGGCCATTCGCGGGCCACGGGCCTGCCGACCGAATGGGGCGAAGACAAGAACGTCCGCTGGAAGGTGCCGGTGAAGGGGGAAGGGTGGTCGTCTCCGTCGATCGTTGCGGGGAAGATCTATCTGACCGCCGCAGTCCCCGTTGAAGGAGGTAAGGAACGGGACCGTTCGCTGCGGGCGCTGTGCCTCAAGGCCGACGACGGCACGGTCGTGTGGGACGTCGAGGTCTTCAAGCAGGAGCACGACAAGGTCGAGAAAATCCACGGCAAGAACTCGCACGCCAGCCCGACGGCGCTCGTGCGGGACGGCAAGGTCTACGTCCACTTCGGCACGCAGGGAACAGCTTGCCTCGACACTGACGGAAAGATCCTCTGGACGACGCGTGACATCATCTACAAGCCGCAGCACGGCAACGGCGCCTCGCCCATCCTCGTCGACAACGCGCTGATCTTCAGCTGCGACGGCTCGGACCTGCAGTTCGTCGTCGCACTCGATGCGTCGAACGGAAAGGTTCTCTGGAAGAAGGACCGCCCGGAGCGAGCGAACAAGTTCTCGTTCGCGACGGCTCAGTTGATTGAAGTCAATGGCCAGAAACAGGTGATCTCACCCTCGACGAATGTGGTCATCGCTTACGATCCGAAAAACGGCGACGAACTCTGGAACGTCAACTACCAGGGCTTCTCGGTTATCCCGCGGCCGGTTTTTGGGCACGGCATGGTCTACCTCACCACCAGCTATGGCACTCCGTCGCTGCTGGCGATCAAAGTCGACGGCAAGGGAGACGTGACCGACTCACACATCACCTGGCAGACTAACCGCTCCGCCCCGCACACGCCCTCGTTGCTGCTGGTCGGTGATGATCTCTACTGCGTCAGCGACAACGGCGTGGCCACCTGCTTCGACGCCAAATCAGGCGACGTCGTCTGGACGAAGCGGATTGGCGGAAACTACTCCGCCTCGCCGCTGTACGCCGAGGGGCGGATCTACTTCCAGGACGAAAAGGGAGAGGGAACCGTCATCAAGGCGGGGCATGAGTTCGAAGAAATCGCCCGCAACAAGCTCCCCGGCCGCACGCTGGCTTCGTATGGCGTGGTCGACAGTGCGTTGATCATTCGCACCGACTCGGCCCTTTACCGCATCGAAAACGAGAAGTAGTCGGAGCCGTCGACCTTCCATGCGTCTAGCCCATCGAACAGCGGTCGTCACCGGTGGTGGAAGTGGAATCGGTGCGGCGATCGCTTATGCGTTCGCCGCTGAGGGGGCCAAGGTCCTGATCGCGGGACGTGGCGAAGCCCGGCTGCGCGAAGCGGCAGCGAAATCCGCCGGCCCGCACCCGATTCGCACCTGCGTCGCCGACGTTGCCATCCGGGCCGACATCGAGCGCCTGTTCGAGCAGGCCGACCGCGAGTTGGGACGGGTCGACATCCTCGTGAACAGTGCGGGGATCAACGTTCCGCGGCGGGCACTGGCCGAGCTTTCCCCGGAAGACTGGCAGAAGATCATTGACGTCAACGCGACGGGAACATTCCTTTGTGTCCGCGCCGTGCTGCCGCAGATGCGGGAGCGGCGCGACGGAGTGATCATCAATATCTCGTCCGTCGCCGGCATCCGGGCAAGCCTCCTCGGCGGTGCCGCGTATACGGCATCGAAGTTCGCCGCTTCAGGATTCGGACTTGTGGCAGGGCTCGAAGAGAAGGACCACGGCATCCGGGTGACCAATATCTATCCGGGCGAGGTCGAAACGCCCATCCTCGACCAGCGGCCGGTCCCCGTGACGGCCGAGCACCGCGCACGCATCCTGCAACCCGAGGACGTGGCGGCCGCCGCTCTCATGGTGGCCACCCTCCCGCCACGAGCCCATGTCCCCGAGCTGACGATCAAGCCGACGACGCAGGCGTTCGCGTGAGACCGTGGGATAGGCTTGCAGACCGCCAGTGTGGCACGACATTCCATGTCGTGAATTCGCGTGGTGCGTCTCGTGAGTCACGCCGACACTCATCCCGTGTTTTCGATGCATGAGAGCCAAGGAGCTTCGAACGAGTTGTCGGCACGCCGCGCGATTTCACGAGACGGGGTCTTGTGCATACCGACAGGCTGGAAGCCTCCCACGTTAACGGCCGTAAGCCGCTCGGGGGGGCGAGCGGCTTACGACGGAAACCGGCTGCCTTGGCGGCATCGCGAGTCGAGACGGCCTGGGTCGGGCCGGTGGGATGGCCTCGTCAGGGAGAGACGAGACATCGACTCATGATGCGGAGCAACGAGAATGGCCTGCGGGGACGGCGGATTCGTCGTTGGCTCGGCCCTTGGCCTGGCGGCCGGGATCGTTGAAGTCCGGGTCGTTCTGGGTCGGAACGGCGGGGATCCGGACGGGTTTTTGACGGACGGTTCGATCGGGGTCTGGCTTGTGGCTCGCCCTTCGTCGGTGCGGGGGAGGCGGTCGAAGGGCGAGCCGTAAGCGGTGTCATTGACTGGCGATCAGGGGACTTCGGCGACGGCCGGGCCGTTGAGCCATTCGTCGATTGCAGGAATTACAAAGCGGCGGGAAACCGATTCGAGCGTCTCATCGAACTGCGGGCGGGTGCGGCTGTCAGACGGCGGAGCAGAGCCCGCTGAGACCACCACGTTCGACGCGAGCGGCGTGGGACGCGGCAGGCGTTCCCGTTCTGGCAGCGTGTCCCAGTTTGAGCCACGAGCGTTGCCCCGTCCGGCGTTGGTGGCGTCGGCGGTCCGAGCCGATTGAGCCACTCCACGGTCGCGGCCACGGTCGCTGCGGGGAGGGGCCGCCAGGTGATCGGCAGCTGACTCATCCGGAGATTGCAATCGCACCACGGGTTCGTTCGACTTGCGAGGCTTGCCCGCGTCGGCCAGCTGGGTTCCGTCGCGTCGCGGGAGCGGCGGGCTGCCGGCCATGATCCAGCCGGTCCATTCCTTTTCGAGGTTTTCGGTGTTCTTCAGGCCGTAGTGCTTCGCGATCGCTTCGTCCCAATTGCGGTCGTGGGCGTCCTGCAGGAAGTTCAGATAGCGGGTCTTGCCCCCCTGCTGCACGAGGAAGTTGGCGAGCGAATACCCCTCAGCGTACAGCGTCAGAACCTGCTGCATTTCCTTGGGATATTCCTTCATGCTCAGGAGCTGCTTGAGCGGGATCCGCTTGCTGGTGCGGATGACCTGGTCGAGGAGCATTTGCTGCCGCATCCGCTCGGATTCGTGTTCGACAAGCGTCGCGGCCCCTTCATCGGCCCAGCGGGGGAGCGGGCGGCGGAAGTAGCAGGCGAAGATGGTGTGGCTGACTTCGTGCGGGAGGACGCTGTCGAGGATGCGTTCCTCGGTCCCCTGGATGTTCATTTTCCAGCCGAAGACGTGGCCCCGGTCGAAGCAGAACGAGGTCGCGCCGCCGGCGCCCAGTTGTCCGACCTTCACCGAGATCGGGCAGGGCTTGTACCAGCGGGGAAGCTTCTCGCCGGTCCACTCGATGGCGATCTGCTCGCGGTACTGCTCGGCGAGGTCGCCGACCTGCTTCGCGAATTCTGCCGTCGGAGCCGTGACGACGAAGTTCGGCGTGCTGTAAGTCGCACCGCACGACCAGAAAATGGAAAGGATCAATCCGACCCGCAGCCACGGACCAGCGCGTTCCGCCATGTTGAGGGGAGAGGTCCGGACCGAGGGCAAAGCGGTGTCGGTCGACATCAGGCGAGCGTCCATGCTCATGGTGTTTCGGCTTGTGAGGTGTCCCTTCGGCGACACATTCCGCCGGGCGGCGATCCCTGCCACCCACCCGGCATTTCGCAAACGGCGGGCCATCCGCCGGAAAATCGGTCGCGCCGTCCGAAGGAGAGGGGCGCGGCGGACCGTAAGACACGGACTCAAAGCGACTTGGGCCTTCTTGGCAGGTGGGATTAAATCGAGCGGCAAAGAGCGTCGCCGAATCCACCGGGCCCGG